>JAFEEH010000150.1 GCA_018241185.1 Pseudomonadota bacterium | reverse complement strand
TGATAGCCTCAGCCTTGAACTCCTGTGTGTACTGCCTCTTGGGCAGCTTGCCTTCTCTCATTTCGATTCTCCGTACCTCTGAAGTTATCAACTTCCTGCTGTACGTGAAATCGAGGCAGGGTCACGACGCCGTGGAGGCGATCATTGAGGACGTTGTGGATCGGCACGACACCACGCACAACGGCCTGGTGTTCGAGAAGCAGACGACGGCATTTATCCTGCAACGCAGCCATATTCTTCATGGCTTTGACCTGATCGGCCAGTGGCGGTCACGCTTGTCACCCTATCCGGAAGCGCTGGCCGTCTCCATGGTGCGTAAGCATCTGACGTTCATGCCCTTTGATGGGCAGAGAGTCTTGGCTGAGCGCAGGGAAATTCCCATGCTCTACGGGAACCGCTGCGCGATCGTGCGACGGCTCCTGAACATTCTGTTTGGCCTGAACCGGATCTACCACCCAGGCTTCAAATGGACACAGCAGTACATCCAAGAGATGCACATCAAACCCCCTGACCTGTTCGCGCGCCTGGAGCGTGCCTTCAGATCGGATGGGAGCAGCATGGACGATTTGGAGCAAGTTGTCGAGGAGGCCCTGTCTCTCGTGGAGATCCACCTCCCCCAGATCGAACTCAGCTGGCAGCGGGAGATCTTCCGTCGTCCATGTCCGCGGTGGGCACTGCGCGGGCCGGCATGATGGCGAGCCTGGCGCGCGGTCGGCTTTGAGCCTCCCCGCATGCGCCCGCCTCGTTGAGACGTGTCCAGGATGCGGAGGCAGGTTCCGGCCGATAGACGGCCCCTTCCATGCCTACATGCACTCGTCGCCGGCATGCTTCTCAGCGTTCAACCGTCTGCTGGTCGAGGAATACAGCTTGGCAGGCCTGCGACGTGTTCATCGACTCACGGTCGATACGTGGGCCGTCCAGCATCAGGGTCCACCCGACGATCGGCGCGCTGTCCAGTCGGTGGGGCTGCACCTCGCCCGACTCCTTCTACAGCTTCAAAGTCAGCGAACCCCGGCCGAGACCAACGCGGTGATGTTGGATTTTGCGCGGCACAAGTCCACGCTTCGCCAACTGAATCCTCCCAGCACTTTCAGTGTGACCGTTGCCGATGTTGCTCCTTTCGCGGGATCTTCTTCTCACACGGAAGCGGTAAGACGCTGGGCGAGCGCAACTTGGATGGATTGGTCGACTCACCACGATTACATCCGGCGGTGGGTTTCCATGCATTCCATTCATCGTGTCGACTGACGGTGCAGTCGCAGCACTGCAGCGCCCTAAGTTGTCTGCCGCATATCACTCGGGCCGCCTTAGGCCGAGACTGCGGCCCAACCACCGGCACTACGCGACACCATGACGACCTTCGACATCGCCGCCCGCAACAGGCGCAACTACCTCCAAGCCAAGCAGGCCTTTAACGTTGGCGACCTCGATGCGTGCCTGGCGTTCTACTCCGCATCTCACCAGTTGCGGTCCATTCCAAGCCCGCCTGGACGTGACGGGATCCGCGCGTTCTTCGAACAGTCGCGCCGAACGTGGCCGGGGTTGAAGTTGCTCGTCGAGCACGTCGTCGCGCAGGACGAGTGGGTGATGGGACACAGCACTGCCAAGGCGATGCACAGCACGCAGGTGTTCGGCGTACCACCGACGGGCCGGTCGATCGAGACCACCTTCTGGGACCTGCACCGCTTCGACGCGGACGGGCTGATCGTCGAGAGCTGGAACTTGCTGGACGGCATGACCGTCCTGGGGGCGCTTCGCCTGCTCCCGACCGGCCAGGGCTGAAGCAGATGCGCGCGCATCAACGGGCCGACGAGCAAGAGGCGGAGCGCACCGTGCGATCGTATGAAGCATTCGCGCGGGAGTACGACAAGCTCGTCGACCCCCATCCCCCGCCCGAAGTGGAGGACGCGTTGCGGCGCTTTGCGGCGTGTCTTCCCTCGGAGGGGCAAGTGCTTGAACTGGGCACCGGCACAGGGCGCGATGCTGATTTCCTCGAAACGTTGCGGCTGCGCGTGCGTCGCACCGATGCGACCCGCGCATTCTTGGACCTGCTGGCGGAACGGGGCCGCCCGGGCGAGTTGTTGAACATGCTTACGGACGAATTCGGCGGACCTTACGAGGGCGTGCTGGCGTTGTGCGTCTTGATCCACGCCGGGCGCGCGAACGTGTCCGACGTCTTGCGCAAGGTTTACGCAGCGCTGAAGCCCGAAGGCGCGTTCCTGGTTTCCATGCGCAAAGGCGTGGGAGAGACGCGAGGCAAGTACTTGACTGTCTACTGGCTTCCAGTGGCATTTGCGGCCATGCTGGGGTCAGCCGGCTTGCGGGTCGACTGGCAGCGCGAGACAGTGGACAGCGACGGCGACACCTGGATCACCTATCTCGCGCGGAGGCCGGCATGACGCCACGGGGCCTCGCCTTGTTCGTGCTCCTGAGCTTCTTGTGGGGACT
>JAFEEH010000014.1 GCA_018241185.1 Pseudomonadota bacterium | reverse complement strand
TTGCCGTCGACAGCCTGGCCGAGCGCGAGCGCCGCGAAGTGGACGGGCAATTGATTGCAGAGCGCATCCCGACGATCGCCGAGGCCCTGCCCATGGGCTACCACCGGCTGCGCATCGAGGGTCGGCCGGAAGAGGCGCTGGTCATCGCCGCACCGGCGCGCTGCTACGTGCCTGGACAGGACGGCGGTGACGGGCCCGCGCCGCGTCACCGGGGCGTCGCGGTACAGCTGTATGCCCTGCGTTCCGCGCGGCAGTGGGGCATCGGTGATTTCGGCGACCTCGCCGCGCTGGTGGCTCCCGCGGCGCGCCTGGGTGCGCAGGCGATCGGGCTCAATCCGCTGCACGCCCTGTTCCCGCACGATGCGGGCAAGCGCAGCCCCTACAGCCCGTCGTCGCGCCTGCACCTGAACGTGCTGTACATCGACGTCGAGGCGGCGCCGGGCTACCGGCGCAGCTTGGCGGCGCAACGGCGCGTGGCATCGCCCGAATTCCAGGCGAGGCTCGCGGCGCTGCGCGAGGCGGCGCTGGTGGACCATGCTGGCGTGACGGCTGCAAAGCTGGAAGTGCTGGCCCTGGTGCATGTCGACTTCGCCGCCGCTGCGCAGGCGGCGGGCGATCCGGCGCAGGCCGAGCACGAGGACTACCGAGCCTTCTTGGCGTCGCGCGGCGAGACGCTGCAGCGGCATGCGCTCTTCGACGCCCTGCAGACGCATTTCCATGCGCTGGACCCCGAAGCCTGGGGCTGGCCGGTGTGGCCCGAGGGCTTCCAGTCGCCCGACACGCCGCAGGTGCGGGCCTTCGCGGCCGACCATGCCGGGCGTGTGGACTTCTTCGCCTGGCTGCAGTGGGTGGCCGACGCGCAGCTGCAGGCCGCCGCCGCGCGCTGCCGGGCCGAGGGCATGGCCATTGGCCTGTACCTCGACCAGGCCGTGTCGGTCGACCGCTACGGCTCCAACGCCTGGGGGGCGCGCGCGGTGCTGGCCACCGGTGCCAGTGTCGGTGCGCCGCCCGACGAATTCAACCCGCTCGGACAAGACTGGGGCCTGCCGCCGCTGAAACCCGTGGCACTGCGCGAGACGGGCTATGCGCTCTTCATCGAAACCCTGCGTACCGGCATGCGCGGCGCAGGCGCGCTGCGCATCGACCATGTGATGGGCCTCACGCGCCTGTTCTGCATGCCGCCCGGCGCGACGCCTGCCGAGGGTGCCTACGTGCACTACCCGGCCGAGGAGATGCTGGCCATCGTCGCGCTGGAGAGCCAGCGCCACCGCTGCATGGTGATCGGCGAGGACCTGGGCACCGTCTCCGACGAGACGCGGCATCTGCTGCAGCGCTTCGGGCTGCTGTCGTACCGCCTGCTGTACTTCGAGCGCGAAGGCGCGGCCTTCAAGCCGTCGACGGCGTACCCCCGCGAGGCACTCGCGGCGGTGAGCACCCACGACCTGGCCACCCTGCAGGGCTGGTGGAGCTCGACCGATTTGCAGGAACGCATCCGGCTGGGCCTCTTCCCGCGCGAGGCGATCGCCCTGCAGCAACTGGCCGATCGCGCGGCAGAGCGCGCGCAGCTCATGCTGGCGCTGCAGCAGGCCGGGCTGCTGGGTGCCGAGGCCGTGGCGCGCGCGCTCGGTTCGGGCGTCCTGGACGCGGGCGCCTGCGCGGCGGTGCACCGCTACCTGGCGCAAACGCCCGCCCGGCTGATGATGGTGCAGGCCGAAGACCTGCTGGGCGAGCGCGAGCAGGCCAACATGCCGGGCACGCTCGACACGCATCCCAACTGGCGCCGCCGCCTGCCGCTGCCCGCGCAAGGGTGGCCCGACGACGCCCGCGTGCGCACCATCGCCGCCGCCGTGGCGCAGGAGCGGCCGGTCGGCACCGATGAGGCGGGAGGAGCGCCGCGCACGCGCATCCCCCGCGCCACCTACCGCCTGCAGTTCCACGAGGAGTTCACTTTCGACGATGCGATCGCCGTCCTCCCGTACCTCGCGCGGCTGGGCATCAGCCATGTGTACTGCTCGCCGATCCAGCGCGCGCGGCCGGGCAGCCGGCACGGCTACGACGTGGTGGCGCACGACGAGATCAATCCCGAGCTGGGCGGCTTCGAAGGTTTTGCGCGCTTCACCCAGGCGCTCCAGGCGCATGGCATGGGTCAACTGCTCGACCTCGTGCCCAACCACATGGGCGTGCTGGGCGCCGACAACCCCTGGTGGCTCGACGTGCTGGAGAACGGCGAGGACTCGGCCTACGCCCGCTACTTCGACATCGAATGGCAGCCGCTGGATGCCGACCTGGCGGGCAAGGTACTGCTGCCCGTGCTGGGGGACAGCTATGGCGCCGTGCTCGACCGCGGTGAGTTGAAGCTGGCCCTGGACGACACGCGTGGCGCGTTGTCGATCCGCTACCACGAGCATCGCTTTCCGCTCGCACCGGGCAGCTATGCGGAGGTGTTGCGCTGGGCCGAAGGGCTGGTCGACGACGCGCAGGTGCAGGCGGCCTTCGCCAGCATCGGCCATGCCTTCGCCCAGTTGCCGCGCGGCGATGCGGCGCGCGAGGTGCGCGCTCGCGAGCAGGCGATGGCGCACGCACGCCTGGTGGAACTGCTGGATGGCCAGCCCGCCGCCGCGCCGGCGCTGCGCGCGGCGCTCGAGGCCTGGAACCGGCCGCGCGCACGCGATGCACTGCACGCGCTGCTGGAGGCGCAGCACTACCGCCTGGCCTTCTGGCGCGTGGCGTCCGACGAGATCAACTACCGCCGCTTCTTCGACGTCAACGAACTGGCGGCCTTGCGCATGGAGCTGCCCGAGGTCTTCGAAGCCACGCAGGGCCTGGCGCTGGACCTTGCCGCGCGCGGCTGGGTCGACGGCCTGCGCATCGACCACCCCGATGGCATGCGGGACCCGGCCGAATACTTCGAGCGGCTGCAGGACGGCTATGCGCAGCGCGTCGGCCGCCCGCGCACCGGTGCGGATACGCAGGGCCGGCCCGACCGGCCGCTGTACGTCGTGGCGGAGAAGATCGCCGCCGGCCACGAGGACGTGCCCGAGTCCTGGGCGATCCACGGCACCACCGGCTATCGCTTCGCCAACGTGGCCAACGGCGTGCTCATCGACACCACGGCCGAGGCCGCCTTCGAGCGCATCTGGCGCAGCTTCACCGGCATCGCGACGCCTTACGAGGAAGTGGTGCTGCAGTGCAAGCGCGCCGTCACCAGCAACGCCCTGGCTTCGGACATGACGGCGCTGGCCTCGATGCTGCTGCGCATCGCGCGGGCCGACCGGCACACGCGCGACCACACGCTGAACAACCTGCGCCGCGCATTGGCCGAGGTGGTGGCCTGCATGAGCGTGTACCGCACCTACGTGACCGACGCGGCGAGCGCACAGGACCGGCGCTTCATCGACGAGGCCGTCGATGCTGCGAAGGCACGCAGCGAGCTGGCCGATGCGTCGGTCTTCGACTTCATCCGCAGCGCGATGCTCGGCGAGGCTGGGACCACCGAGGCCGCCCGGGCGCTGGTGCGCCGCTTCGCCGCGCGCTTCCAGCAGTTCAGCGCGCCGGTGGCGGCCAAGGGCGTGGAGGACACGGCCTTCTACCGTCACTTTCCGCTGGCGGCGCTCAACGAGGTGGGCGGCGAACCGGCGGTCTTCGGTTTCACCCTCCAAGCCTTTCACGCGGCCAGCCGCGACCGTGCCGAACGCTGGCCGCACACGCTGCTGGCCACGTCCACGCATGACAACAAACGCGCCGAGGATGTGCGCACGCGGATCGACGTGCTGTCGGAGATGCCATCCACCTGGCGCCTGGTGCTGCGCCGCTGGCGCGCGCTCCATGCCCCGCTGCGCAGGCAACTGCGTACGGCCCATGGCACCGAGCCTTCGGCGGCCGACGAATACCTGCTTTACCAGACCCTGCTGGGCACCTGGGAGGCCGATGCCGAAGGCCGCCCGCCGGCCGATTACGCCGATCGCCTCGTCGCCTACCTGCGCAAGGCGGCGCGCGAGGCCAAGGTGCACACCAGCTGGCTGCAGCCCGACGAGGCCTACGAGGCCGCGCAGGAAGCCTTCGTGCGGGCGCTGGTCGACCCCTCCCGCTCGGCGCGCTTCCTGGAAGACTTCCGGCCGCTGGCCGAGCGCCTGGCCTGGTATGGCGGCCTGAACAGCCTGGTGCTGATGGCACTGAAGTTCACCTCGGCGGGTGTGCCCGATGTCTATCAGGGCAGCGAGTGGATCGACCTGAGCCTGGTCGACCCGGACAACCGGCGGCCGGTCGACTACGCCGTGCGTGCGCAGACGCTGGACGCGCTCGACACGATGGCCGCATCCGCGGGTGAAGCGCTGGCTGGGCATGTGGGGTCGCTGCTTACGCCGGACCGGTTGCCGCACGCGAAGCTGTGGGCGGTGTCGAGGCTGCTGCGCCTGCGCACGGAGCACTGGTCCGTGCTGCGCGATGCACCGCACGAGGCATTGGAAGTTTCCGGGCCGGCCGTTGCGGCGACCCTGGCCTACCGGCGCGCCACGGCGCAGGGCCAGGTGTGCGTGGTGGCCGGCCGGTTCTTCTCGCAGCAGGACGACGCGCAGGCGTCTCGCGCCTGGCGCGCCGCACCCTGGCAGGGCACGCATGTGACCATGCCGGACGGCGCCCCGGCTGGCTGGATCGACGTGCTGACCGGCCGGTCTTGGGCGCCCGGAGATGTCTGGGAACTGGGCGCGCTCCTGCACGACTGGCCCTGCGCCGTGCTCGTGTCACGCCCTGTCAGCGGCGGCTGACACGCGCGCAGCGCCGGCGCTTCGGCACAAGGTGCAGGCAGCGCACCATCATGCGGCGCCGCACCGTATTCCGTGGTGCATTCCAAGCGCCAGAGGCCCGCCATGAGTCCACCCGTCTTTCCCCACGTCGTTTTGCGCCAGCCTGCGTGGATCGACCTGGATTCGCACGATGACGTGAGCGTGTGGATGGGCGAGTTCGGGGTCACAGAAACCGTGCTGCGGCAGGCCGTGCAGCGCGTCGGGCGCTCGCCGCAGGCGGTGCGCGGGCTCCTGTGCAGCCGTGCGATCACCCCGCAGGCTGCGCTCGCGTCCTGACGCCGCGTCGACGCCTCCCTTGACCTAGTCGCTGCTGTGAAGGTGCGGCCCGTCCGCGCCGTTCGCCGGATCGCCGGTGACCGTGAGCGCGGTGTCGTAGGCGCGGTGCGCCACATGCTTGGCCTGGTCGACCAGCCGGTCGATGCGGCGCTCGCGTTCGGCGGTGCTGAGCCCGTCGGCACCCTCCAGAAGGCCTTCGCACAGGGTCAGCAGGTCGTTGGCCGACGCCAGGCACTTGCGCAGCGCGGCGTGCTCGGTCGGTTCCAGGGAGGCGACGGGGCCGGTATCCACATGGGCACACAACTGGTCGATGCCGCGTCTCGCGGCAGCCACGGCACGGTCGTCATCGGGATGAAGGCTCATGGTGCTGCAGGGGCCAAGCGGGGGAAAGGTCCGCGTATGCAAATGCTACGAAACCGGGACAGGTCCCTGGCGTAGGACGGCCGCGCGCCACTGGGCGCCGGAAAGCGGAACCTTTTCACGCTTGCGTGCGACACGCGGTCGAATGTCTTACAGCGTCCACGGGTGCTGCAACGCATCATTTTTCGTTCGGTGATCTGAGGGCTGCGCGGTGTACTTGCTGATGGTGTTGTTGCTGGGGGTGGCCGCGGCCGGCTTCATGGTGTGGTGGCGATCGCCGATGGAGGACGTCAACGCCGAAATGGCCGAACGGGTCGTGACCACCCGGGCCACCCTGGAAGAAGTGCCCGAGCCGCATCCCCTGCTTCCCCGACGACGGCCGCGCGAGCCCGGTTGAGCCGGCCGCCGCGCCGGACGGCATGTCCCTGCCGCGGCACGGGTGCCGCATTGGCGCGATCATCCGGCGATGCACCCCGTCGCCCTCTCCATCCTCGACCTTTCCCCCATCTGCGAAGGCGGCGACGCCGGCCAGTCCTTCCGCAACTCGCTGGCGCTGGCGCAGCAGGGCGAGCGTCTGGGTTACCGCCGCTACTGGCTGGCCGAGCACCACGGCATGCCGGGCATCGCCAGCGCCGCCACCGCCGTGCTGCTGGCATACGTGGGCGCGGGCACCTCGACCATCCGCATCGGTTCCGGCGGCGTGATGCTGCCCAACCATTCGCCGCTGGTCATTGCCGAGCAGTTCGGCACCCTGGAATCGCTCTACCCCGGGCGCATCGACCTCGGCCTGGGCCGCGCACCGGGGTCGGACCAGCGCACCGCGCACGCGCTGCGGCGCGACCTGCAGTCCGACGCCGACCAGTTTCCGCAGGACGTGGTCGAACTCATGGACTACATGAGCAAGACGCCGCGCCAGCCGGTGATGGCCGTGCCCGGCCGCGGCACCGAGGTGCCGGTGTGGATCCTGGGCAGCAGCACCTTCGGCGCGCAGCTGGCCGCGCACCTGGGCCTGCCCTATGCCTTCGCCTCGCACTTCGCGCCGCAGCAGCTCATGCAGGCGATCCGCATCTACCGCGAGACCTTCAAGCCCTCGGCGCAGCTCGACCGGCCCTACGTGATGGCCGGCTTCAACGTCTTTGCCGCCGACGACGAGGCGCAGGCGCACCTGCTGGCCAGCTCCTGGCAGCAGTCCTTCGTCAACCTGCGCAGCGGCCGCCCCGGCCGGCTGCCGCCGCCGGTCGAGAACTACCGCAGCCGCGTGGGTCCGGCCGAGAACGCGCTGCTCGACTCGGTGCTGTCGTGTGCCGCCATCGGCACGCCCGATGGCGTGCGCGCGGGCCTGCAGGCCTTCGCCGACCGCACGGGGGTGGACGAGATCATCGTGGCCAGCGGCATCTACGACCATGCAGCGCGCCTGCGCTCCTACGAGATCGCGGCCGAGGCCGCTCGCGGCCTGCAGACCGCAACCGCCTGACCACAGGCGGCGAGGCCAGCGCGATCGAGCCACGGTACGGCGCAGCGCTGTCGTGGGTCACGACGTCCGGAGAAAAAGGGCCAGCATGACGTACCTGCACGACGATCCCGCGGAGCGTGCCCGCCTGGAGCGGGCCCGTGCGCAGTGGCGCCACGTGGGCGATGCGCGGCCGCCCTTTGCACAGACGCCGGGTCCCGGTCAGGAGTCCGTCTGGGACTATCCGCGCCCTCCGCGCATCGAGCGCGACCGGCGCGAGATCGTCGTGCGCAGCGGCGATGTCGAGATCGCGCGGACCGCCAACGCGTTACGGCTTCTGGAAACCGCCAGCCCGCCGACCTTCTACCTGCCGCGGTCCGACGTGCGAGCCGATGCGCTGATCGCCGCGCCAGGGCGATCTCATTGCGAGTGGAAGGGTGAAGCCCGCTACCTGACGGTCGTAGCGGGCGCGAGCCGGTTCGAGTCGGCCGGCTGGTACTACCCGGACCCTGCGCCTGCCTATGCCGCGTTGCGTGACCACGTGGCGTTCTATCCGCACGAGCTCGATTGCCGGATCGACGGCGTGCGCGTGCAGCCCCAGCCCGGGCGTTTCTATGCCGGATGGATCACGCCCGAGCTCGTCGGCCCCTTCAAGGGCGAGCCGGGATCGGCCGGGTGGTGAAACCCGGGCCGCCTCCCGGCAGGGCTGTCAGAAGCGACCCTTGACGGCCAGCACCGGGCCCTGGAACTTCAGCCGCAGGCGCTGCACGCCGGCGTCGCCGCGCTTGAGGTCGACGTCGGTCACCGCGTAGGCCAGCGACACGCCGATGTTGCGCACCGGGAACCACTCCACGCCGGCCGAGGCGTTGTAGATGCTGCCGCGCACGCCGCTGCCGCCGCCCTTGTGGATGCCCGAGCCATCGAAGAACAGGCGCAGGTCCGGCGTGATCGCGTGCCGCACGCCCACTTCCAGCATCGGCGCCACGGCGTCGTCGCTGTCGTGCCGGCTGAAGGTGCCGTTGTAGCCCGCGAAGCCCAGGCCCGCGAGGCCCGCGCTGGCCGCGCCGTAGGCGTTCGTGTCCAGGCTCACGCGGTAGTAGCCCAGCCCCGCGCCCAGCCCGAAGACCGTGTTGCCGCTGCCGAACCAGTAGCGGTAGCCCAGCCGCGCGACGTCCAGGTCGAAATCGAGATTCACGCCCGTCGTGATGCCGGCGCTGAAGGGGCCGGTGTTGTAGATGCCGCTGTACGAATTGGCATAGCCCTGGCTGTAGCGAAACGCCTCGAAGGAGATGCCGTGGTTGGCACCCAGCAGGAACTCGCCGCTGATGCGCGGCATGGTCTTGCGCTCGCCGTCGATCTGCCCGGAATCGAGCGAGCCGAAGCGGTTGCCGACCGCGGCATTGATCTCGGGCTTGGCGCTGAAGGCACCGACGGAAATGCTGAAGCGGTCCAGCGCCGGCGACATCGTGGTCGGCATCGGGGCGTCGACCGCCGACTGTGCGAACGACGCCAGGGGGGCTGCAGCGACGGCGACCGCCAGCGGCCAGCGGCGCACGACGGGACGGAGAGAAAAGGGAAGCATCGACCGGGATCCTTGGAAAGCGAGAACAGGCGCGGTGGCCCGGCGCTCTCCGCACGTGGCGGTGCAGCCGGTGTCGGGTGCGGCACCGCGTGACTCCCTGAGTCGACGACCGTAGCGCGTGTCGCGCCCTCGCGGGGCCAGACGGCAACGCATGCGCTGTAGGAAGCCGCGGCCAGACGAAAGTACCTGTCATCCGTCGACGCGCGGGCGCGCCGCAGCCGGACGGCCGCAGCGCTTCAGGCCCGGGCAAGCGCGCCGGGCCCGTCGCGCAGCGCCTCGCGCAGCACCGCGGCGCTGTAGCGTCGCGCCACCTCGGCCACGAAGCGGGTGAAGTCGGTGTGCGCCGCGTCGTCGGCGCGGTCGGAGATGGTGCGCACCGCCGCGAACGGCACGCCCCAGTCGTGGCACACCTGCGCCATGGCTGCACCTTCCATTTCCACTGCCAGCGCATCGGGCAGGGCGGCGCGCAGGGCGTCGCTTTCGGCCGCGGTCGCAACGAAACGGTCGCCGCTCACGATCAGGCCGCGGTGCACGCGCGGACGATGCAGCGCGAAGTCGTCCACGGCCGCGCCGCCCACCAGCGCGGCCGGATCGGCCAGCACGTGCGATGCCGCATCGGCCAGGGCCGCGGCCCAGTGGGCGTCGGCCGGGAAGCGGGCCCGCCCGTACAGCGGCACCTCGTGACGCGGGAAGAGCGGCGAGGCGTCCATGTCGTGCTGCAGCAGTTCGGTCGCCACCACCACATCGCCCACCGCGACGCCAGGGGCCAGCCCGCCGGCCACGCCGGTGAACAGCACCGCCTGCACGCCGAAGCGCTCCAGCAGCACCGCGGCCGTGGTCGCCGCGGCCACCTTGCCGATGCGCGAGAGCACCGCCACCACCGGCCGGCCTTCGAGGTGGCCCTGCCAGAACTCGCGGCCGGCCACGCGCACCGGCTGCTCGTCGGGCATGGCCTCGAGCACGGCGGCAAGTTCCTCGTGCAGGGCGCCGACGAGGGCGATGGGCGCGATGGAGGCGGCGGGGACGGCGGGAGCGGGCATGCGCGCATTGTCCTCACAGCGCCGCGCGGCGCTGCGTCCACCCGCGCGTCAGGCTGCAGCGGCGCGCTTCTGCTCTTCCTGCTCCGCCAGGTCCTTCTTCGACAGCTTGCCGACCGGCGTCTTGGGCAGCTCGGCGCGGATCTCGAGCGCATGCACCATCTCGTGCTTGCCCAGCTTGCCCTTCAGGAAGGCCTGCAGCGCATCGATGTCGAAGGGCTCGGCGCCGGGCTTGAGCACGACGAAAGCCTTGGGCGACTGGCCGCGGTAGGCGTCGGGGATGCCGATCACGCACACCTCGGCCACCGCCGGGTGCTCGTAGATCGCTTCCTCGAGCACGCGCGGGTAGACGTTGAAGCCGCCGCACAGGAGCATGTCCTTGGTGCGGTCGACGATGTAGAGGTAGCCGTCGGCGTCGAACTTCGCCACGTCGCCGCTCTTGAAAAAGCCGTCGGCCGTGAACGCCTCGGCGGTGGCGTTGGGATTGTTCCAGTAGCCCTTCATGACGTTCGGGCCGTGGATGCACAGCTCCCCGGGCTCGCCCGGGCCGACCTCGCGGCCGGAGCCGTCGAGCGCCAGCAGCTTGATGTCGACGTTGGGCAGCGGCATGCCGCACGAGCCCGCGCGCCGCTTGGGCTCGCGCGCCGGGGTGAAGGTGCCCGAGGGCGAGGTCTCGGTCATGCCCCAGCCTTCGTTGAGGTGGCAACCCGAGAGCTCGAAGAAGCGCTGCTCGATCTCCACCGGCAGCGGTGCGCCGCCGGAGCCGCAGAAACGCAGAGAGCTCAGGTCGGTCTCGCGCGCCTTGGGGTGCATCAGCAGGCCGGTGTACATGGTCGGCACGCCGCAGAAGGCGCTGATGCGGCTGCCGGCGATTTCCTTGAGCACCGCCTCGACGTCGAACTTGGTGTGCAGCACCAGCGTCGCCCCCAGGCGCAGGCCCAGGAGCATGACGGCGCTCAACGCGTAGATGTGGAACAGCGGCAGCACGACCAGGAAGCGTTCTCCGCCCTCGGCCAGGATGCGCGGCGTGCCGCCCGTCGATTCGAAGTACTGCGCGCTGGCCGCGGCCAGGTTGCGGTGCGTGAGCATCGCGCCCTTGGGCAGCCCGGTCGTGCCGCCGGTGTACTGCAGCACGACGATGTCGTCGAGGTCCTGCACCTCGTGCGGCGTGATGGCGCCGTCGTTGTCGAGCAGCGCCGCGAAGCGCAGGTGCTGCGCGTCGGTGGCCATCGGCGCGACCATCTTGGCGCCCTCGAGCTGCGCGCGCACCGGGCCGGGCGCGCCGCTGAATTCGGCCAGGTCGCCGACCACCAGCGTCTTCAGGCGCGTGCTGCCCAGCATGCGGGCCATCTGCGGGTAGAGCGCCGCCAGGTCGAGCGTGACCAGCACGTCGGTGCGGCTGTCCTCGATCTTGTGCGCGAGCACCCGTTCGGCATCGAGCGGCGAGTAGTTGACCACCACGCCACCCGCCTTGAGCACGCCGAAGAATGCGATCACGTAGTGCGGCGAATTGGGCAGGAACAGGCCCACGTGCACGCCCGGCTGAACGCCCAGCTTGCGCAGGCCCGCGGCGGCGCGGTCGGCCAGTTGCGCGAGCTCACGGTAGCTGATGGCACGGCCCATGAACTCGAGCGCCGTGTGCTCGGGCCAGCGCGCCACCGCGTCGTCGAGGAAGCGCGTGACCGGCTTCAGCGCCAGTTCGCAGTCCCAGCGCATGCCGGGCGGGTAGTGGTCGGTCCAGGGGTGGGCGCGGACAGCGTCGGCCATGTGTGTCTCCGTTCGATCAGGGAAAAGGGCTGGCGGCCCGCCTTCTTGCACGAGGCGGGTCTTGGGCGCGGGGCGCCTCGCGCATTCTGGCGGGCCCACGCGTGCGGGCGGCTCGGGGCTCACCCGGGCCGTTGACGCGCGGGCGACACTTCGGTGGGTTCGATTGCTATCGAATCGATAGCTGTTCGCGCCCGCTGGGCGGGCGTTGCAGGCCGATTTGGCTTGTAAAAATCCGCTCAGGCGGCCTGCAGGGCCTGCCACACGCGCGTCGGCGTGAGCGGCATCTGCAGCTGCGGCGAGACGGCCCCGCGCCCGTTGCGGGCCAGGGCGTCGGCCACCGCGTTGACCACCGAGGGCGTGGCGCCGATGGTCCCCAGCTCGCCCACGCCCTTCACGCCCAGCGGGTTGTTCTTGCAGGGCGTGGATTCGTCCATCTCGGTCCGGAAGTCGGGGGCGGTGCCGGCCACGGGCAGCGCGTAGTCCATCAGGCTGCCGGTGACGGGCTGGCCGGTCTCGCGGTCGTACACCACCTGTTCGAGCAGTGCCTGCCCGATGCCTTGCACCGCGCCGCCGTCGAGCTGGCCGCGCACGATCATGGGGTTGACCACGCGGCCGACGTCGTTGACGGACGCGTAGGCCACCACCGCCACGTCGCCCGTGAGCGGATCGACCTCGACCTCGCTCACGTGGCAGCCGTTGGGCCAGGTGGGGCCGTCGACGGTGCTGGTGGAGTCGACGAAGATGCGCTGC
The DNA here is from genome assembly GCA_018241185.1 of Pseudomonadota bacterium. GTDB lineage: Bacteria > Pseudomonadota > Gammaproteobacteria > Burkholderiales > Burkholderiaceae_C > Xenophilus. The sequence continues at coordinate 1,426 of JAFEEH010000014.1, read as the reverse complement.
TCGCTCTGCTTGCCGGCCAGCGCGAAGAGGTCGATGCCCAGGTCGGTGCCCTTCACTGTGAAGCGCCCCTGCGCATAGTCGATGTCGGCGGCCGCGGCCTCGAGTTCCTGTGCGGCCAGTTCCTTGCCCTTGTCGATGGTGCGCTGCGCGCCGACGCGCATCGCCGAGCCGCCGGTGAAGAGCGAACGCGAGCCCGCGCTGCCGAAGCCGTCGCCGCGGTCGGTGTCGCCCAGCACCACCCGCACCTGCTCGATCGGCACGCCGAAGGCATCCACCACCAGCTGCGCCAGCGTGGTCGCGATGCCCTGGCCCATGGCGTTGACGGCGGAGAAGACCTCGATGATGCCGTCGGCCTTCACCTCCACGGTCACGCGCTCCTCGAACACGTTGCCGCCCGTCCACTCGAGAAAAGTCGCGATGCCCAGGCCGCGCCACTTGCCACGCGCCTGCGAGGCCTTCGCCCGCGCCTCGAAGCCCGACCAGTCGGCCAGCTCCAGGCCCTGGTCCATCACCTTCTCGAAGGCGCCGGTGTCGTAGACCTGGCCCATCGGGTTCTTGTAGGGCATCTGTTCGGGCCGGATGAAGTTGCGCCGGCGCAGCTCGACGCGGTCGATGCCGGTCTGGCGCGCCGCCTCGTCCATCAGCCGCTCCATCGTGTAGATGGCCTCGGGCCGGCCGGCGCCGCGATACGCGCCGGTGGGCGCGGTGTTGGTCATCACCGCCTTGAAGTGGAAGTCGATGACCGGGATGTCGTACACGCTGGTCTGCACCCAGGGGCCGATCAGCAGCTGGATCGCGACGCCCGTGCCCGTGGCATAGGCGCCCACGTTGGCATGCGTGCGGATGCGCAGCGCGAGGATGCGGCCGTCGGCCGCCAGCGCGAGCTCGGCCTGCGCCTCGATGTCGCGGCCGTGCGTGGTGGCGACGAATTCCTCGCTGCGGTCGGCGATCCACTTCACCGGCCGCTTCAGCGCACGCGACGCGAAGGCCACGGCCGCGTCCTCGGGGTAGATGCCGGTCTTCATGCCGAAGCCGCCGCCCACGTCGCCCACCACCACGCGCACCTCGTCGCGCGGGATGCCGAGGATCGCGTCGCACAGCGTGTTGCGCACGCCGGAAGGCATCTGCGTGCTCATGCGCAGCGTGAGGCGGCCGGTGCCCCCATCGATCTCGCCGAGCACGGCGCGCGGCTCCAGCGTCACCGCTGCCACGCGCTGATTGGTGATCGCGAGCTGGACCACGTGCGCCGCCTGCGCGAAGGCCGCAGCAGCCGCTTCGGCATTGCCGTGGCGCATCTCGGCCGAGATGTTGTCGGGCGCCGCATCGCACAGCACGGGTGCATCGGGCGCGATGGCATCGGCGATGGCCACCGCCATGGGCAGTTCCTCGTACGCCACCATCACGGCCTCGGCCGCGTCGCGGGCCT
>JAFEEH010000149.1 GCA_018241185.1 Pseudomonadota bacterium | reverse complement strand
TGCTCATCGAGTGGCCGGAAAAAGACGAAGAGCCGAGCAAGTACTTCTTGTCTACGCTACCCGAGGGCGTCACCATCGACGAGCTCGTCCGTGTCGCCCATCAGCGCTGGCGTATCGAGCGCGACGGAGTGGGCCGCGATAGAGAACTGGGCCGGGCCTATGGGCCGCAGACCGACGAAGCCGACCTCGACGCCTTCAAGGAGCGCAGCGCCGACGACCGGCACTATTTCCGCTTCATCGTTTCCCCGGAGGACGGGGCCGAGCTGGATGACCTGCGCACCTATACCCGGCATCTGGTGAACCGGATGGAAGCCGACCTAGGGACGCGGCTGGACTGGGTGGCGGTCGATCACTGGAACACCGATAACCCACACACGCACCTGATCGTGCGCGGACGCGACGACACCGGCAAAGACCTCATCATCGCGGGCGACTATATCGCCCACGGCTTCCGCCATCGGGCTGCCGAACTGGCGACCGAATGGCTGGGACCGCGCACCGAACTGGATATCCAGCAGACCATGCAGCGCGAGGTGAAGCAGGAGCGGTGGACAAGCCTCGACCGCACGCTGCAACGCGAGGCTGACGACGATGGCCGGGTGCAGATCGAACGCTTCAACGAACCCCGGCTGCGACGCCAGCGCCTGCTGCTGATCGGCCGCCTGCAACGCTTGCAGCGCCTGGGTTTGGCCGACGAGACGCAGCCCGGCACCTGGGCCGTCCATGCGGACGCGGAGAAGACCTTGCGCGCCCTGGGCGAGCGTGGCGACATCATCCGCACCATGCAGCGGGCGATGAGCGGCCAGCCGCGCGAGCTGGCGGTGTTTGAGCCGGGCGAGGATGGCCGTACCGTCATCGGTCGCGTGGCCGCGAAGGGGCTGACCGACGAGCTGCATGACCGCGGTTATCTGGTTATCGACGGGGTGGACGGCAAGGCCCACTACGTCGCGTTGAACGCCCGCGACGAGCTGGCGAAATATCCCACCGGCGCGGTCGTGGAGGCGCGCGGTTCTGCCGAGGTGCGGGCGGCCGACAAGAACATTGCCGCGCTGGCGAGCGATGGCCTGTACCGTACCGATCATCACTTGGCAATCGAGCAGGGCCGGGCCAAGCCCGGGCGCGATCCGCAGGAGGTTGTTGCCGCTCACGTCCGCCGGCTGGAAGCCCTGCGCCGAGCTGGCATCGTGGAGCGCGTGGCCGAGGGACTATGGAAGGTGCCAGACGACCTGGCCGAACGTGGCCGCCAGTACGACGCACAACGGCTGGGTGGCGTGGCGGTGGAGCTGAAATCGCACTTACCCATCGAGCGGCAGGCCCGCGTGATCGGCGCAACTTGGCTAGACCAACAGTTGATCGGCGGCGGCAAGGGGCTGGGCGACCTGGGCTTCGGCGGCGAGGCCAAGGAAGCCTTGCAGCAGCGCGCCGACTTTCTTGAAGAGCAGGGCCTGGCCGAGCGGCGCGGGCAGCGTGTGATCCTCGCCCGCGACCTGCTGGGAACGCTGCGCAACCGGGAACTGGCGGAGGCCGCCAAGGACATAGCCGCCGACACCGGCCTGGCGCATCGCCCGGTGGCGGACGGGCAGCGCGTGGCTGGCATCTACCGGCGCTCGGTCATGCTCGCCAGTGGGCGCTATGCGATGCTCGATGACGGCATGGGATTCAGCTTGGCGCCGTGGCACCCAGTGATCGAGCAGCGGCTGGGGCAGCAGCTTGCCGCCACAGTGCGCGGCGGCGGTGTGTCTTGGGAGATTGGGCGACAGCGCGGCCATTCCATCTAACGGTTTCATCAGCAATCTAAGAGAGCCAGCCGGTCGGTTACACATTCCGCTTTTATAGTCGTCTCTTGCTACATGAGGGATGCTTACCTCAACTTCCTCCAATCGGGTCCACTCGTGGCCTTGATGGCTGCACCTCCATGCCGAAACGGCGGGTGAGCTGACCTATGCCATGGCCTATGCGTCTCGGAACCGGACATCGGCGCCGCCGGTCTCGGGATGCTGAGTTTTCTGGGCGGCCTTGGTCCGACACTCGCCCATAAGCCAGTGCGTCAGTCGTTTGGCGGCAGGAGAATATCGAACCGCGTTACCGTGTCATCCGATGCCACATGCACATCACCGCCATGTGCCTCGACGATCGACTTGACGATGGCGAGTCCCAACCCAGCGCCTTCTCCCTTGCGTTGCCGCGACGGATCGACACGGTAGAAGCGATCGAACAGCCTGGGCAGATCCTCATCAGCGATCTTGCTGCCGGGATTCTCGACGCTCACAGTGGTGCGTCCTTGATCCTGACCCAGCCGCACTGTGACGGCAGCGCCGCGCGGGGTGTGGCGGATGGCATTGGATAGCAGGTTGCTCAAGGCACGCCGCAGCATCTCCCGATCGGCCCTTATTGGCTTGATCCGCCCCTGCAAACAAAGGGTCACATTGCAATCCTCCGCGAAAGCCTCGAAGTAGTCGAAGAGCCCCTTGATCGTATCGCCCAGGTCCATCTCCACCCGATGGAGATTGTGCGGATCGTTCTCCGTCTGCGCGAGAAACAGCATGTCCCCGATCATCCGGCTCATGCGCCCGAACTCCTCCAGGTTGGAATACAGCACTTCCCGATACTCTTCGGCGGAACGGGACTGACCGAGGGCCACCTCCGTCTGCGTGGTCAGGTTGGTGACTGGGGTGCGCAGCTCGTGCGCGATGTCGGCTGAAAAATTCGCCAACTGCACGAAGCCGTCCTCGATGCGCGCGAGCATGTCGTTGAACGAGGCGACAAGCTCCTCCAGTTCGAGCGGTACTTCCCGGGGATTCAAACGCACGTTCAATTGCGATGAGCGGATCGCGCGAATCCGGGCATTGACCTTGCGAATGGGCCGGTGCCCCCATTGGACGGCCAGCCAGGCGACCAGCAGCGCAATGCACAGCACAACGCATGTGGCCAACCACAGCATGCGCTTGAAGTCTTCGAGAAACGCGAGATGGAAATCGATGTCCATCGCAACGGCGACGGTATAGGGGCGTATGTTCCGGCTCGGGTCGCCCTGCACGCGAAGCACCGCGCCACGATAGGACTTCCCTTGCTCCTGCCAGCTCGCCAGCTCGCGGGCATTGATCGCCTCGGCGGGACGTTTGCTTGCGACGAGGGACGACAGTGCGGGGCCTTCGCCCGCATATACCGTGGTTCCTGCGGCGTCGGCGACGTAATAGAACACCCCGTGATGGCCCGTGACTGCGCCGGCGAGCCGGCGGCGCAGCAGCGCATCGTCGGTGCTCGTACCTGGGTCGCGCAGCGGCTTGACGACGGCATCGGCCACAGCCCGGAGTTCCCCGGCATCCTGCTCGGCGAAGTGGTGCTCCAGCGAGCGGACGATGAGCCAACTGAAGGCCAGGAACACCAGCGTCGTCGCAATGCCGACCAGGGCCGTGACCCGCAGCGCGAGCGATGCCGGGCGACGGATGCGCAGGGCCTTAGTCGGCATCCGGGGCATCCAGCGTATAGCCCATGCCCCGTACCGTATGGATGAGCTTGGGATCGAAGGCATCGTCGATCTTCGCGCGCAGCCGGCGAATGGCAACGTCGATCACGTTGCTGTCGCTGTCGAAATTCATGTCCCAGACCTGCGAGGCGATCAATGAGCGCGGCAACACCTCGCCCTGGCGCCGCGCCAGCAGTTCGAGCAAGGCGAACTCCTTGCTGGTTAGGTTGATGCGCTGTCCTGCCCGGGTCGCGCGCCGCCGCGGCAGGTCGAGCAGCAGATCGGCGATCTGGATGCGGTCGGGGTGGTTGGGCGCGCTGCCGCGGCGCAGCAGCGTGCGCACGCGCGCGAGCAACTCGGAGAACGCGAAAGGCTTGACCAGGTAGTCGTCGGCGCCCAGTTCCAGGCCCTTCACGCGGTCATCCACGCCGCCGCGCGCGGTCAGGAACAGCACCGGGACCTGCTTGCCCGCCTCGCGCAGCGATTGGACGATGCGCCAGCCATCCACGTCCGGCAGCATGACGTCGAGGATGACCAGATCGTAGGTCTCGCTCATGGCCTGGTGATGGCCGTCCAGGCCATTGCGTGCCAGGTCCACCACGAACCCCGCTTCCATGAGGCCCTGGCGCACGTAGTCCGCTGTCTTGTTCTCGTCCTCGATCACCAACAGTTTCATCGCTTTTCCCTGGCTCACGCCATGAACGCTCGCGCAGCTGCTTGCTCACCCTGCACGACTGACTTCTGAATCAATGTACTCGGGTGAATCTTCCACCAACATGACGCAATCATTACATGAATGTAATGAATGGGTCATGCGAGAGAAAGTGGCGCCTCTCTAGCATGGTCATCAACGGCGTAAAAGCGCGCTCCCATTCAAGGACCTCGCGCGTGCCCTTCGATGTCTGCTTATGGAGAGTTTTTCGTCATGACGCGCTATCCCCCCCATGCTCCACGGCCCCTGATCCTGTCACGGCGGCGATTCGTGCAGGGATTGGCGGCGGGCGGCGTCCTGCTCGGCTTGTCCACGCCCGCCTTGAAGGCCGCGGCCCAGCAGGCGCGGGCCGCCAGCGGCACCGCTCCGGTGCTGCGCGGCACGGAGTTCGACCTGGTGATCGCCGAGTCCCCCGTGAACTTCACCGGCCAGCCGGGCATGGCTACCACGATCAACGGCTCGCTGCCCGCGCCCACGCTGCGCTGGCGCGAAGGGGACACGGTCACAATCCGCGTCACCAACCGGCTGCGCGAGTCCACCTCCATCCATTGGCACGGCATCATCCTGCCCTACCAGATGGATGGCGTGCCGGGCATCAGCTTCGGCGGTATCGCGCCGGGGGAAACCTTCACCTACCGCTTCAAGGTCAGCCAGAGCGGCACCTACTGGTACCACTCGCATTCCGGCTTCCAGGAACAAACGGGCATGTACGGGGCGATCATCATCGACCCCGCCGGCCCTGAAACCATCCGCGCCGAGCGCGACCACGTCGTGCTTCTGACGGACTGGACCGATGAAGACCCCATGCGTGTCTTCATGAAGCTCAAGACCCAGGGCGACTACTACAACTACCACCAGCCGACGGCGGTGGACTTCTTCCGCGATGCCTCACGCGAGGGCGTCTCGGTCGCGCTGGACAAGCGCAAGATGTGGAACCAGATGCGCATGAGCCCGACGGACCTCTCGGATCTCTCGGCGCAGACCTTGACCTATCTGGCCAACGGCACCACGCCCGCCGGCAACTGGACCGGCCTGTTCCGTCCCGGCGAGCGCGTGCGCCTGCGCTTCATCAACGGGGCCGGCAACACCTTCTACGACGTGCGCATTCCGGGCCTGAAACTGAAGGTCGTGCATGTCGATGGCGTGGACGTCGAGCCGGTCACGGTGGACGAGTTCCGCTTCGGTCCGGGCGAGACCTGCGACGTGCTGGTCGAGCCACACGACGACGCTTACACGATCTTCGCGCAATCCATGGATCGCACGGGCTATGCCCGAGGCACGCTGGCGGTACGCGCCGGGCTTAGCGCGCCCGTGCCGCCGATGGACGCGGCCCCGTGGCTGTCGATGGCGGACATGATGGGCGCGATGGACCATGGCGACATGGCAGGCATGGCGGGTATGTCCGGCATGGCCGGGATGGACCACGGCTCCATGGCCGGGATGGATCACGGCGCCATGGCCGGCATGGATCACGGTTCCATGCAGGGAATGACGGGGATGAGCGGCATGACCGGCATGGATTCCGGCCAGATGCAGGGCATGGACAGCACCAATCCTCTGGCCGTGCCCAGCACCACCGTGCGGCACGCCCGAACGGAGTACGGGCCAGGGACGGACATGCGCGTGGACATGCCGCGCACCGCGCTGGACGACCCGGGCATCGGATTGCGCAACAACGGCCGGCGCGTGCTGACCCTGGCCGACCTGCACACGCCCGGCGGCCCCATGGACCCGCGCGGCCCCGGCCGCGAGGTCGAGCTGCACCTCACCGGCAACATGGAGCGCTACACCTGGTCCATCGACGGGCTCGAATTCAGCAAGTCCAAGCCGGTGCATTTCCGCCACGGCGAGCGGCTGCGCGTCATCTTGCACAACGACACGATGATGACGCACCCGATGCACCTGCACGGGATGTGGAGCGAACTGGAGAGCCCCGACGGGCGCTTCCTGGCACGGCGCCACACCTTGCCCGTGCAGCCGGCGCAGCGCCTGAGCTTCCTGGTCACCGCCGATGCGCTGGGACGCTGGGCCTGGCACTGCCACCTGATGCTTCACATGGATGCGGGCATGTTCCGCGAGGTCGTGGTGTCTTGAGCGCCGCTTGAAGAGAGTGCACGAACAATGAAAACAACACACCTCCACGCATTGACCCTGGCACTGGTTGCCACGATCGCGAACCCCGTGCTGGCCCAGTCACAGGCGGGCCAGGCAGACGACCATTCGGCGCATCATGGCGCGGCGGCCGCGCCGCCCGCATCATCGCCGTCGCCGGGCGCCGCCCAGACCGATCCACATGCCAGCCATGGGGTGCCCACAGCTCCTGCGCCTGCTACGGCACCTTCCGCATCGCCTGCCACGCCAGCCTCCACGCCGCCCATGGACCATGGCGGCATGGACATGCAGATGCAAGGCGGTTCCGCGCCCGCCGACGCGCGCGACCCCAACGCCTATTCCGAGGGCCTGGTCCGCGGCGCGGGCGCCTATGCCGTACCTGGCGTGCCCGCCCTGAGCCTGGCCGACGAGCATACCTTTGGTGCGCTGCTGGTCGATCGGCTGGAACGCTCCTATGCGAACCATGGCGGCAACGCCACCGCCTACGACCTGCAAGGCTGGTTCGGCCGCGACTTCGACAAGGCGGTCCTCAAGGCCGAGGGCGAGGTGGCCGGCGGCAAGCTCCAGGACGCCCGCACCGAATTGCTGTGGGGCCACGCCATCACGCCGTACTGGGACACCCAGTTGGGCCTGCGCTACGACACGGGCACCGGCCCCGACCGTGGGTGGCTGGCCTTCGGCGTCCAGGGGCTGGCACCGTACTGGTTCGATGTCGAAGCGACGGGCTACGTCGGCAACGGCGGCAGGACCGCATTGCGGCTGGCCGCGAGCTATGACCTGCTGCTGACCCAGAAGCTCATCCTGCAGCCGCGTGCCGAGGCGCAGTTCTACGGCAAGAGCGACCCGGAGCGTGACATTGGCAGCGGCCTGTCGAACGCCACGGTCGGACTGCGCCTGCGCTACGAGTTCAGCCGGCAGTTCGCGCCCTACATCGGCGTCGAGCGCAGCGGCAGCTTCGGCAAGACCGCCGATTTCGTGCGCGCTTCGGGCGAGCGCGCGCAGGAAACCCGCTGGGTTGCGGGCGTGCGCTTCTGGTTCTAAGGATCGGGACCGGGACCGCCTTACCGATCATCGTCCGAACAGACCACCGTTTTTCGACCACCGACCAACTAGCAGAGGAATGACCATGCTCTCGATCCGCAAACTTCTCTTCCCCGTTTTCGCTGCCACCAGCCTCGTGCTGTTCAGTGCCGCCGCGCAGGCCCATCCCAAACTGCTAACTTCCGATCCGCAAGCGAACGCCGAAGTGGCGGCTCCGGCGAAGATCGAGCTGCACTTCTCCGAAACGCTGACCACCCAGTTCTCCGGTGCCAAGCTGGTCATGACCGGCATGCCGGGCATGTCAAGCATGTCTCATGCCATGCCGATGGAGGTCAAGGTATCCAGCGGCGAAGACGGCAAGACCATGGTGATCACCCCCGCCAAGCCCCTGATGACGGGGGACTATCGCGTGGAGTGGCGCGCCGTGTCGGCCGATACCCATCCCATAACGGGCAACTTCTCCTTCAAGGTGAAGTGAGCCATGGAGGGTTGGGGCAACATCGTTGTCCGCTTCGCCAGCTACGCTGACCTGATGCTGCTGTTCGGGCTGCCGCTGTTCGGCCTGTACGGCGTGAAGGGCAGCGCAGCCGACGCCCATGCAGCCTTCGGTTATCGAAGGCTGCTGTCCTGGCTCGCGGGCGTGGGTCTGCTGGTGTCGGGCGCCGGCATGCTGATGCTGGCGGTGACCATGAGCGGTGTGACTGAGATCGGGGAGCTTCAGCGCCATGTGTTCGGCATGATCATCACCGGCACCAACGTCGGCATCGCGTGGGTGGTCAAGATCGCAGCGCTTGTGGGCATCCTGCTTTGCGCCGGGTTCTACAGACGGGTGCCCACGGCGAGCCTGGTGCTCGCTTCCTTGTTCGCCGCGGTCGGTCTGTCCACGCTGGTCTGGTCGGGACATGGGGCGATGGATACCGGTACACGCGGCGGCATCCATCTGGCGGCCGACACCTTGCACCTGCTCGGTGCTGGCGCCTGGCTGGGGGCGCTGGCCGCGTTTCTGCTGTTGCTGCTGCGCCCGGTCCAGGGCCAGGGCCGCGACGACGCCTACCAGCATCTGCTGCTCCTGCGCCAGGCGGTAACCGGGTTTTCGTCGGCTGGCACGCTCATCGTCGCGGTGCTGATCGTCACCGGCATCGTCAACTATCTGCTCATCGTCGGCCCGAGTCTTGAGGGCATGGCATCTAGCCCTTACGGGGTCTTGCTGCTGGTGAAGCTGGGCCTGTTCGGCGCCATGCTCGCGCTGGCCGCGGCGAATCGCTTTCGGCTGGGGCCGCTGCTGGAGCGGGCACGCAGCTCCATCGACATCGCACGCGCCAAGCGTGCCCTGTGCAACAGCCTGGCGATCGAGACGACGGCCATGATGCTGATCCTGCTGGCAGTGGCCTGGCTGGGCACCTTGAGTCCACCCGGCAACACGAGACCCTACTGATTTCGACAGGCATGGTCGGCGCCCGATGCGCCGACCTTTTGAAGGAAGGTTCATCATGAACGAGCATCACGGTCACAACGAATCGCCCCCACGTTTCTGGCGCTCCCGGTACGGGATCGGCCTGCTCGTTCTCGGCGCGATCGCGGGTTACTTCCTACTCAAGGAACACACCGCCCACATGGTCGGGTTCCTGCCTTTCCTGCTGCTCGCGGCGTGCCCGTTGATGCACCTCTTCATGCACCACGGCCATGGCCACGGCGGGCACGACCCTTCCTCCCACACGCCGTCTGATACGACGCCGACCCAAGCACCGAATCCGGGTGCCGGCCCCAAGGTCAACGTGCGCGACCAGCGCGGAGATCAGCCATGAGCCACGATCAACCCGCTTATGGCCTGTGGCTGCTGGTGTTCTTCAACTCGGCCATCTTCATCCTGTTCGCCTTTAGCTTCTTCAAGCCGGCAACGGCGCGCGACTGGCGAAGCTTCGGCGCGTTTGCCGCTTTCATCGTCGCGCTGTTCGTCGAGATGCACGGGTTCCCGCTGACCATTTACCTGCTCTCGGGCTGGCTGCAGACCCGTTATCCGGGCCTGGACCTGCTCACTCACGACGCCGGCCACCTGTGGTGGACCTTGCTGGGTGAGAAAGGCGATCCGCATTTCGGCGTGCTGCACATCGCCAGCTACGTGTTGCTCGCCTACGGCTTCTACCTGCTGTCCAAATCCTGGCAGGTGCTCTATCACGCGCAGCGCCGGGGCACCCTGGCCACGGCAGGCCCCTATGCCCGTATCCGCCACCCCCAGTACGTGGCGTTCGTGCTGATCCTGCTGGGCTTCCTGCTGCAATGGCCGACGCTGCTCACGCTGCTGATGTTCCCGATCCTGCTGGTCATGTACGGCCGCCTAGCGGTGAACGAGGAAGCCGAGATGCGGACTCGATTCGGGACAGAGTTCGAGCGCTACGCGCAAGCCACGCCGCGATTCTTTCCCCACTGGCGGCGGTCTGCCGCGACCTGATGCGCCGAACCATCGGCGCCAACCCACGGAGAACCATGACCATGACTACCATCGATCTTGACGTCCAGGGCATGTCCTGCGGCGGCTGCGTCAAACACGTCACTGAAGCGCTCAAGCCCTTGCCGGGCGTGCGAGAGGTGGAGGTTGACCTGAGCGCAGGCCGCGTTCGCGTCCATGGCGATCTTGCCGAAGGCATCGATCCGCTGGTGTCGGCACTGAAGCAGGCCGGCTACCCGGCACAGGCCAGTGGAGCCGCTGCCAGCAAAGCGCCTGGGGCCGGCCGCGGCTGCTGCTGCGGCTAACCCGCCCGGCACTTGCCGGGTGGTACGAGAACGCCGTTCCTGCCATCTGGTCGAAGCTGATAGACCCATTCAAGAAAACTCGGAGAAACCGTCATGAGCCAGCCCCCAGAGAAAACACCCGCACGAGATACTCCCGCACAGGGGGCGCTGCCGCTGGGCAACACGGCTCTTGAAACGCATGGCCACGGCGGCCGCGCAGGTGAACCCGCAGCGAAGGATTGGCCCGGCGCAACCCCGGCGGGCGTGGTCTACACCTGCCCGATGCACCCCGAGGTCCGGCAAGATCATCATGGCGCCTGCCCGAAATGCGGCATGACGCTTCAGCCCGTCCCGGCGGGGCAGACGCCCCCCGAAGCCTCCGGTGCCAGCGGCAGCGCGGCGGGCCATCACCACCACGGACATGAGCGTGGGCACGGCCATGGGCATGCCCAAGCGCCGCAAGCCGTCCCAGCAGCAGCGGACCCGGCGCAGTCCCCGAAGCCTGCGGCGCCGGGCACCATCTACACCTGCCCGATGCACCCGCAGATCCGCCAGGACCATCCCGGCAATTGCCCGATCTGCGGCATGACCCTGGAACCGCTGCTGCCGGACCTGGACGACGACAACCCTGAGCTGCGCGATTTCTCCCGCCGCTTCTGGTGGACGCTGCCGCTGACCCTGGTGGTGCTGGCGCTGGCGATGTTCGGCGAGCGCCTGCATCTGATGGACATGGCTACGCAGAGCTGGCTGGAACTGGTGCTGGCGCTGCCGATCGTGCTGTGGGCCGGCTGGCCGTTCTTCTCGCGCGGCTGGCAGTCCGTGGTCCACCGCAGCCCCAACATGTGGACACTGATCGGCCTGGGTACGGGCGCGGCCTTCGTCTATAGCGTCGTTGCCACCACGGCGCCGGAGATATTTCCGGCGTCGTTCATCTCGATGGGCCGAGTTGGTGTGTACTTCGAGGCCGCGGCGGTCATCATCTCGCTGACCCTGCTCGGGCAGGTATTGGAACTCAAGGCGCGCTCGCAGACCTCCGCGGCGATCAAGTCGCTGCTCGGCCTCGCGCCCAAGACCGCGCGCCGCATCGGCGCCGATGGCAGCGAGGAAGACGTGCCGCTGACCCATGTGCACGTCGGCGATCTCCTGCGCGTGCGGCCCGGCGAGAAAGTGCCGGCCGATGGCGTGGTGGTCGAGGGTGCAAGCTCCGTGGACGAATCCATGCTGACCGGCGAACCGCTACCGGTGAGCAAGCGCGAGGGCGACAAGGTCATCGGCGCCACCCTCAACACCAATGGCGCGCTGGTAATCCGCTCCGAGCGCATCGGCTCAGAGACCGTGCTCTCGCAGATCGTGCAGATGGTGGCCCAGGCCCAGCGCTCCAAGGCGCCCATGCAGCGCATGGCCGATGTGGTCGCCGGTTACTTCGTGATGGTGGTCGTCGCCATCGCCATCGCGACCTTCTTCATCTGGGGCTTCTTCGGCCCGCAGCCGTCCTGGGTGTTTGGCCTGATCAACGCCGTGTCGGTGCTGATCATCGCCTGCCCCTGCGCGCTGGGGCTGGCCACGCCCATGTCGATCATGGTCGCCACCGGGCGCGGTGCGACCCAGGGCGTGCTGTTCCGCGACGCCGCCGCGATCGAGAACCTGCGCCGGGTCGATACCCTGGTCATCGACAAGACCGGAACGCTGACCGAAGGCCGTCCCGCCTTCGACCGCGTGGTCCCGGCCGAGGGCTTCACCTCCGAAGAGGTGCTGCGCCTGGCGGCCAGCCTGGACCAGGGCAGCGAGCACCCGCTGGCCGACGCCATCGTTCAGGCCGCGCGCACACAGGGCCTGGCGCTGAGCAAGCCGGAGAACTTCGAGTCCGGTTCCGGCATCGGGGTGCGCGGACAGGTGGAAGGGCAGCCCCTCGCGCTGGGCAATACGGTCCTCATGGAGCAGGTCGGTGTCGCCGTCGGTCCGCTCATGCAGCAGGCCGAATCCCTGCGCAGTGAAGGGGCCAGCGTGATGTACCTGGCGGTGGGCGGACGCCTGGCCGGCCTGCTGGCCGTCTCCGATCCGGTGAAGGCGAGCACGCCCGAGGCGCTGGCGGCGCTCAAGGCGGCCGGCCTGCGGGTCATCATGGCAACCGGCGACGGCCTGACCACCGCGAAGTCGGTGGGTGCCCGCCTGGGCATCGACGAGGTCCACGGCGAAGTGAAGCCCGCCGACAAGCTGACGCTGATCGAGCGCCTTCAGAAGGAAGGCCGGGTGGTCGCCATGGCCGGCGACGGCATCAACGATGCGCCGGCGCTCGCCAAGGCCGACGTCGGCATCGCCATGGGCACCGGCACCGACGTGGCGATGAACAGTGCGCAGATTACCTTGGTCAAGGGCGACCTGCGCGGCATCGCCACCGCGCGCGGGCTGTCGGTAGGGACGGTGCGCAACATGAAGGAGAACCTGGTGTTCGCCTTCCTCTACAACGGCCTGGGCATCCCGGTCGCGGCCGGAGTGCTGTACCCATTCACCGGCTGGCTGCTGTCGCCGCTGATCGCCGCGCTGGCGATGAGCCTGAGCTCGACCTCGGTGGTCGGCAACGCGCTGCGCCTGCGGCGCAGCAAGGTATGAACTCCGGTGTTCCCTGCGTCCTGCCGAATTGCAGGCACAGGGGCTATGCGCTGACCGTTCTGGTGAGCAAACGTGGGCAGCGACGATTCTATCTGGCAGCGTGGGGCGTATGCAGAAATGGGGCGGTCCCGTGCAGGACGTTCGCCCAGGTGAGGTCATTCATTCGCATTCCTAGAACGCCCCTCTCATGGCTAACGCAAAACGATGTCGATCATGGCCAAAGCGTTCAGATGGTCGAAGGATGCGATCACAAAAGGAGATAGCCCTTGGAACTTCGCCATCTGCGCTGCTTCCTCGCGGTAGCCTCAGAGCTTCATTTCGCTCGTGCGGCTGAGCGGCTGCATATTGAGCAGTCGCCTCTTTCGAGGGCGATTAAGGAGTTGGAAGAGGATCTGGGCGTCAAGCTTTTTGTTCGGACGACTCGCAGTACGCGGCTGACTCGTGCGGGAAAGCTGTTCTTTGAGCATGTCCCGCGCGTCTTCTCTGCCTTGCAACAGGCCCGTGACAGCGTGAAGGCCGCAGCCAACGGCTTTCACAGTCAATTACGCATCGCCCTGTCCGATGGCATCACACCGGCGCGGTTGCCAGCCTTGCTGGCGCTCTGCCGCCAGGAAGAGCCCGAGGTCGAAATCCGCTTCTTCGAAGTACCTCTGTCCCAACAGATCAAAGGACTGCATGGCGACCTGTACGACGTGGGCTTTGCCCGCGCCGATGAGGTCGGCGATGGCCTCATTGCCGAATCCGTATGGAGTGATCCGTTGATGGTGGCCGTTCCGGCGCGGCATCCCCTGCTGGCACACAAACGCATTCCCTTGGAAGAACTGCTGCGCTATCCGCTGGTGCTCTGCGATCCGCAGGCATGCGAAGGCCACGCACGGCAGGTTGATCGTGTCCTGCGCCGCGTGGATATGGAACCTCTGGTGGCCGAACGGGTGGTGTCCTGCGAACTGACCCTGCCTCGATTTCACGTACAGCAGGAAGTTGATAACTTCAGAGGTACGGAGAATCGAAATGAGAGAAGGCAAGCTGCCCAAGAGGCAGTACACACAGGAGTTCAAGGCTGAGGCTATCA
>JAFEEH010000148.1 GCA_018241185.1 Pseudomonadota bacterium | reverse complement strand
CTGCGCGTCGATCATCTTGCCCATCACGCCGCCGGAGCTGTTGGCCGCACCCATGAGGTTGGCCGACAGGCCCAGCTGCTCGGCCGCCACCTTCTGCATGCCGCCGAAGAGCACGTTCGAGGCCGTGTCGGAGCCGGTGAGCGCCACCCCGAGCCAGCCCATGAGCGTGCCGAAGAAGGGATACAGCACGCCGGTGTTGGCGAAGGCCAGGCCCAGCGTGGTGTCGGTGCCCGAATAGCGCGTGAGCGTGCCCAGGGCCAGCATCAGCACGATGGTGAGCAGCGAGTACTTCACCAGCCAGATGGTCTTGAAGAAGGTGCGCACGATCGCGACCGGGTTGTACTTCATGAGCAGCGCGCTGACGAGCGCCGACAGCAGGATGCCGGTGCCCGTGGCCGACAGCAGGTTCAGCACGTAGACCGCGCCTTCCTTGGTGGGCTGTGGCACCACCGGCGGCATCTTCTCGACCAGGTTGTGCAGCCCCGTCATCGGGAACGAAGGCGCGAACAGGCCGTTGAGCCAGGTCTTCACCGAAGGCAGGCCCCAGATGAAGACGAAGACCGACAGGATCACCCAGGGCATCCAGGCCTGCATCAGCGCGGTGCGGCTGTGCTGCTTGACCGGCTGCGCCGGCTTGGCCTCGGCGGCGCTCGGGTCGTGGCCGCGCAGCGAGGGCGACGTCCACACGTTCCTGGGCTTCCATACGCGCAGGAAGCCGACCAGGCACAGCATCGAGACGATGGCCGCAATGATGTCCACCAGCTCCGGCCCGATGAAGTTGGACACCAGGAACTGGGGCACCGCGAAGCTCACGCCCGTGACCAGGATGGCGGGCCAGATCTCCTTCATGCCCTTCCAGCCGGCAAAAGCCCAGATCAGCCAGAAGGGCACCAGCAGCGAGAAGAAGGGCAGCTGGCGGCCGATCATGGCCGTCACTTCCATCAGGTCGTAGCCGTGCACCTTGGCCAGCGTGATGACCGGCGTGCCCAACGCACCGAAAGCCACCGGCGCGGTGTTGGCGATCAGCGAAAGCCCCGAAGCCGCCAGGGGCGAGAAGCCCAGGCCGATGAGGATGGCCGCCGTCACCGCCACGGGTGTGCCGAAGCCCGCCGCACCCTCGAAGAAGGCGCCGAAGCAGAAGGCGATCAGCAGCAGCTGGATGCGCCGGTCCTCGGTGATGCCCGAGAGCGAGTCCTGCAGCACGGCGAAGCTGCCGTTCTGCTCGGTGAGCTGGTGCAGAAAGATGATGTTCAGCACGATCCAGCCGATGGGCAGCAGGCCGGTGAAGCCGCCGAACAGGGCGGCGCGCCCGGCCATGTCGACCGGCATGCCATAGGCGAACACGGCCACCAGGATGGCCGCCACCAGCCCCATGCCGGCGGCGATGTGCGCCTTGATGTGGAAGAAGCCGAGCGCGGCCAGCATCACCACCACCGGGATCGCAGCCAGCGCGGTGGAGATGAACATGTTGTGGAAGGGGTCGTAGATCTGCTGCCAGGTCATGGCCGTGTCTCCGGTAATGTTGTGAATCGTTGTAGGACGCCCCGTGCGCCCGCGTGCGTGTGCCGCACACCGCACTGTCGCGCCGGCGGCCGCGCACGGCAAGCCCGCCCGGCCCGTCGGCACTGTAGAGGCGCCGCCGGGCCGGGCGTTTGAAGTTTCTTCAGCGGGGGTTTGAGATTTTTTCGCGGCCGGGCGGCAGGTCGCGATGCAGCAGCCAGTCGACGAAGGCCGCGCACTCCCAGCGCTCGAGGGCACCGGGCCGCCAGCAGATGTAGTTGGCGTGCGGCGACGGGGCGGTGCGCGAGCTCAGGCGCACCAGCCGGCCGCTGTCGAACCAGGCCGCGGCCATTTCCGCCCGCACCAGCGCCACGCCGAAGCCGCTGGCGGCGGCGTCGTACACCAGCCCCAGGTCGTTGAACTGGGCGCCGCGCTGCGGCTCGGGCAGCGCCAGGCCGCAGGCGGCGAACCAGGTGCTCCAGGGCTCCAGCGGGCTGCGGATGAGGCGTGCCTCGGCCAGCTCGGCCTCGGTGTCGAAGTTGGCGAAGGGGCCGTGCTCGCTCAGGTAGCCCGGGCTGCAGGCGGGCGTGACCTCGTCGGGGTTGACGATGCGCCACTCGCGGTCGGTGTAGTTGCCGGTGCCGTAGCGCACCTCGAGATCGGTCTCCTCCGCGGTGACGTCCATCAGCGGAATGGACACCTGCAGCGTGAGCTCCACTTCCGGGTAGGCGGTGCGGAAGGTCTCCAGCCGCGGCATGACGTAGGTGCGCGCGAAGGTTGGCGTGACCGCCACCCGCAGCCGCGTGAGGGGCTGCGCCGCATCACGCGCCGGG
>JAFEEH010000147.1 GCA_018241185.1 Pseudomonadota bacterium | reverse complement strand
TGGCCGCCGAGGCCGCCTTCGACGCCGTGACCTCCGGCCGCCAACACGACGAGCTGAGCGCCTACCCAGCCGCCTTCGAGAAGAGCTGGCTGCACGCCGAGCTGTACAAGGACCGCAACTTCAAGACCTGGTTCAAGAAAGGCCTGTACACCGCCACGGTGATGAACGGCATCGAGCAGTTCCTGCTGCGCGGCCACATCCCGTGGACCATCCACCGCAAGGAACCCGACTACGCGCGCCTGAAGCCGGCCGCGAAGTACAAGAAGATCGACTACCCCAAGCCCGACGGCAAGCTTACCTTCGACCGCCTGGGATCGGTGTTCATCAGCAACACCAACCACGAAGAGAACCAGCCCGCGCACCTGACGCTCAAGGACCCGACGGTGCCCACGCGCATCAACCTGCCCGAGTACGCCGGCCCCGAATCGCGCTACTGCCCCGCAGGCGTCTACGAGTTCGTGCCCGATGAGGCCAATGCCGGCAAGGAGCGCCTGCAGATCAACGCGCAGAATTGCGTGCACTGCAAGACCTGCGACATCAAGGACCCGACGCAGAACATCGTGTGGGTCACGCCCGAGGGCGGGGGTGGGCCGAACTACGTGGGGATGTAGGCCCCCGTCGCCGACGCCGGCACGACGCGGCGCTTCATCCCGGAACGTACCAGCAGGTCAACCCGAGCATTTCGCGGCCATGTCCAATCCGCCACTCGTCACGGTCGTCATCCCGGCGTTCAATACGGCCTCTTTCATCGGCGAGGCCATCGCCTCCGTCCGGGCCCAGACACTGGACGACTGGCAATTGACGGTGGTGGACGATGGATCCGCGGACGACACGCTGTCGGCTGCAAGAGCGGCCGCCGGCGATGACCCCCGCATCCAGATCATCCGCTTCGAGCGGAATGCGGGCATCAGCGCGGCATCGAATGCCGGCTTCGATGCCGCGCGTGGCGAGTTCATCGCTCGCCTCGATTCGGACGATCGCGCATTGCCGAACAGACTTGCCGTTCAAGTCGCCGCCTTCCGCGCTAACGAGCGACTCGCTGCCGCGGGCTCGAGCGCCCGAATCTTTGGTGCGGCGAATGGCATTGCACCTGCTGTGCTCGGCGATGCAAACCTCAAGGCAAGGCTGTCGTGGTCGCCAAACACCATCGGCGGCAACAGCATGATGGTCAGACGCGTCTTCGTGCGGCACCACGGTATCCGTTTCGACGACGATCTGCGCAGTTCGGAGGATCTGGACTACATCGCGTCGGTGGTCGCCGCAGGCGGTGAACTCGCCAATGTCGACGAAGTGCTTTTCGAACACCGGGCGCACGCGGGCAGCTTCACACACAGCCAGCAGGCGCTTGCGCGGTCGCAACTGCAAATTGTGCGGCGACGCATCCTCCGACTCTGGTATCCACAACTCGCCGGCGAAGACATCGACCACATCGTGGCAATGTTTCTCGAGCCCTATGCCCCGCAACTGGATGCGCTGCTACACACTGTACGTGCACTCGACAGGCTGCTGAAAGCAGCTCCAGCCGACTACGGACAGGACAACGCGGTCGTCCACTCGATCCTGCTCGAACGCCTGCCCACGATGGCAACGCTTTACCGCGATCACCAGTTGCTCAACGCCTCGCATCTGCAGGCCGTCCGCTGCTTCACCCATCCGGCCATCGCCGAAGCCCTCGACGCCCTAGGCCTTTGAGTAGCGTCCGCTGAGTATCGGCACCGTTTCCTTGACACGGCCCGCCCTCAGGCCTGCGCCGGTTCGCCCGCCTGCTCGCCGCGCGGGTCGTGCCCCACGATCAGCACCAAGACGAAGCCCAGCACCGACAGCAGCGCCAGGAACATGACGGCATAGATGTCGTTGCCCATGCGGTCGCGCAGCACGCCGAAGAGGGTGGGGCCGATGTAGCCGCCGAGGTTGCCGATGGAGTTGATCCAGGCGATGCCGGCCGCCGCCGCAGTGCCGCTGAGGATGGCGGTGGGCAGCGTCCAGAACACCGGCAGCGCGCTGAAGATGCCGAAGGCGGCCAGTGTCACGGCCGCCATCTTGGGCACAGGCGCGCCGATCTCGGCGGCCGCCATGAGGCCGAGGAAGATGCAGGCCAGCGGCACCAGCAGGAAGCCCTTGCGCTCGCGCCGCGCATCGGACCAGCGCGTCCACAGCAGCATGGCGATCGCGCCGACGAGGTAGGGAAAGGCGTTGATGAAGCCGATCTCCACGTTGCCCAGGCCGCCGAAGCCCTTGATGATCTGCGGCAGGAAGAAGCCCAGCCCGTAAAGCGGCACCGTGATGCCCATGTAAATGAAGCCCATCGCGATCACACGCCAGTTGAGCAGCGACTGTTTCCAGGAAATCGCATGCAGCGATTCGCGGTTGCGGCGCTCGGCCTGCAGCGTGCCCTGCAGCCACTGGCGCTCCTCGCCCGTCAGCCATTTCGCATCCTTGGGACCGTCGGGGAGGTAGACGAGCACGAAGAAGGTGAGGATCACCGCCGGAATGGCTTCGAGGACGAACAGCCACTGCCAGCCGTGCAGGCCGGCCACGCCTTCCATGTTCAGGATGTAGCCGGAGATGGGTGAGCCGATCACGCTGGAGATCGGCACCGCGAACATGAACCAGCCCACGATGCGCGCACGGTACGCCGCGGGGAACCACAGCGTGAGGTAGAAGATGACGCCAGGGAAGAAGCCCGCCTCGGCCGCGCCGAGCAGAAATCGCACGATGGTGAAGCTGGTCGCCCCGCCCACCCAGGCCTGCGCTGCGGAGATCAGGCCCCAGCTGAGCATGATGCGGGCGATCCACCGGCGGGCGCCGAAGCGCTCGAGCGCCAGGTTGCTGGGCACCTCGAGCAGGAAGTAGGCGATGAAGAAGATGCCTGCCGCGTTGCCGAACACGGTGGCCGTGAAGCCCAGGTCCTTCGACATCGCCGCGCCCGCGAAGCCGAGGTTCACACGATCGAGGTAGGCGACGAAGTAGCAGACCATCAACAGCGGCAGCAGCCGCCAGCTGATCTTGGACACGGTGCGTTGCGCGATGCCGTCCATGCGGAGTCTCCTGCTGTGATTACGACGGCCGCCTGTCCCGACGGCCGGGCGGCAAGTATGTGCCTTTGCACCGATTCGTGCAGGCTCAGCCAGCGGTCAGCTTCGCCGCTAGACTGAAGGCGAAGGAGACACCCATGCACATCGTCATCACCGGCGGCGCCGGTTTCATCGGCGCGCGACTCGCACGCACCCTGCTCCGGCGCGGCACGCTCGCGCTCGCGGGCGGCGCGGCACAGCCCATCACCCGCATCACCCTGGTCGACCGCGCGCCGGCCCCGGCCGACCTCGCGGCAGACAAGCGCATCGTCGCGGCCACTGGCGACCTCAATGCACAACTGGCGGACCCGGCCGCCACCTTCTGGTCGCAAGCCGACGTCGTCTTCCACCTCGCGGCCGCCGTCAGCGGCGAATGCGAGGCCGACTTCGACCTCGGGATGCGCAGCAACTTCGCCGCCACACATGCGCTGCTCGAGCGGCTGCGCGCGGCCGGCACCGCCCCCGTCGTGGTGTTCTCCAGCTCGCTCGCCGTGTTCGGCGACTCCCCCGCGCAGCCACTGCCGCCGGTGATCGGCGACAACACGCTGCCCACGCCGCAGACGAGCTACGGCATCCAGAAGTTCATCGGCGAGCAACTCGTGGCCGACTACACGCGCAAGGGCTTCGTGCGCGGGCGCAGCGTGCGCCTCATGACGGTGAGCGTGCGGCCCGGCAAGCCCAACGGTGCGGCGTCGAGCTTCTTCAGCGGCATGGTGCGCGAGCCGCTGGCCGGCGTGCGCGCGCCCTGCCCCGTGCCCGACGACACGCCCGTGGCGCTCGCCTCGCCGGCACGCACCATCGAGGGCATCCTGCGCGCCGCGGAAGCAAGCGACGCCGACTGGGGCCCGCGCACCGCGCTCAACCTTCCCTCGCTGTCCACCACGGTGGGCGAAATGGCCGCCGCGCTCGGCCGTGTGGCCGGCGCCGAGGCGCTGGCCCTGCTCGACCGGACGCCCGACCCGGCCATCATGCGCATCGTCAAGACGTGGCCCGGGCGCTTCGAGACGCCGCGCGCCCGCGCACTCGGCCTGGACAGCGACAGCGCCTTCGACGACGTGATCCGCGACTACGTCCGTGAAAATCCCGACGCTGTGAAGCTGCCGATCAAGGCATAGTCGGAGCCCTGCCTAGCGCGGCCCGTTCTGGGCCGCGCTCACTTTCCACCGAGGAGACACCCCATGAAGTTGAACCGCTTGGCCGTCGGCCTGGTTCTTGGCTTTGGCATGGCCTGCGCCGCAATCGCGCAGACCACGATGAAGATCAGCATCTCGACCGCGCAGAACTCGCACCAGGGCGTGGCCATCGACACCTTCGCCAAGGAAGTCGAGAAGCGCACCGGCGGCCGCTACAAGGTCCAGACCTTCTACAACGGCTCGCTGGGCGGCGAGCGCGAATCCATCGAGGCGGTACAACTCGGCACGCAGGAACTGGCCTTCTCGTCGACCGGGCCAGTGCCGAACTTCGTGCCCGAGACCAAGATCCTCGACGTGCCCTTCCTGTTCCGCGACAAGGCCCACGCGCGCGCCGTGCTCGACGGTCCCATCGGCCAGGATCTGCTCAAGAAATTCGACGCCAAGGGCTTCAAGGCACTGGCCTGGGGCGAGAACGGATTCCGCCACATGACCAACAGCAAGCGCGACGTGAAGGAGCCGGGCGACCTCAAGGGCCTGAAGATGCGCACGATGGAAAACCCGGTGCACATCGCGGCCTACAAGGGCTTCGGCATCATCACGACGCCGATGGCCTTCCCCGAGGTGTTCACCGCACTGCAGCAGGGCACCGTCGACGGCCAGGAGAACCCGCTGCCCGTGATCATCTCGGCCAAGTTCGACCAGGTGCAGAAGCACCTCACGCTCACGGGCCACGTGTACTCGCCCTGCATCTTCGTGATGAACAAGGGCAGCTTCGACAAGCTCGCGCCGGCCGACCAGCAGGCCTTCCTCGATGCGGCCAAGGAAGCCGTCAAGGCCAACCGCGCGCGCGTCGACGAGGACGACGCCAAGGGCGTGGCCGACCTGCGCGCCAAGGGCATGACGGTGATCGACAACGTCGACAAGTCCAAGTTCGTCGCGGCCCTCGCGCCGGTCAACGCGCAATTCGAAAAAGAGTTCGGCAAGGCCAACCTGGACAAGATCCGCGACTACAAGTGACCGACCGGACGCTATCTTTTCGATAGCTGCTCCCGCCCGCCCAGCCTGGCCTGGCGGGCTTTTTTGTTTAGAACAACTGGGTTGTTGATGAAAGAGATGTTCCTCGGGCTGGAGCGCCGCACCACGGCGCTCTCGATGGCCCTGGCCTGCCTGATGCTGGTGATCGCAGCGTCGCTGGGCATGTTCCAGATCATCACGCGCTTCGTGCTCGAGCAGCCGGCCGAGTGGAGTGAGATCCTGATCCGCGTCAGCCTCATCTGGATGGTGTTTCTCGGCATTCCCATGGCCTTCCGCCAGGGCGCGATGGTCAGCGTGGACGTGCTCTACCGCTGGAGCCCGCCGAAGATGAAGCGGGTGCTCGACGCGGTCGTCAGCATCGCGGCCCTGGCGCTCATGCTCGTCATCCTCTGGTGGGGCTTCGACTACGCCATGCGCGGCCGTGTGCAGTCTATGGCCGGCCTGGAAAGCATCTCGATGGTGTGGGCCTACCTGGCGCTCCCGGTCGGCGCCGTGTTCTCGCTGATCGGCATCGCGGGCAACTACCTCGATCCAAAGCGCATGGAACTGGAGACCGCGCAATGAGCATCGCCCATCCTCTGCGCCAGGGAGGCCACGCATGACCCCCGTGATGGTCGTCACGATGGTGCTGTGCTTCGCACTGTCGATTTCCGTCGCCGTCTCCATCGGCCTGGCCTCGGTGCTCGGCATGCAGGTCACCGGCGCGCCCATGCTGATCTCCGCCAAGGAGATGTTCAACTCGATCAACAAGTTTCCGCTGGCGGCCATTCCCTTCTTCATCCTGGCCGGCAACCTGATGGAGACCGGCGGCATCTCGCGCCGGCTGGTGGAATTCGCCAAGAGCATCGTGGGGGGCGTCCAGGGCGGCCTGCCGATGACCTGCGTGCTCACCTGCATGATCTTCGCGGCGGTGTCGGGCTCGTCGGTGGCCACCACCTTCGCGATCGGCGCCATCCTGATTCCGGCGCTGATCAAGCACGGCTACCCCACGAGCTACGCCGCCGCGCTGCAGGCCACCAGCGCCGAGCTGGGCGTGATCATCCCGCCCTCGATCCCGATGATCCTGTACGGCGTGAGCGCCGAGGTGTCGATCGGCGAGCTGTTCATCGCCGGCTTCGGGCCCGGCATCCTGATCAGCGGCGCGCTGATGCTGTTCGTGTGGCTCTACTGCAAGTGGAAAGGCTGGGGCAAGAACGACGGCGACGGCCGCATGCCCTTCGGCAAGGCGCTGTGGCGGGCCGGCTGGGCACTGCTGATGCCGGTCATCATCCTGGGCGGCATCTACGGCGGCATCTTCACGCCGACCGAGGCCTCGGCGGTCGCGGTGTTCTACGCGCTGATCGTGGGCGTGGTGATCTACCGCGAGATCAGGCTGGCCGACCTGTACCGGATCGTGCGCAAGTCGGTGATCTCGTCGGCGGTGATCATGTTCGTGATCGCCAACGCGGGCCTGTTCGCCTTCCTCATCACCCGGGCCGGCGTGCCCGAGGCCATCGGCCACTGGCTCGAGTCGGTGCTCAAGTCGCCCGCGATGTTCCTGCTGGGCGTCAACGCCGCGCTCTTCGTCATCGGCATGTTCATCGAGACCAGTGCGGCGATCATCGTGCTCGCGCCCATCCTCGCGCCCGTGGCGCAGCACTTCGGCATCGACCCGGTGCACTTCGGCCTCATCATGGTCGTCAACCTCGCGCTGGGCATGATCACGCCGCCCTTCGGCGTGAACCTGTTCGCCGCCTGCACGGTGGCGCGCATCTCGCTGGACCGCATCGTCACGCAGCTCATCCCCTTCGTGCTGGTGGTGCTGGCGTGCCTGTTGGTGATCACCTACGTGCCGGGGCTCTCATTGGGGCTGCGCGATCTGGTGTACGCACGCTGAGCCACGGGGCGGTGACCCCGCTTCACGAAGATGTCATGGCGGGCGCGGATGCTCTCGCGCTCGCCCCGACCTCTTCGCCATGCCCCTTCTCCTCAAGACCGACAAGGCCCGCCACGAACTGCGGCCCGGCCACCGCGCACTGAGCCAGCGTGAACGCGCGGTGCTGCTGATGGCCGACGGCCAGCACTCGGTGACGGACTTCGGCGCGCTCTTCGGCGGGCGCGACGAGGCAGGGCGTGCGGTGCATGCGCTGGTCGAGCGCGGCTACCTGCAGACGCGTGCGCCGGCGCCGCCCCCTTCGCCGCAACCCCTGGCGCCGATGGCGCTCCAGGGCGTGGAATCCGCGGAGGCCGCAGCGACCCCGTCCGGTGCGGACACCTTCGAGGGCCGGCGCTCGCTCGCCACGACGCGCATGTTCCTTTTCGACCTGTGCGAGCGCCTGTTCGCGCGGCGCGAGCCCGAGCGGGCCGAGGCCCTGCGCAACGCCCTGCGCGAGGCCCGCGACCGCGCGTCGATGCTGGCCGTCGCCGACGCGATGGTCGCCGACATCGAGGCGCATGCCGGCACCGACCGGGCCGATTCGATCCGCGAGCGGATCGCCAGGTTGCTGCCGCCCGAGTCCGCCCTGCACTGACCGGCGGGCCCGGACGCCACGGGCGATTCCACTACACTGCGCCCAGTCAGGAGAGAGCCCGCGCACGCCCGTGCGGCAGGGCCGCCGAAGGCGCAGGATCTTGTTTCCGAACGCTCAGGCAAAAGGACTGACGACACGCCGGCCCGGTGCCGGCGTTCCCGGCTGGAGAGCGGGGCCCGACCGCATGTCGATGGCCCCCACCGAAGGAGCAAACCCCGATCGCTGGGGCGAATCTCTCAGGTACCAGGGACAGCAGGGGTGGCCCGCGATTTGCGTCGCGGATGATGACTGCCCTGATTCCCGGAGACCTGCGCCATGGCCTCTTCCGCCGACACCGCTTCCACTGCCCTGCGCCAGACGCCGCTGCACGCGCTGCACCTCGAGTTGGGCGGGCGCATGGTGCCCTTTGCCGGCTATTCGATGCCGGTGCAGTACCCCGCCGGCCTGATGGCCGAGCACCGCCATACGCGCACCGCCGCCGGCCTGTTCGACATCTCGCACATGGGCCAGCTGCGGCTGGTCGGGCCCGACGCCGCAGCGGCCTTGGAGACGCTGATGCCGGTCGACGTGATCGGCCTGGCGCCGGGCAAGCAGCGCTACGGCCTGCTGCTCAACGACGACGGCGGCATCGTCGACGACCTGATGTTCTTCAATGAAGGCCACGATTCGCTCTTCGTCATCGTCAACGGCGCCTGCAAGGACGGCGACATCGCGCTCATCCAGCAGAAGATCGGCAGCCGCTGCCAGGTGCAGCCCCTGCCCGACCACGCGCTGCTCGCGCTGCAGGGCCCGCAGGCCGCCGCGGTGCTGGCGCGCCTGTCACCTGGCATCGAACGCTTCGTGTTCATGACCGGCGGTGCCGTGAAGATCGGCGACGTGCCCGCCTTCGCCACGCGCAGCGGCTACACGGGCGAGGACGGCTTCGAGATCTCCGTCGGCGCGGCCGACGCCGAGCGCCTGGCCCGCCTGCTGCTCGCGCAGCCCGAGGTGCAGCCCATCGGCCTGGGCGCCCGCAACTCGCTGCGCCTGGAGGCTGGCCTGTGCCTGTACGGCAACGACCTCGACCCCACGACCACGCCCGTCGAAGCCTCGCTGAACTGGGCCATGCAGAAAGTGCGCCGTGCCGGCGGTGCACGCGAAGGCGGCTTTCCCGGCGCTACCAAAGTCATAGCGCAGCTCGCAGTATCCACGGGCGCTGCAGGCCATTTCGACCATGAAACCCTGAAACGCAAGCGCGTCGGCCTGGTCGCGCTGGAGCGCGTGCCCGTGCGCGAAGGCACGGTGCTGCGCAACGCCGAGGGCACCGACGTCGGCGTCGTCACCAGCGGCCTGCTCGGCCCCACGGTCGACCGGCCCATCGCCATGGCCTATGTCGCCACCGCGTACGCCGAGCCCGGCACGCGCATCGACGCCCTCGTGCGCGGCAAGGCCGTGCCGATGGAGGTCACGCAGATGCCCTTCGTGCCGGCGCGCTACTTCCGCGGCTGAACACCCTTTCCCGTCTCTCTCATCCTTTCCATCCCTTCCACGAGGAGTCTCCATGAGCAACGTCAAGTACACCAAGGACCACGAGTGGGTCGCCACCGACGACAACGCCACCGCCACGGTCGGCATCACGGTGCATGCGCAGGACGCGCTGGGCGACGTGGTCTTCGTCGACCTGCCCGAAGTCGGCAAGGCCTTCACGCAGGGCGAAGTGGCGGGCGTGGTGGAGTCGGTCAAGGCCGCCGCCGACGTGTACATGCCGCTGACAGGGGAGATCACCGAAGTGAACGAGGCGCTGCGCGCCGATCCCTCGCTCGCCAACAGCGACCCCACCGGCGCCGGCTGGTTCTTCAAGGTGCGCCTGTCGGAGCCGGCCCAGCTCGACGCCCTGCTCGACGCCACGGCCTACGAGAAGTTCTCGGCCGAATCCTGAAGAGACGGGATCGGACAGCCGAACGCAGAGGGCGCCAAGGTTTTCGCAGAGGTCGCAGAAGGACTTCCAGAAATCTTGGCTGTTTCCTCTGCGACTTCTGCGCGACCTTTGCGACCTCTGCGTTCCTGACCCCGTATTCGATCGACCCCTGCCATGACCTCCCCCGCCGAATTCCCGCCCCTGGCTGCCCTCGAACATGCCGACGCCTTCGCCAACCGCCACATCGGCCTCTCGGCCGAGGACGAGGCGGCGATGCTGCGGGCGGTGGAAGCGCGCTCGCGCACCGAGCTGATCGACGGCATCGTGCCGCCGGCGATCCGGCGCAGCCAGGCGATGAAGCTGCCCACGCCGGCCACCGAGGCCGAGGCCCTCGCGGAGCTCAAGGCCATCGCGGGCAGGAACAAGGTCGCGCGCAACTTCATCGGCCAGGGCTACTACGGCACGCACACGCCGGGCGTGATCCTGCGCAACATCCTCGAGAACCCGGCCTGGTACACCGCCTACACGCCCTACCAGGCCGAGATTTCGCAGGGTCGCATGGAGGCGCTGGTCAACTTCCAGACCCTGGTGACGGACCTCACCGGCATGGCGATCGCCAACGCCTCGATGCTCGACGAGGCCACCGCCGCCGCCGAGGCGATGACGCTGGCCAAGCGCAGCGTCAAGAGCCGCAGCAACGTGTTCATCGTCGCCGGCGACTGCCATCCGCAGACCATCGAAGTGATCCGCACGCGCGCCGCGCCGCTGGGCATCGAGCTCAAGGTGAGCACGGCCACCGAGACGCTGCCGCACCTCATGGCCGGCGGCGACTTCTTCGGCGTGCTGGCGCAGTACCCCGGCACCACCGGGCAGGTGCACGACCTGCGTCCCCTCGTAGGCGTCGCTCATGAAAAGGGCGCCGCCTTCTGCGTCGCGGCCGACCTGCTGGCGCTGACGCTGCTCACGCCCCCCGGTGAATGGGACGCCGACATCGTCTGCGGCAACACGCAGCGCTTCGGCATGCCGATGGGCGCCGGCGGCCCGCACGCCGCCTACCTCGCCTGTCGCGACGCCTTCAAGCGCTCGCTGCCGGGCCGCCTGGGCGGGGTGAGCGTCGATGCCCACGGCGCGCCGGCCTACCGGCTCGCGCTGCAAACGCGCGAGCAGCATATCCGGCGCGAGAAAGCCACCTCCAACATCTGCACGGCGCAAGTGCTGCCGGCCGTGGTCGCGAGCATGTACGCGGTCTACCATGGCC
>JAFEEH010000146.1 GCA_018241185.1 Pseudomonadota bacterium | reverse complement strand
CGCTCGTGTTCGGGCGCATGACCGACCGTCTCGGGCGCAAGAAGCTGTTTCTCGTCACGCTGGCGGTGTATGCCGTGGCGACCTTCGCCACGGCCTTCTCGCCCAACTTCGCGTTCTTCGCGGTGTGCCGCTTCTTCACCGGCCTGGGCATCGGCGGCGAGTACGCGGCCATCAATTCGGCCATCGACGAGCTGATCCCGGCACGCGTGCGCGGCCGCGTCAACCTCGCGATCAACGGCAGCTTCTGGCTCGGCGCCGCGCTGGGCGCGGGGCTGAGCCTGGTGCTGCTCGACCCGCGCGTACTGGGCCCCGTGTGGGGCTGGCGCGGTGGCTTCGCGCTGGGCGCACTGCTGGCGGTGGCGATCCTGCTGATCCGCCGCCACGTGCCCGAGAGCCCGCGCTGGCTGATCGCGCACGGCCGCGCCGACGAGGCCGAGCGCATCGTCCGCGAGATCGAGGAGGAGGTGCGCGACCAGCACGGCGCGCTGCCGCCGGCGGTGGGCGAACTGCGCATCACGCGTCGGGCCAGCCCGTCGATGCGCGAGGTGGCGCAGGTGCTGTTCGCGCGGTATCGCTCGCGCAGCGGCGTGGCCCTGGCGCTGATGCTGTCGCAGGCCTTCTTCTACAACGCGATCTTCTTCACCTACGCGCTGGTGCTCACGCGCTACTACGGCGTGCCCGAAGGCCGCGTCGCGTTGTACATCTTCCCGTTCGCGCTGGGCAACGTGCTGGGGCCGCTGCTGCTCGGCCCGCTGTTCGACCGGGTGGGCCGGCGCCGCATGATCGCGCTCACCTACGTCGGTGCCGGCATCGGCCTCGCGCTCACCGGCTGGGCCTTCATGGCCGGCTGGCTCGATGCGCGCACGCAGGCGCTGGCCTGGTCGGCGGTGTTCTTCCTCGCCTCGGCCGCGGCGAGCTCGGCGTACCTCACGGTGAGCGAGGTGTTCCCGCTGGAGATGCGCGCGCTGGCCATCTCGCTCTTCTACGCGGTGGGCACCGGCGCCGGCGGCTTCGTCGCACCCTGGCTCTTCGGCCGCCTGATCGAAACCGGCAGCCGTGGTGCCGTGACGGTGGGTTACGCCATCGGCGCCACGCTGGTCATCGTGGCCGGGCTGCTGGCGCTGCGCTTCGCGGTCAATGCGGAGCGGCGCTCGCTCGAGGACATCGCACCGCCGCTGTCCTCACACGGCGGCGGCTAACGCGCGCAGGTGCGCCAGCCGAAGAGCGAATACGCCGGGCAGTAGCGCAACAGGCCCGTCGCCAGGGGCAGCAGCCCGATCCAGCCCCAGGCGCCGATGGTGCCCGTGAGCGCCAGACCGATGAGCACGAGGCCGACCAGCACGCGCAGCACGCGATCGACGGTTCCGACATTGGCTTGCATGACAGCAGTCTCCTGAGGTGATGGAAACAGGGAAGCGCCCCTCACGCCGAGGCGGCGGGCACCTGTGCGAACTGGCGGAAGGCCTCGACCGCGTCGGCCGCATACATCGCCGACGGGCCGCCGCCCATGTAGATGGCCACGCCCAGCGCCTCGTACACGTCGGCCTCGGTCGCACCCAGGCGCGCCAGCGCCTTGGTGTGAAAGCCGATGCAGCCGGCGCAATGCGACGCGACGCCGATGGCCAGCGCGATCAGTTCCTTGGTCTTGGCGTCGAGCACGCCGTCGGCCATGGCGGCCTTGCCCATGTCGGCGAAGCCCTTCATCACGCCGGGCACGCTCTGGCGCAACGGCAGCAGGTGGGCCGAAATGCCTTGGGTCAATGGCAGGTAGTCGGTCATTGGAAAGAATCCCCGTTCGGTGGCTGTCGCGCCTTGTGTTAGAAATCTCTAAATTAGTATCTTCTAATTCAAGGAACGCCATGGCCCGAACGCGCAAGAACATGATCCAGCTCAAGGAAAGCGCCACCGAGGCCGCCGCCCTGCTGCGCGCGCTCGGCAACGAGTCACGCCTGATGGTGCTGTGCCTGCTCTCGGGCCAGGGCGAGATGTCGGTGGGTGCGTTGCAGGAAGAGGTGGGCCTGAGCCAGTCGGCCCTGTCGCAGCACCTGGCGCGGATGCGTGACGAGGGGCTGGTCAGCTTTCGGCGCGAGGCGCAGACGCTGTACTACCGCATCGACAACGCGCAGGCGGAGCGGCTCGTCGCCACGCTGGCCGACATCTTCTGTCCTTGAAGGCCCGGCCGCGGCGATTGGTAACGAACGTGACGAATTCGGCTGTAGCGCCCGCCAGTCGGGCGCTGCAGGCTGATTGCACTTTTGCTTTTTGGGCTGCGCGCACCGCGCTGTGCGCTGCGCTCAGGTCGCCGCGGCGGCCGACAGCCGGGCCGTGCGCCGCGCATCCGCCAACGCCCACGCGAAGATGCCCAGGCCGGCCACCGCCAGCAGCGCGCCCACCCAGCCGGTCGACGTCCAGCCGAGCCCGGCACTGATGGCCACGCCGCCCAGCCACGCGCCGAGCGCATTCGCCATGTTGAAGGCCGAGTGGTTGAGCGCCGCCGCCAACGCCTGCGCGTCGCCCGCCACGTCCATCAGCCGGATCTGCAGCGCCGGGCCGATGGCGACGATGGTGCCCACCAGCAGCACGTTGAGCGAAGCGAGCAGCCAGTGGTGCGCCGTGAAGGTGAAGGCCAGCAGCACGATGGCCGAATACACCATCACGCCGCCGATGGTGCGCATCAGCGCCTTGTCGGCCAGGCGCGAGCCGACGATGTTGCCGGCCACCATGCCCACGCCGAACAGCGCCAGCACGAAGGGCACGTGTTCCACCCGCAGGCCGGCCACCTCGGTGAGCGTCGGCTTGACGTAGCTGAACACCGAGAACATGCCGCCGAAGCCGATCGCCGCGATGCCCAGCGTGAGCCACACCTGCTTGCGCCTGAGCGCGCCCAGCTCGCGCAGCGGGCTGGCGCCGGTCGCGGGGCGCAGGTCGGGCACGTCGCGGCGAATCAGCACCACCGCCAGCAGCGCGATCACGCCCACGAACACGAAGGCCGCACGCCAGCCGAAGTGCTGCCCCAGCCAGGCCGCGATGGGCACGCCCACCAGCGTCGCGCCCGTGAGCCCCAGCATCACCAGACCGACGGCCCGCGCCCGCCGCCCCGGCGGCGCCAGCGCGGCCGCCACCAGCGCCGCCACGCCGAAATACGTGCCATGCGGCAGGCCCGACGCGAAGCGCAGCAGGTTGAGCGACACGTAGCCTGGCGCCGCCGCGCTGGCGAAGTTGCCAGCCGCAAACACGGCCATCAGCGCCATCAGCAGCGCCCGCCGCCCCCAGTTGGCCGACAGCACGGCCAGCACCGGCGCGCCGATCACCACGCCCAGCGCATAGGCGCTGATCACGTGGCCGGCCTGCGGGATGCTCACGCCGATGTCCTTCGCCACCTCGGGCAGCAGGCCCATGATGACGAACTCGCCGGTGCCGATGGCGAAGCCGCCCACGCCCAGCGCCAGGATGGCGCGCAGGAAGCGGGCGGGCGAAACGGCATCGGCCGGCGCGGGTGCGGAGGGGTTCAAGGCAGGCGGAGGATCGGGAGAGGGACGCCGACGACCGCCGGCGCGAAGCGTCGAATTTTAGGGTTTACCCGCAAGCCACGCCCGCGCAGGGTTTGACGCACCGCATCGCGCCCGCCTCGATCGCGCTCTAGAT
The DNA here is from genome assembly GCA_018241185.1 of Pseudomonadota bacterium. Lineage (GTDB taxonomy): Bacteria > Pseudomonadota > Gammaproteobacteria > Burkholderiales > Burkholderiaceae_C > Xenophilus. Next base: position 8,406 of record JAFEEH010000146.1, on the reverse strand, counting down.
TGAGGGGCGATGCCCCACGCCTTCAACTTCGCCGCCTCCCCTTTCGACTGCCTCGACGCCGAGGAGCGCCAGTGGGTGCAGCAGGGCGTGGACATCGCCTACTTCCGCGAGGGCGACACGCTGCTGCAGCCCGGCATCGCGCCGACGCACCTCTTCGTGCTCATCAAGGGCTTCGTGCAGCAGTACGCCAGCGGCGGCACCGAGCCGGTGGCCGGCTACGGGCCCGACGACACCTTCGACGGCCGCAGCCTGGTGGCCGGCGAGGTCAGCGGCCGTTTCGTGGCGGCCGAGGAGAGCATCGCCTACGAGCTGCCGCGCGAGGTGGTGAACCGCCTGATCGCGCACAACGCGACCTTCGGCGCCCTGCTCTTCGCCGAGCTGTCCGACAAGCTGGGCGCCATCGCCGGCCGCGGCGGCGCGCACGAGATGCAGTCGCTGGCCATGGCGCGCGTGGATGCGGTGGGCCTGCGGGCCGCGCACATCGTCGACGGCGCGCTGGACGTGCTCTCAGTCGTCCGCCTGTTCCAGGCCGAGCGCAGCACCGCCGTGCTGGTGCGCGACAACGCGGCCGACGCGCCGGAAGGAACACCGCCGCGCCTGGGCATCTTCACCGCCAACGCGCTGCAGCGCGCCGTGCTGCACGACACGCCGCTAGGGCGCCTGCCGGTGCGCGAGGTGGCCAGCTTCGGCCTGCACACCGTGAAGGCCGGCGACCCGGTGGGCGACGCGCTGACTGTCATGACGCGCCACCGCATCCACCGCGCCGTGGTGCTGCGCGACAACGCGGCCGCAGGCCCCGTCGCACCGGCCGACGTGTTGGGCCTGGTCGAGGCGCTGGACCTGTTCAGCTTCCTGTCGAACCACTCGTACCTCATCAGCCGCCACATCGCCGAGGCGCACACGCTCGACGACCTGGCCACGGCCAGCGCGCACATCACCCGGCTGGTGGCGCTGCTGCAGCGCGGCGGCACCCGCGTGGCCCAGATCGCGGCGCTGGTGCAGGCGCTCAACGCGCGGCTGTTCGAGCGCGCGTGGCAGCTCGTCGCGCCGCCCGAACTGGTGGCGCACAGCTGCCTGCTCGTGATGGGCAGCGAAGGCCGCGGCGAGCAGCTGCTCAAGACCGACCAGGACAACGCCCTGCTGCTGGCCGACGGCTACACGCCGCCCGACGACCTGCAGGCCATCTGCGAACGCTTCGGCGCCGCGCTCGCGGCCTTCGGCTATCCCGACTGCCGCGGCGGCATCATGCTGCGCAACCCGGCTTGGCGCGGCAGCGTGAGCGAATTCGCGGACCGCGCCAGCGACTGGCTGCTGCGGCCCGACGGCGACAAGCTCATGGCACTGGCCATCTTTCTGGACGCGCACCCGGTCGCCGGAGACGCGGCGCTGCTGGCCGTCGTGCGCCAGCGTGTGTTCCGCTTTGCCACCGACAACGACGCGATGCTCGCGCGCTTTGCCGCCGCCATCGACGCCTTCGCGGCCGACGACGGCGGCTGGCTGCAGCGCTGGTTCGGCGGGGGCGGCAGCGCGCGCGGCCACGGCGACCACGGCCTCGACATCAAGAAGCAGGGCCTCTTCCCCCTGGTGCACGGCGTGCGCGCGCTGGCGCTGCGCGCGCACCTGGCCGACACATCGACCGCCGCCCGGCTCGACGCCCTGGTGGCCGCCGGCCTCTTCGAGCGCGCCATGGCCAGCGACGTCATCGAGAGCCTGCACTTCTTCATGGCGCTGTGCCTGAAGGCCGGCCTGGACGACCTCGACGCCGGCCGGCCGGTGAGCGGCAACGTCGATGTAGCGCGCCTCACCAGCCTCGAGCGCGACCTGCTCAAGGACACGCTCGACATCGTCAAGCGCTTCCGCCGGCTGATCCAGTCGCGCTTTCACCTCGACCAACTGTGAACTCTGAGCGGTGAGCGCGCGCGGTAACACCCCATGAGCACCCCCGTTGCCGACTGGGCCGCGGCCCTGAAGCGCCGGTGGATGCTCTACCACCTGGGCGACCCGCGCTATGCCTTCATGTGGGACCCGCCGCCCGAGAACGAGTGGGTGGCGCTGGACTGCGAGACCACCGGCCTCGACACCCGCCGCGACGAGATCGTCGCCATCGCCGCCGTGCGCATCCGGGGCCATCGCCTGCTCACCAGCGAGCGCCTGGAACTGCTGGTGCGCCCCGACAAGAGCGCCGTCTCGCCCGAGGCCGTGCGCGTGCACCAGTTGCGCGAGCGCGACGTCGCCCAGGGCATCGCGCCGGAAGACGCCGTGCAGCGCCTGCTGCACTTCATCGGCAGCCGCCCGCTGGTCGGCTACTACCTGGAGTTCGACGTCGCCATGATCGACCGCGTGCTGTTTCCCATGCTCGGCATGGGCCTGCCGCAGCCGAAGATCGAGGTCTCGGCGCTGTACTACGACTTCAAGAACCGGCAACGCACCGGCTACGAGCGCGAGGCCGCCATCGATCTGCGCTTCGACACGCTGATGAAGGACCTGGGGCTGCCGACCCGGCCGGCGCACGATGCGTTGAAAGATGCGGTGATGGCGGGGTTGGCGTTTTTGAAGTTGAGGGGGCTGGGGGAATGAAACTTGGAGCGTGACGTGGCGCGTCCATCGAACCTCGCGGAATCAGCGGTGATCGAGGCCTGTGGGCCACTGCTCTGCAGCGGTAGCGCAAGGACAGCGCGGCTTAATCGAAGGGCCGGTGCTCGCCGCGCCCCGGATATATGTGGCACAGATCGGAAGCCAGAACGCGGGCGGAAGACGACGCCAGTCCGAACTGGATCACCATAGGGTTTGGTGGCGATGATCCCAAGCCCCCGGTCACGGTCGACAGGCCACGCGCTGCCCTACGCTTTCGACGCGCTGCGGCTCGCCGAGGCTCTGATGGTTCCGCTAAGGCGCCAGCGGAAGCGAAAAGAAGGAAGCGGCGGCGGGACTTGAACCCGCGACCTCCCTGCCCGTACCATGATGGTGCCAACCGTCGGTACGTCGTCAGCAGGGCGCTCTCTCCAGCTGAGCTACGCCGCCGTATCTGTGATCAGTCTGCGTTCGCCAGCAGGCCCCCCGGCTTCGCCGCGGCCAGCTTGGCCTTGCGCGCTTTCTCAAAATCCTTCTCGATCGCTTGCAGCTTCTTGATCAGGCCATCAAACGTGTAGCGGTTGCTGGTCTTTCCACCATTGGCGAGCCGGCGATTGGTCTTCGCGATCATCCCCTTCTCGACCAGCGCATCGACCGTGCGCTGCGTCTGCTTGGTCGAAAGGTTGATCCGCTCAGCGATGGTCCGGATGCTCGGGTGTGACGAACCGTCCGCCGTCCACCAGAATTCGAGGAGCTGGAGCAGCACCACCATCTGGGTCGAGGTGAGATTGAGACGGGCCTGCGCGCGCAGCAGCAGCGCCGGCAGGACGTAGAGCCCGTGCGACATGACGGCGGTGCCGAACTTGCGCTCGGATTGCTTGAGCGATTTGGCCGGTTGAACCGGCATCGTCACGACGTTGCTTGCGGCTGCCATAGTGATTAGTCCTTGGGATCTGTCCTTGGGATGAACTCTACGCGGCGAATAGCCGTACGGAGCATCTCGCGGCTCATACCCCAAAGGACAGCAGCGTCTTATACCTTGAGACATTAAAGGCCGGTAGGATCGGCCGCTAAGGTCCCATAAAGTAGGAGGCTGCGATAAGGGTCACAGCGATGAGCGGCTAAGCGGTAAAGCAGCATAGGACGCCGGCGTCCCATGACGCGTTTGCAAAGGTGCGCAGGGCATGGCTTGGCTGAACGAACGTCACAATCTGCGATAGAGCATGCAGCTCGGGAAAAATCAGAAAGCCATATGTGCGGCGAAGAGGAGCACAAATGTTCGGAAGCATCGACAAGAGCAAGGGCCTGCTCTTCTGCACCTACGATCTGGGGCGAACGATCACCAACTCCCAGAACACCCTGCGGCAGGAGATCGAGCAGATGGATGGCAATCGCCTCCTCAACACGGCGCCGGGCGATCTTGCGGCACACTTCGCCGAGAAGTTCAGCATCACCCCCATTCGGCTCTTGCAGGACCAGTGGTACGCCGACACCACTGAAGTTCAGGTCGATGTTCGCTACGACCGCATGCGATTCATCGAGGACACGAGCAGACCGGCGCTTGTCCCCGGCGAGCGGACCGAGGTTCGCGTCCCGTTTGAGGGTGAACCCGATCTTTTCTACTCGCAGGCGAGCACATTCAGCACCAATCCGCCGCGCGCGCTGATCACCGGCAACGAGCTGGTTCTCCGCTATGAGGGCCCTGCGGATTCGCCGCGGGAGGTCCGCCCGCTGGTCGATCAAGCCCTGCGGGATATCGAACAGTACCTGGGCTGGCAGCGGCCGATGATCGAAGCGCACAACGCGGCCTTGTCTGGGATTGCCACGCAGGCGATCGAGCAGCGCCGGGCGCGCCTGCTGGCGCAGTCGCAGCGCGCGTCTGCCCTTGGCATTCCAATCAAGCGACGCGACGGCGCGCCGAAGACCTATGTCGTTCCGACAGCGCGCCGCAATGCCGCACCCTCACTGCCCCCTGCATCGTCTGCCGCATTCACGCCCGAGCCGACATGGGCGATGGAGCAGTACGAGCAGGCACTGAAGATCATGCAGGACATGGCACTGGTGATGGAGCGCAGCCCGGCAGCGTTTAAGTCAATGAACGAAGAGGCTCTGCGGCAGCATTTCCTTGTGCAGTTGAACGGGCAGTTTGAAGGCAAGGCGACGGGGGAGACCTTCAACATGGAGGGCAAAACCGACATCCTGCTTCGCGAAGGCGACCGGAATGTCTTCATCGCCGAATGCAAGATTTGGAAGGGACCGAAAGCGTTTGGCGACGCCATCGACCAACTGCTGGGCTACGCCACGTGGCGCGACGGCAAGGCCGCCATCCTGGTGTTCAATCGCGGCGTCGATACCAGCACGGTGCTTGCCGGGATCGACGCGACGGCGAAAGCTCATCCCAATTTCAAGCGGCCAATCAACTGGCCGCATGAGAGCGGCTTTCGCTACGTCCTGAGCAGCAAGGGCGATGCAAACCGCGAGATCATCCTCACGGTGCTGGTCTTTCACGTCCCAAGCTAGTCGGTGGCGGTGTCGACCTGCACTTTCGTCCCAGGGGCGAGTGCGGCCTTCAGTCGGGCCGCACTGATCGCCCCCACATAGCCAACAAGTTGAGCCTCTGGCGCCGCAGCAACGAAATCTTTGTCGAGGAGCCCTGCGCTCATCAACGCAAGCGCCTGACCGCGGCCGAGCGGCACCGGCAGTTCAAGGAGCGGTAGCGCGCGCGCCGGCAAACCGAACTCCAGGCGACGCAGCACCAGATCGAGAGCGCTCAGGAACTCCGGTTGCTCCGGAAGCAGCGCCGCAAGAATGCGGTGCGCGGAGCCCAGATGGAAGCGCGTCGAGTCTGCAATGCTCGCGATGTCACCGTAGCGAATCGTGCCCTTATACGGGTTCACGGTGTAGTGCGCTTCGATGGCATCAACGGGCACGCCTTCGATCCAGTCGTGCAGGATCGCAGCGCGCTTGCAGCGCCGCCAGAACTCGTGCTCGTCGACGCCGTAACGCTGCAGGAGGCGGGAGAGTGGATGGCCGTATCGCTGGATCACGTCATTGACCCGCGCCGCTTCGCTGCGTCCTTTGCTCATGATCGGCGTGTAGACCGCCTTCATCTCTTCAAGAACCTGAACCACGCCGAGAATGTGGCTAGCCGGTGTCGTTGAGACATCTATGGCCCGCAGCAGTTCAACCAGACGGAGGCCAGACTCGAACGAGAGCGACGACGCGCCGACGGCCTGACCGAGTAGCGTCAGGTGGATGAGCCCGGCTTCATCTTCAGCAAGTCCTCCCTGTAGCAGACGCTGCACCAGCTCGGCAATTCGCTGCTCGACCATGGCAACCCAATGCGGATTGGCACGCGATGCCGCGTAACCGCCGAATGTGTTGACCAGAAGGCTCGGAATGTCCGCGGCAGCAACGCCCTTCACTTGGCTGAGTAGCCGCAGCACCCAAGTCGGCAGGTCATCAACGGAAAACGAGGAGATCACGTCCTCGGGAACGCCCTGAACGTAGCGTTGAAACAGCTGCGCACGTTGAAATGGCGTGTCGGCAAGGATGATCGCCTTCCCTGTCTCTTTGAATCCGAGGCGGCCGGCTCGGCCGGCCATGTTCTTGTACTCCGCGATGGTGAATGGCCTCCCGTCTTCACCGCGGAACTCTTGCTCCGCGAGGATGACGGTGGACGCCGGCGTGTTGATGCCGGCGGCAAGGGTCGTGGTCGACGCCAGCACGTGAATCTCGCCATTGGGATTGCGAAAGCCCCGCTCGACGGCTTCACGCTCTGCACGGACGAGATTGGTGTTGTGAAACGCTGTGCCGCCCTGCAGGCACGTCCGAAGGTCCAAGGAGGCCGATGAAAGCCCGTGCTCTGGCAATGCCTGCAGCGTCGTGGTCGCCGGCCCTCTTCCCAACTCCGCAGACAGGTAACGCGCGCAACCTTGCGCGATGCCGCGGGCATTGCGAAAGACGATCAGCTTCTCTCCGGCAGCGACCAATTGCCGGGTCAGAGGCACGATCACGTCCTGCGACGACGCGGTCTTGCCCCGCAGGGCAATCGCACCGCGCGGCAACAGTTGCTCGGTCTTGGTCGTACCGTCGACATCGACGAACTGAAAGACGCCGTCGCGGTCAAGGACGCCTTCAACCAGCGGCACCGGTCGGGCTCGCGACAGCAGGACCGGGATATCGAGCCAGCGGTCGAAGCCGTTGAGCTGTCCGATCACGGCAGTCAGCAGCACCAGCTGCGGGCTGATCCCGCGGCTCCTGGCGCGCAGCAGCATCGACAGAATGAGCTCGACGGTGATGCCGCGTCGCGGGTCGGTAATGAACTGCCCTTCATCGATGACAACGAGACCAAGGCGCGCCAGCAGATGCGGCGTACCAAGGGCAAGGTTGAGGAACATTTCAAAGGTGAAGAAGGCCAGGTCATAGCGTCCACCCATGACCTCGCCGACGCTGTCGGTGGCATCGCCGGTGCAGCGGACCACGCGAAGCCCGGCAGAGCCGTAGCGCTCTGAGAACTCCTCGAACTTTTCAGCGACGATCGCCCGGTAGGGCAACAGGAAGGCGGCCTTCTTGCCGGCCAGCACGGCCTGCACTGCGGCAAGCTCGCCGATCATTGTCTTGCCGGAACTCGTCGGTGCGACCGTCAGCAGCGACTTGCCGGCAAGCACGCCGAACTCGTTGACCGCTTTCAGCTGAAGGGCGTTGAGCCCATCCGGAAATCGGGCGCGCCATTGCTTGATGATCGCTTCAGGGAAGCCATGCGCGAGAAGCTCCTCGAAATCCCCGCCCATCGTGGCAACTTCTGATGCCGGGAAAGCTGCTTGATAGTTGGCGCCGCGGACCAGCTTTGGGAAGACAAGGCCGCCCTCGACGGTGCCCAGGAATACGGGCGTCTGGGTGACGCCGATCCGCTCCGCCTCGACGCGGGTGATCTGGATAATTTCATCGGCGACCGAAGGGAAGCTGACGTGATCGGTCGGCGCCCCGGTCATAACTTGAATGACCGCGCCAGTCAGCAGGCCGTGACCGGTGCCGGGTTGCTCCCAGGCTGACTGGCTTGACGTACATGCGGCAAGAAGAATGCGGCCGTCTCCGTGCACCCCTTCGAGGGTGAAAGCGGCACGTGCCTTGGCAGCCACTTCAAGTACCCGCGCGGGGGCGTGTCCGCTGAAGCAAGAGTCGAGGATGAAAAGGACTACGCGGGCCTTGGTGGCTTTGAAGGCATCAGCCAGAACGGCCATTGGCAGGGTCGTGCCGCTGAGGTCGTCCATCCTGGTGTCATAGAACGCGAGCGAACCATCCGGAGAGCCATGCCCGGCGAAGCTGATGATGACGACATCGCCTTCGTCCGCACCATCCAAGGTTTGCAGGATCGCTCCGGAAACCGCGTCCATGGTGGCTTCCTTGTCTACGAAGAGGCGCGCGCTCAGGTCGGGAAGCGAATCGCTGAACAACGCCCAGAGGGCAACCGCGTCACGAAGGGCGCCGGTCAATTCATCGATGCCGGGGTATGCCTGCTTATTGATCCCAACAAAGACCGCCTTGGTTGCCATATGTGCCTGCTAACGTGTGCGGGGGCGTATTGTCGATGATCTGTCTTAAAGAGCGCGTCCGGTGCTGGTCAAGTCCGCTTCGAGGCTTGGTGTGAACAAGCCAGATAGCGGCGGCGACAAGCCATACTTCATGTAGCCACAACCCATGCCCCTAGGGAACGTCTGAACAAGTCCACCGATCGTGCTCTTGGCCGTTGATCGTGGAGATGAGGACACACACGATGATCCAGATGAGCTTTTCGGACGCGGAGTACGCAGGCAAGAGGAAGAAGACCCGGCG
>JAFEEH010000145.1 GCA_018241185.1 Pseudomonadota bacterium | reverse complement strand
TGTTCGACGGCGCCGACGCGCCGAAGAAATAACCCGCGATTTCGCCCCACGCTGGCGGCGCGCGTCTTGCTTGCGCTGCTGCCAGCCCCGTTCCCGGAGAAAAGAAGATGTTGCAAGCCTATGTTGACCACGTTGCCGAGCGCGCCGCGCTCGGCATTCCGCCGCTGCCCCTGTCGGCCAAGCAGACCAGCGAGCTCATCGAGTTGCTGAAGAACGCGTCCACCAAGGACGGCGAATTCCTGCTCAACCTGCTGACGCACCGCGTGCCCGCGGGCGTGGACGACGCTGCCAAGGTCAAGGCCAGCTACCTGGCCGCCGTGGCGCACGGCACCGAGAAGAACGCACTGATCTCCCGGGCACACGCCACCGAACTGCTGGGCACCATGCTCGGCGGCTACAACATCGGGCCGCTGATCGACCTGCTGAAGGACGCCGAAGTGGGCGCCGTGGCCGCCGAAGGCCTCAAGAAGACGCTGCTGATGTTCGACCAGTTCCACGACGTCAAGGAACTGGCCGATGCCGGCAACGCCCATGCCCAGGGCGTGCTGCAAAGCTGGGCTGACGCGGAGTGGTTCACCAGCCGGCCCGAAGTGCCGCAGAGCATCACGTTCACCGTGTTCAAGGTGCCGGGCGAGACCAACACCGACGACCTGTCGCCAGCGCCCGACGCCACGACGCGGCCCGACATCCCGATGCACGCCCTGGCGATGCTGAAGAACAAGCGCGAAGGTGCCCCCTTCGAGCCCGAGGAAGACGGCAAGCGGGGCCCGATCAAGTTCATCCAGGACTTGGTGGCCCGCGGCCTGCCCGTGGCCTACGTGGGCGACGTGGTCGGCACCGGCTCCTCGCGCAAGTCGGCCACCAACAGCGTGCTGTGGTTCACCGGCGAGGACATCCCCTACATCCCGAACAAGCGCTTCGGCGGCATCTGCCTGGGCAACAAGATTGCCCCGATCTTCTACAACACCATGGAAGACGCGGGCTCCCTGCCCATCGAGCTGGACGTGAGCCAGATGAACATGGGCGACACCGTCGAGCTGCGCCCCTACGAAGGCAAGGCCCTCAAGGACGGCCAGGTCATCGCCGAGTTCAAGGTCAAGAGTGAGGTGCTCTTCGACGAAGTGCGCGCCGGCGGCCGCATTCCGCTGATCATCGGCCGCGGCCTGACGGCCAAGGCGCGCGAGGCGCTGGGCCTGCCGGTGTCGACGCTGTTCCGCCTGCCGCAGGCGCCGGTCGACAGCGGCAAGGGCTTCTCGCTGGCCCAGAAGATGGTCGGCCGCGCCTGCGGCCTGCCCGAAGGCCAGGGCGTGCGCCCCGGCACCTACTGTGAACCCAAGATGACCTCTGTGGGCAGCCAGGACACCACTGGCCCCATGACCCGCGACGAGCTGAAGGACTTGGCCTGCCTGGGCTTCTCGGCCGACCTCGTCATGCAGTCCTTCTGCCACACGGCCGCCTATCCCAAGAAGGTGGACGTGAAGATGCACCACGAGCTGCCTGACTTCATCAGCACCCGCGGCGGCATCTCGCTGCGCCCGGGCGACGGCGTGATCCACAGCTGGCTCAATCGCCTGCTCACGCCCGACACCGTGGGCACCGGCGGCGACTCGCACACCCGCTTCCCGATCGGCATCAGCTTCCCGGCCGGCTCGGGTCTGGTGGCTTTTGCGGCCGCCACGGGCGTCATGCCGCTGGACATGCCCGAGTCGGTGCTGGTGCGCTTCAAGGGCCAGATGCAGCCTGGTGTCACGCTGCGCGACCTGGTCAACGCCATTCCGCTGTACGCCATCAAGCAGGGCCTGCTCACCGTCGAGAAAAAGGGCAAGAAGAACATCTTCTCCGGCCGCATCCTCGAGATCGAGGGCCTGCCCGACCTGAAGGTGGAACAGGCCTTCGAGTTGTCCGACGCCAGCGCCGAGCGCTCGGCGGCCGGCTGCACGGTGCACCTGAACAAGGCGCCGATCATCGAGTACCTCAACAGCAACATCACGCTGATGCGCTGGATGATCGCCAACGGCTATGCCGACGCCCGCACGCTGGCCCGCCGCATCGCCGCGCAGGAAGCCTGGCTGAAGGACCCGCAGCTGCTGCAGCCCGACGCAGACGCCGAATACGCGGCTGTGATCGAGATCGACCTGGCCGACATCCACGAGCCCATCGTGGCCTGCCCGAACGACCCCGACGACGTGAAGACGCTGTCCGACGTGGCCGGCGCCCAGATCGACGAGGTCTTCATCGGCTCGTGCATGACCAACATCGGCCACTTCCGCGCGGCGTCGAAGCTGCTCGAGGGCAAGCGTGACATCCCGGTCAAGCTGTGGATCGCACCACCTACCAAGATGGATGCGCACCAGTTGACGGAGGAGGGCCACTACGGCGTGTTCGGCAACGCCGGCGCGCGCACCGAAATGCCCGGTTGCTCGCTGTGCATGGGCAATCAGGCGCAAGTGCGCGAGGGCGCCACGGTCATGTCGACCAGCACCCGCAACTTCCCCAATCGCCTGGGCAAGAACACGAACGTGTACCTTGGCAGTGCGGAACTGGCATCGATCTGCTCCAAGCTGGGCCGCATCCCGACCAAGGCCGAGTACATGGCGGACATCGGCGTCATCAACAGCAATGGCGACAAGATCTACCAGTATCTGAACTTCGACCAGATCGAGGAATTCAAGGAAGCGGCTGACGGCGTGGCCGCCTGAGTTTCGACAACGCTCCGGATCGACGGCGCCGATCCGGAACGGCATTCACCTCAGCCCGCTTCGGCGGGCTTTTTGTCGTCTATGTGCAACTGGCCGGCCCTGATGCGTTGCAGCGAGCACACACTCACTCATCGACTTCGGTGTTTTGTATCGATCTGAAACCGGGGCGGAAAAAATTGAGTACTTTGAGGTTAACGATTTTCGTGCCTGATGATTCAATGGCACGCAAATGCTGCCATCGCGCGCTGAAAGTCGACGAGTCGCTTATGACAGGTCCGCATCAGCCAACGATCGACAAGGCCTGTCACGCCTTGATGCATTTCTATTACATTTGTATAGAATTACAACAAAATGCTTCTAGGGTAGGAGAGCACGCCCTAGTCACGTAGGGCGATGACGTTTTCTATCGTCAGTCTTGTCCTACGGCTCGTTGTGCCCCGGATGGATCTGACTGATGAACAAGAGCTATCGCACGATCTGGAACGAGGCGCTTGGCGCCTGGGTGGCGGCTTCGGAGTTGGCGCGTACCCGGGTCAAGAGAGGCAGCATCTCGATCGCACAGGGCGCCGCGATCGTCGTCCTGTCGCATCTGGGCATGCTCGGCGCCCTGACGCCCATTGGTGCCGTCTACGCGCAAACACTTCCAGAAGCTGCATGCACTGCCGGAGCGGGCGGCACGATGTACAACGCTTCGGCGACTTGCGTTAACTACGTCAACAACACGCGGGTCTACCTGGATTCGCTTTCGACATCCGCATCCACGGGCATCGGCAGCCTTTCCACCGGTGTGAGCAGCCTTTCGACCGGTGTGCGTTCGCTATCCACGGGCCTGAGTTCGTTGTCGACTTCGGCTTCTACGGCCGTCAGCAGCCTGTCCACTGGGGTCAGTTCAATTTCCACGGGCGTATCGAGCTTGTCGACTGGGGTGAACTCTCTTTCGACGGGAGTGAGTTCGCTCTCCACAGGCGTGAGCTCACTGTCGACATCGACGTCGACGGGTATCAGCAGCTTGTCCACTGGGGCGAGCAGTCTGTCCACCGGCGTCAGCTCGCTTTCCACCGGCGTGAGCTCGCTGTCGACGTCAACGTCCACGGGGATCAGCAGCCTGTCGGCTGGTGTGAGTTCTTTGTCCACCTCGACATCGACAGCAATCAGCAGCTTGTCCACCGGCATGTCCAGTTTGTCGACTGGCGTGAGTTCGCTATCGACTTCGACATCGACCGGCATCAGCAGCTTGTCTACTGGGGTGAGCAGTCTGTCGACCGGTATTTCGAGCCTGTCTACTAGCGTGAGCTCGCTGTCGACCTCAACTTCCACGGGTATCGGAAGCCTATCCACCGGGGTGTCTAGCCTGTCCACTGGCGTTAGGTCGCTCTCCACGGGGTTGAGCTCGCTGTCGACCTCCACCTCTACCGGGATCAGCAGTTTGTCTACCGGCGTGTCTAGTCTGTCGACTGGCGTGAGCTCTCTTTCCACCGCGATCGGTTCGCTCTCGACGGGCGTGAGCTCTCTGTCGACGTCGACCTCCACGGGGATCAGCAGCCTGTCCACGGGCATCAACTCGCTTTCCACGGGGGTGAGCTCGCTGTCGACCTC
>JAFEEH010000144.1 GCA_018241185.1 Pseudomonadota bacterium | reverse complement strand
GTCTTGGTCTCGCCGTACACGTAGATCGGCACATCGGCGTTCTTGCGCCGCACCTCCTCGATGAACTCGCGCAGCGCAAGCACGGCCGGGTCCAGGTCGGGGCCGAGCGAGAACTCCTCGTCGTCGATCGACAGGATGAACGCGCTAGCACGGCTCTGCTGCTGCGCAAACTGCGACAGGTCGCCGTAGCTGGTCACGCCCAGGACCTCGAACCCTTCGGACTCGATGGCCTGCGCCAGCGCACGGATGCCCAGGCCCGAGGTGTTCTCGGAGCGGAAGTCCTCGTCGATGATGACGATGGGAAAGCGGAATTTCATGGGCGCTGGCTCCGGTCGGGCGTGCGAATAAAGGCGCGAAGTGTAAGGAATTCAAATGAACGGAGCATGGTGCCGATGCCCCAGAATCGAGGCCCGTCCGCGAGAGAGGAGATGAGATGGCGAATTCAACCGTGTGGTGGCTGCTGGCAGGTGCAGCCGTGGCGCTCGAACTGCTGTCGGGCACCGTCTACCTGCTGCTGATCGGCATTGCCTTCGCTGCCGCCGCGGTGTCGGCCCACCTGGGTTTCGCGATCACGGTACAGCTGGTGGTCGCAGCCGTCGTCGGAGTCGGCGCCGTGGTGGCGTGGTACCTCACCCACCGGGGCGCGCCCATGGTTCCCAGCGAGGCCAGCCGCGACCTCAACCTGGACGTGGGCGAGAACGTCCAAGTGGAAGCCTGGAACCCCGATGGGACGGCCACCGTGCGCCACCGCGGGGCGCAGTGGACCGTCGTCGTCCGGCCCGGCGCGACGCCGGTGCCCGGCCTCAACCGCATCGTCGAAGTGGTGGGCAGCCGCCTCGTCGTCGAGAAGATCTGAATCAACCAAGCAAAGGAAGAGTCATGGAAGTCGCAGCCGTCATCCTCGTCATCGCGGTGATCTTCATCTGGCAGTCGATCAAGTTCGTGCCGCAGCAGAACGCCTGGGTGCGCGAGCGCCTGGGCAAGTACCACGGAACCATGACGCCGGGCCCCAACTTCCTCATCCCCTTCATCGACAAGGTGGCCTACAAGCACAGCCTGAAGGAAATCCCGCTCGACGTGCCGAGCCAGATCTGCATCACCCGCGACAACACGCAGTTGCAGGTCGACGGCATCCTGTACTTTCAGGTGACGGATCCGATGCGTGCCAGCTATGGCTCATCGAACTACATCGTTGCCGTGACGCAGCTGGCGCAGACCTCCCTGCGCAGCGTGATCGGCAAGCTGGAGCTCGACAAGACCTTCGAGGAGCGCGACATCATCAACGCCCAGGTGGTGGCCGCCATCGACGAGGCGGCGCTCAACTGGGGGGTGAAGGTGCTGCGCTACGAGATCAAGGACCTGACGCCGCCCAAGGAGATCCTGCAGGCCATGCAGCGGCAGATCACGGCCGAGCGCGAGAAGCGCGCGTTGATCGCGGCCTCCGAAGGCCGTCGCCAGGAGCAGATCAACATCGCCACCGGCGAGCGCGAGGCCTTCATCGCACGCTCCGAAGGCGAGAAGCAGGCCGCGATCAACAACGCACAGGGCGAGGCGGCGGCCATCACCGCGGTGGCCGAGGCGACGGCCGGCGCCATCGAGCGCGTGGCTGCGGCCATCCGCCAGCCGGGCGGCGAGCAGGCGGTGCAACTGAAGGTTGCCGAACGCGCCGTGGATGCCTATGGCAAGGTGGCGGCCGACGCCACCACGACGCTGATCGTGCCGAGCACCATGACGGAGACGGCCTCGCTCATCGCTTCGGCCATGCGCATGGTGCAGGCCGGCAAGACCGGCCCTTCGGCAGGCTAGAATAACCGGCTCACCTGGAGCGGTGGATGAGTGGTTTAAGTCGCACGCCTGGAAAGCGTGTGTGGGTTAATAGCCCACCGCGGGTTCGAATCCCGCCTGCTCCGCCAGGACACACATGAAAAAACGGGCCGTCGGCCCGTTTCTTTTTTGTGACCGCACCGGTGATGCAGCCAGAGCTCCTCAGTAGAGCGTCTCCGCTCCCACCGCTGGACGCAGCGCGCCCTCACGCAGGGAAGCCGTCGGCCCCTCAACGGACACCAGCAGACTCAGCAGGCACAAGGCGAAACAGGCGACCAAGCCCAGCGCGCCGACACTCATAACGATCCCGAGGGACAACAGGGCACTGGACAGCAACAGAACGGTTCTCATGGCACGGCTGGAATGTTGATCTTGTGACCAGCATATGAAGGCGCCCGGCGCCGCGCAATTCATCGAAAGTATTCAGCGGGTTTTCCCTCGGCGGGTATACCCAAGCCTGCTCTCCGTACATCCCAACAAAAAGGGGACCCGAAGGTCCCCTTGCAAATCGCAGGTGCTGTCGATCAGCGAACGACGGCGATCTGTGTACGCTGCCCGCCCTTGTAGGTGTACAGGGTCAGGGCGCCATTCTTGATGTCGCCCTTCTCATCGAAGGCGATCGGGCCGGTCACGCCCTTGTAGTTGGTCTTGCCGACTTCCGGCAGGTACTTCGCAGGATCGGACGAACCGGCACGCACCATCGAGTCGGCCAGGACGTTGACCGCGTCGTAGACGTACGGCGCATAGATCTGTACGTCGACGCCGTTCTTGGCCTTGAAGTCGGCCTTGAACTTCTCGAGCGGTGCCTTGAAGTCGCCGTCCACGCCGCCAGCCTCGGCGCACACCACCATGTCTTCGCCGATGGCATCGCCAGCCAGCTTGGCCAGTTCGCCGGTGCACAGGCCGTCGCCGCCCATGAACTTGACGTTCAGGCCGAGTTGCTTGACCTGCTTGAGCATCGGGCCGCCGACGGCGTCCATGCCGCCGAAGAACAGGATGTCGGGCTTGGCGCCCTTGAGCTTGGTCAGGATGGCGTTGAAGTCGGTCGACTTGTCGGTCGTGAACTCATGGCCGACGATCGTGCCGCCGGCGGCCTTCGCCGCCTTCTCGAACTCCTCGGCGACGCCCTGGCCGTAGGCCGTGCGGTCGTCGATCACCGCGATGTTCTTGCCTTTGAGGGTTTCGACGGCGTACTTGCCGAGCGTGCCGCCCAGCTGCGTGTCGTCGGCCACCACACGGAAGGCGGTCTTGAAGCCCTGGCGGGTGTACTTGGGGTTGGTGGCCGAGGGCGAGATCTGGGGAATGCCTGCATCGCTGTACAGCTTCGATGCCGGGATGGTGGTGCCCGAGTTCAGGTGACCCACCACGCCGTTGACCTTCTCGTCGACCAGCTTCTGGGCGACAGCCGTGCCCTGCTTCGGATCGCCCGCATCGTCTTCGGCCACCAGCTCGAACTTGGCGACCTTGTCACCGATCTTCAGTTGCTTGGCATTGAGGTCCTCGATGGCCATCTTCGCGCCCAACTCGTTGTCCTTGCCGAGGTGGGCGATCGCGCCGCTGGTCGGGCCGACGTGGCCGATCTTGACGACGAGGGTTTCGGCTGCCGGAGGTGCTGCGGGAGCAGGTGCTGCAGCGGTGGGTGCGGGAGCAGCAGCAGGAGCGGCGGCTTCTTCTTTCTTGCCGCAAGCCACCACCGAGAGAGCAGCCAGTGCGACCGCAGTCCATTTCAATTGCATGGGAAACCTCCAGAACATGAGGAATAGAGTTGATAAACCGGTCGTTCGATCCCGGGTGCGTAAGCTCAGCAAAAACCGCGCCGGCACCCCGATCGCAGCACCCTCGCGCCATCGACCCGCGGCGCAGTTTAGCCCAAGGCTGGTGCGCCGGAACCCGGCGCAGACCCTGTGTTTTCCGAAAGTTCGCGGGCCAGGGCTTCGACAACGAGGGACCGCAAAACGGTCTCGATTTCGCCCCGCAACCGAGGCAGCATGGCGTCGAGTTGCTGCTGCACGGCGGCAGAAACCGCTTCCGTCAGACGCTCTTCGAGCGAAAGATCGACGCGTTGCAGAACGCGGTGCAGCAGGTCCTCTTCGATGCGGAAAGCATCGGCGTCCGTGAGGGCGGCGAAGGCCGGCGGCGCAGGGGCACGGGGCGCCAACGGCTCTGCCTGGAACGAGGCGGGTGCCGATTCCGCCTCGATCACGGGTCTCGCCTCGACAGGCACGGATGGCACGGGCGCCAGTTCCGGCGGCGACGCGGACAGGTCGACCACCGTCGTCAAGGTCGGCACGAAACGCGGCGGTGTGCGCGGACCGGAATTCATGGCAGCTGTTGCGGGGACATCGCGCCTTGCGCTCAGCGCCCACCACCGATGTCGTGCCGCGTGATGGCGTAGCCGCGTTCGGCATAGTGGCGCCAGCGCTGGCGACCGGACTGCCGCTCCTCTTCGTCGGTGCCGACCACGTCGATCAATCGCTCGAAGCGCTCGAACCCCACCGGCAATTCGCAGCCGAGATTGACCAGCACCTGACGGTGCGCCTGCGCACCCTGCGACGGCGCGTCGAGCAGCACGACCGGTGACCGTGCCAGGACGTCCTCGTCCGCGTCGCCGCGGCAGTGGGCAATGAAGTCGGTGGCAGAAAACTGCCAGAGCGATGCATCGAGGCTGTCGAGGGTGGCCCTGTCGCCGGCGACGGCGACTTTCGCGCCCGCGGCCACAACCGCCTTGCGCAACAGACGGCAGGCATGATGCACCTTGTCAGGTGCATTGAAATGGACGTCGATTTCCGTCACGCGGTCTTGCGGGCTCGCCTGCCCGACGCCGCCGCGGGGCTGGCCGATGCGCCGTGCCGCCCCAGCAGGTAGGTCACGAGCAGGGGCACAGGCCGTCCGGTCGAGCCCTTCGCTGCACCGCTCTTCCAGGCCGTTCCGGCGATGTCCAGGTGCGCCCACGGAAAGTCGGACGTGAAGCGCTGCAGGAACTTGGCCGCCGTGATGGCCCCACCCGCACGGCCCGCCACGTTGGCCACGTCGGCGAACTGGGTCTTCAGGCCCTCGGCGTACTCGTCGTCGAGCGGAAGCCGCCAGCAGCGGTCCTGAGAGACCTCGCCGGCCGCGTGCAGCGCTTCGGCCAGGGCATCGTCGGTCGAAAAGAGCCCGCTGCGCACGCCACCCAGCGCGATGACGCAGGCACCGGTCAGCGTGGCGATATCGATCACGGCCTCTGGCGAGAAGCGCCTGGCATAGTCCAGCGCGTCGCACAGGATCAGCCGACCCTCGGCGTCCGTGTTCAGGATCTCGATGGTCTGGCCGCTCATGCTCGTCACCACGTCGCCCGGCTTGATCGCCCGGCCGTCGTTCATGTTTTCGCAGGCGGGGATCAGCCCCACGACGTTGATCGCAGGCTGCAATTCGCCCAGCGCGCGGAACACGCCCAGCACGCTGGCTGCGCCGCACATGTCGAACTTCATCTCGTCCATCTCGGCGGCGGGCTTGAGCGACACCCCGCCGGTGTCGAAGGTGATACCCTTGCCCACGAGCACCTGCGGCGCCACGCCCTTCGCAGCACCCTGGTAGCGCAGCACGACGAAGCGAAGCGGCTCGGCCGAACCCTGCGCCACGGCCATGAACGCCCCCATGCCCAGCGCCGCGACCTCCTTCGGGCCCAGCACCTCGCACTTCAGGCGGGGCATCTTTGCCAGCGATCGCGCGGCCTCGGCCAACTGTGTGGGCGTGCAATGGTTGCCGGGGCGGTTGCCCCATTCCTTGGCGAACTCGACACCGTGCACGATCGCGACGGCGGTGTCGAAGGCCGACTTCAACGGCACCGGCTTGTCGACCCCGATCACGCATTGGCGCAGGCTGCGCGGCTCCGGCTTGGACTTGGTGGTGGTGTAGACATAGCTCGCGTCGGCCACCGCCGAGACGGCCGCGGAGACCGCCGCAGCATCCGCCGCACCGGCGAACAGGACGGCGATGCGCTTGGGTGCGGCCCCCTTCAGCGCCTGCACCGCCACCAGCACCGCACTGCGCACGGCGCCGGCTTCGCCCTGACCGACCGTCGACAGCACCAGACGCGTGGCAGCGATGCCCTCGGGCCCGTACATGGCGAGCTGCTTGCCCGGCTTGTCGCCGAGGTCGCCCGATTTGCGCGCGGCGGCGATGAGCGCGGCGATGCGGCCCTTCCCGTCGGCGCCGGTGGCGGGTACGAGCACGACCAGTGCATCGGCCTTTTCGGTGGTGGCCTGCGCGAGGCCGAGGGGCTTGAGTTGAAAGTCCATAATCCGCTTTTTTCCGCGACGATGTTATTCCATTCCTCTCTACGCAAGGAGCTGTCGCGCAGCTTCGGGGCGACCCTGGTGGTGCTGGTCACGATCGTCATGACGATCATCCTGATCCGCACCCTGGGCCTGGCGTCCAAGGGCAGCGTCAACCCCTCCGAAGTCTTCCTGGTGATGGCCTACACGGTGATCGGCTACATGCCGACCATCCTGAGCCTGAGTCTGTTCATCGCCATCGTCGGCACCCTGTCGCGCATGTACCGCGACAGCGAGATGGTGATCTGGTTCTCCGCGGGCCGTGGCCTGGCCGATCTGGTGCGCCCGCTCTTCCAGTTCGCCTGGCCGGTGCTCATTCTGATCGGCGCGCTGGCCTTCGTCGGCTGGCCCTGGGCCAATTCGCAGACGCAGGGCATGCGCGACCAGTATGAGCGCCGCAGCGACATCGACCGCGTCGCGCCAGGCCAGTTCCAGGAGTCGGCCGCGCGCAACCGGGTCTTCTACATCGACAAGGACTCGGCGGACACCACCACAGCCTCCAACGTCTTCATCTCCTCGCTCGAGCGCAACATGCAAATCGTGACCTCCGCCAAGAGCGGCACGGTCGAACCGATGTACGGCTCGCGCTACCTCGTGCTGCGGCACGGTCAGCGACTGGAGAGCCCCTTCGACAAGACGGGCCTGAAGATCAGCGAGTTCGACACCTATGGCGCGCGCGTGGGCGGCAGCAGCGCGCTGCTCGGCGACGGGCCGCCGCCGCGGGCCCTGTCCACGCTGCAGCTCCTCGCCGACCGGTCGCCGCCGGCACTCGGCGAATTCGGCTGGCGCCTGGGCATGGTGCTGGCCGCCGTCAACTTCGTGCTGCTCGCGCTGGTGGTCTCCGGCGTCAACCCGCGCGTCGGGCGAAGCGGCAACCTGCTGTTCGCGCTGTTCTGCTTCGTCCTCTACTACAACCTGCTCAACCTGGGGCAGAACTGGGTGGGTTCCGGCCGCTTCGATGTCGGCGCCTTCCTGGTCGCGCTGCATGGCGGCGTCCTCGTCCTCGTGCTGGCCTGGCTGGCCAAGCGCCACACCCACTGGACGCTGCGCCGCGCGCTGCGTCCCGCTGCCCGCTGAACCGTGAAAACGATCCGTCGTCTCATCTACCTGGAGGTACTCAAGGCCGTCGGCTTCGTCACCTTCGGCTTCCTGTGCCTGTTCTTCTTCTTCGATTTTGTTGACGAGCTGCAATCGGTCGGCAAGGCCAACGCGCTGGGCTACGGCCTGCCGCAGGCGCTGCTGTACGTGACGCTGCTGGTGCCCAGCCACCTCTACGAACTGCTGCCCATCACGGTGCTGATCGGCACCATCTTCGTGATGGCGAACCTGGCCCGGACCTCGGAATACACCATCCTGCGCACCAGTGGCCTCGGGCCCTGGCGCGCGCTGCGCACGCTGCTGATGCTGGGCCTGGCCTTCGTGATGCTGACCTTCGCCATCGGTGACTACATCGCCCCGGCCTCGGACCGCGCGGCGCAGTTGCTCAAGTCGCGCTACCAGGGCTACCTGGCCACTGCGGGCCTGACCGGCGGCTGGCTGAAGGAAAAGCGCGACGACCACTCCTATGCCGCCAACGTGCTGTCGATCGACAAGCATGGTGTGCTCAAGCAGCCGCGCATCTTCGAGTTCGACGACCGGGGATTTCTCGTCTCGCAAACGAGCGCGGAGTCCGCCCGCATCGCCAATGGCATCTGGGTTTTGCAAAACGCGCAGAAGCAGGAGTTCGACACCCGCAAGCCGGACGGCACGGCCAAGGTGGTGACCACGCACCAGCCCCTGCTCCCCTGGCCATCGACGCTCACCGCCGACATGGTCTCGGTCGCGCTGCTCAAGCCCGACAAGATGCGGACCATGGACCTGTTCGAGTACACACGACACCTGGACGCCAACGGCCAGCAGTCGCAACGCTACGAGATCGAGTTCTGGCGCAAGGTCTTCTACCCGCTGTCGTGCCTGGTCATGGTCGTGCTGGCCCTCCCCTTCGCCTACCTGCACTTCCGCCAGAGCGGCATCACCAGCTACGTGTTCGGCGGCGTGATGATCGGCATCAGCTTCTTTTTGCTGAACAACGTGTTCGGGTACATCGGCAACCTGCGCAACTGGTGGCCGTGGATCACTGCGGCGGCGCCGGGAATGATCTATTCGCTGCTCTCCCTCGGCGCGTTCGGCTGGCTCGTGTTGCGACGCTGACGTGGAACAGGGCATCGTCCTTTTCGCGCATGGGTCCAGGGACCCGCGTTGGCGCGAGCCCATCGAGGCCGTGGCGCGTGTCGTGCAGGAGCGCGCCCCTCGAGCGATGGTGCGCTGCGCCTACCTCGAACTGGCGGAACCTGCGTTCCCCAGCACCGTGCACGAGCTGGCCGAAGCCGGCGTGCGGCATCTGCGCGTCGTGCCGATGTTCCTGGGCATGGGCAAGCATGCCCGCGAGGATCTTCCGAAGCTCGTCGCCGAGGCACGCAGCCGTTACCCCGGCGTGCAGATCGAGGTCGTCGGCCCGGTCGGCGAAGCATCCGAAGTCATCAGCCTGCTGGCCGAAATGGCGCTCCGCCCCTTTGCGCCGCCAGACAACCCTTAGACATTGAAGGCATAATAAATTCCGGAATAAGACGGAATTTGTTATGAATCTGCACCAGTTCAAGTTCGTTCAGGAAGCCGTCCGTCGCAACCTGAACCTCACCGAAGCGGCTAAGGCGCTGCACACCTCGCAGCCAGGCGTGTCCAAGGCCATCATCGAACTGGAAGAGGAACTGGGCGTCGAGATCTTCGCCCGCCACGGCAAGCGCCTGAAGCGCGTCACCGAGCCCGGCCAGCACGTCATCGCCAGCATCGAACTCATCATGCGCGAGGTGGGCAACCTCAAGCGCATCGGCGAGCAATTCAGCGCCCAGGACAGCGGCACCCTCTCCATCGCCACCACCCACACCCAGGCGCGCTACGTGCTGCCGGTACCGGTGGCAAAGCTGCGCGAGGCCTACCCCAAGGTCAATGTGAGCCTGCACCAGGGCTCGCCCGACCAGGTGGCGCGCATGGTGCTCGACGAGATCGCCGAGATCGGCATCGCGACCGAATCCCTGGCCGACTATGCCGACCTGGTCACCCTGCCGTGCTACGAATGGCAGCACGTGCTGGTGCTGCCGAAGGACCATCCGCTCGCAGCCAAGGAGCGCGTGTCGCTCGACGATCTGGCGCACGAGCCGATCATCACCTACCACCCCTCCTTCACCGGCCGCACGCGCATCGACCATGCCTTCGCGCAAAGAAAGCTCACGCCGCGCATCGCGCTGGAGGCCATCGACTCCGACGTCATCAAGACCTACGTGCGCCTGGGCCTGGGCGTGGGCATCGTGGCCGAGATGGCGGTGCGCGACGATTCGAACGCCGACCTGGTCGTGCGCCCGATGGGCCACCTGTTCGGCCAGAACATCGCACGCGTGGCCTTCAAGCGCAGCGCCTACCTGCGCAACTTCGTCTTCAAGTTCGCCGAGCTGCTCTCCGACCGGCTCGACCGCAACCTGATTGCCAAGGCCCTGGCCGGCCACGCGAACGACTACGACCTGTGACCCCTTTTGAATTGCCGTTGCGACCCATGACCGCTCCCCGCACTCCCCTGCCCGGCACCAAGCTGCCCGCCGTCGGCACCACCATCTTCACCGTCATGTCGGCGTTGGCCGCCGAGAAGAACGCGGTCAACCTGGGCCAGGGCTTCCCCGACTTCGGCTGCGATCCCAAGCTGCTCGACGACGTGACGGCGGCCATGGCTGCAGGCCACAACCAGTACCCGCCGATGCCCGGCATCCCGGCGCTGCGCAATGCCATCGCAGGCAAGCTCGAGGCAATGTACGGCCGCCACTACGACCCGGCCACCGAGATCACCGTGACGGCCGGCGCCACGCAGGCCATCATCACCGCCATCCTCGCCATCGTGCGGCCCGGTGACGAGGTGATCGTGCTGGAGCCCTGCTACGACAGCTACGTGCCCAACATCGATCTCGCCGGCGGCACCGTGGTGCGCGTGCCGCTGGTGCCCGGCAGCTTCCGCCCCGACTTCGACCGGATCGCTGCCGCCATCACGCCGAAGACCCGCGCCATCCTCGTCAACACGCCGCACAACCCCAGCGCGACGGTCTGGACGGCGGCCGAGATGCGCCAGCTGGAAGCGCTGCTCGACCCCACCGACATCTTCGTCATCGCCGACGAGGTCTACGAGCACATGGTGTACGACGGCGCGCAGCACGAGAGCGTGGCGCGCTTCCCGGGCCTGGCGGCGCGCAGCTTCATCGTCAGCAGCTTCGGCAAGACCTACCACGTCACCGGCTGGAAAGTCGGCTACGTCGCGGCGCCGACCC
Organism: Pseudomonadota bacterium; assembly: GCA_018241185.1. Lineage (GTDB taxonomy): Bacteria > Pseudomonadota > Gammaproteobacteria > Burkholderiales > Burkholderiaceae_C > Xenophilus. Next base: position 380 of record JAFEEH010000144.1, on the reverse strand, counting down.
CGCTCATGGCGGAGTTCCGCAAAGTGCACCAGTTCAACGTGTTCACCGTCAACACGCCGATGCAGCACGCCCTGGCCGCCTACATGGCCGACCCGGCGCCTTATGTGCAGCTGCCCGCCTTCTACCAACGCAAGCGCGACCTCTTTGCAGCCGGCCTGGCAAAGACCCGCTTCAAGCTGCTGCGCAGCGAGGGCAGCTACTTCCAGTGCGTGGACATCTCGGCCGTGAGCGATCTCGGCGAGGCCGACTTCTGCCAATGGCTCACGGCGGAGATCGGCGTGGCCGCGATCCCGCTGTCTGCCTTCTACGGCGACGGCTTCGACCAGCGGGTGGTGCGCTTCTGCTTCGCCAAGAAGGACGAGACCCTCCAGACCGCCCTC
>JAFEEH010000143.1 GCA_018241185.1 Pseudomonadota bacterium | reverse complement strand
GGCCGCCTTCCTGGAGGTGAAGGACATCCCCTGGTCCGACCAGGGAATGCTCAACGGCTTCCATCCGACCAACGACAAGGCCTACGACATCATCCGCGAGACGGCCTCGATCCTCCACCTCGACCTGAAGGCGATGAAGTGATCAAGATCCGAGGCCTGACCAAGCGCTACGGCGCCTTCGATGCCCTCAAGGGCGTCGACTTCGATGTGAAGCCGGGCGAGTTCCTGGTGGTGCTCGGCCCTTCGGGAGCCGGCAAATCGACGCTCCTGCGCTGCATCAACCGGCTCGCCGAACCGACCGCCGGCGACATCCACATCGACGGCCAGCTGGTGAAGCCCGACGCCGCGAGCCTGCGGCGCCTGCGCTGCCAGGTGGCGATGATCTTCCAGCACTACAACGTCGTGCCGCGCCTGTCGGTGCAGAAGAACGTGCTCACCGGACGGCTGGGGTCGATGCCATCGGTGCTGTCCTGGCTGCAGCTTTTCCCGCGCAAGGATGTCGCGATCGCGCTCGAGTGCCTGAGGCGGGTCGAGCTCGAAGACAAGGCGGAACTGCGCACCGACACCCTCTCCGGCGGCCAGAAGCAGCGCGTGGGCATCGCACGTGCGCTCGCGCAGCAACCCAAGATCATCCTGGCCGACGAGCCCGTGGCAAGCCTCGACCCCAAGACCTCGCGCACGGTGCTCAACTACCTCAGGCAGGCCAGCCGCGACCTCGGCATCTCGGTGGTGTGCAACCTGCACCAGATCGACTACGCCAAGGAATTCGGCGAGCGCATCGTGGGCGTGTCCGGCGGCCGCGTCGTGTTCGAAGGGGGGCCCGATCAGCTCACCGGCGAGGTGCTTCACCGTATCTACCCGGGCCTGGACGAGAGCGATGCGCGCAGCGCTGCCGCCACGCCGGCCCCCGCCCCCGTGCTGCGCCACCTGGAACTGGAAGAGGCCTGATCATGAACATTGGTTCCTACAAGCTGCTCATGGCACCGCCTTCGGGCCAGATGGGATGGTGGCCGCGCATCACCACCGGCGTCGCCGCGCTCGGGGTCCTGTGGTGGGCCGCCAGCGGCGCCCAGGTGAGCTTCGGCGAACTGGCCAAGGGCCTGCCGTGGATCGGCGATTTCCTCGGACGCATGCTCCCGCCCAACTGGGCGTTCATCAACAAGCTGATCACGCCGGCGATCGAGACCGTGCAGATCGCGCTCTGGGGCACGCTGCTCGCGGTATTGCTGGCAGTACCCGTGTGCTTTTTCGCGGCGCGCAACCTCACGCCGAACGTCGTCGTCTACCAGTTCACGCGTCAGGTCTTCAACGTCACACGCGGCATCAACGAGATCATCCTGGCGCTGATCTTCGTGGCCGCTGTCGGGCTGGGGCCCTTCCCCGGCGTGCTCGCGCTCGCCGTGCACGGCGCCGGCATGCTCGGCAAGTTCTTCTCCGAGTCCATCGAAGAGATCGACCAGGGCCCGATCGAGGCCCTGCGCGCCACGGGCGCCGGGCCGGTGCAGACCATCGTCTTCGGCGTCATTCCTCAGGTGGTCACGGCCTGGATTGCCGTCGTCCTCTATCGCTTCGAGACGAACCTGCGCCAGGCCACGGTGCTGGGCATGGTCGGCGCCGGCGGCATCGGCTTCGAGCTCGTGGGCAGCATGAAGCTGTTCCAGTACCAGGACACCGCCACCTGCATCGTCGTGATCATCGCCATGGTCATGGTCGCGGACTATGTCTCGACCCGCCTGCGCGCCTGGATTCAAAAAGGAACCCGCTGATGAATTCCCTCGTCGAGACCGTCCAGGCCAATGGACGGCACTACGCCAAGCCCCGCAAGCCGGTGGTGGTGGTCTGTGTCGACGGCTGTGAGCCCGACTACATCACCCAGGCGATCGAAGCCGGCGCCGCCCCGTACCTCAAGCGCATGCTCGCGCAGGGCAGTTCGCTCATCGGGGACTGCGTGGTGCCCAGCTTCACCAATCCGAACAACGTGTCGATCGTGACCGGCGTCCCACCTTCGGTGCACGGCATCTGCGGCAACTACTTCTACG
>JAFEEH010000142.1 GCA_018241185.1 Pseudomonadota bacterium | reverse complement strand
TTGGATCGAAGGCTGGTACAACCGCCAGCGCTTGCACTCGGCCAACGGCTTCCTGCCCCCAGTGATCTGGGAGAGCACCCGCTTGGCTGCATGACTTGATGTACGTGGAAACGAGGCAGGGTCACCGGGGCGGTTCACTGTGTTGACGCGTGGGTGCTTTAGTCCTTGAGGTCCGCTGGCACCTTGCCGCCGTTGGCTGCAACCTTGTTCATGACCTGGCGGTGAAGCCAAATGTTCATGCTGGCCGAGTCGTTCGTGTCCCCCGTGTAGTTGAGTTCCTTGGCGAGCTCTTTGCGCGAGTTGAGCGAACTGTCCAGGTCCAAAAGCTTCATGAGGTCGACGATAGAAGTCTTCCAGTTCAGCTTTTCGCCGGCCTTTGCTGCCTTGTCGTCCAGCAGCTTTTCCACGTCCACTTCACTCATGACGGCAGGTGCAGGCGCGGCAGCAGGCGTTGCGGTGCCTCCAGGGGTGGCGGCGGAGGGCGTGGCGGTAGGAGCACCAGCGGTAGGGGCGGTCGATCCGGCTTGTGCGGGTGCGTTCGCTGCATGCGACGACGGGAAAATCTTGCTGAAAATGTTGCTGAGAATGCCCATGTTGGTCTCCGTTTGAAAGAGATTGAGCTTTGCTCGACGCGTGTTTCGCCTTTGTGAGCCCAGCTTGCAGCGAAAAGTAGGAATTGACCCCGTTCGGTGGCCATGTGCTTCGGAATGAATGTCGGCTGGCCGCTGTTCGCGAAGCAAGGCTCCCGGCCTACGAACGTGTGCTCTGCTGACTCACAGAGAGGGAATGTGGAAAAACCGATACCGGAGCCTGAACTCAACCTACAAGGAACGCCATGGACAACGACACTCCCCCCGACCAACAACGCAACGACGAACACAGCTCCAACGATTCCAACGGGGGCGTGAAAGGCGCTGCAACTGAAGCGGTCGACGCTGGAAAGGCGTACGCCAAGAACGCGGTGAACTCTGCTGGGAAGAAGCTCAACGCCACTCGGTCTCAGCTCAGCGACGCATGCGACTCGGTCGTGAAGGCCATCAACGACGAGCCGGTCAAAGCGGTGGTCGCCACAGCAGTGGTGAGTTCGCTGCTCACTACCTTGCTCGTGTCAGCGCTCCGCCCGAGCTACCGCTACTACGATTGACTGTGAGGCTGCGGTGATTCACCCCATATTCAGGGCGGTCCTTCGCCGCCCCGACTTGCTCGCTGTTCACCTGGCGAACTATGTCGACCTCTTGAAGGGCGAGGCCGTATCGTTGGCTACCTCATGGGCCGTCAGAGCAGCAGGCGGAGTGGTTGCCGTAGTGTCGGCCATGCTTGCTTTGGGGCTCACGGGCGTAGCTGTCATGCTCGGCTTTTTGCACGGGTCGTTTCATTGGGTGCTAGCCGCAGTTCCCGGTGTTGCATGGGTGTTGGCCGCCATCGGCGTCGCGCTGGCCATGCGCTCGACCACGAAAGAAAAAGTCGAAGACGTGAAGGAAGAAGTCGAGGCGGACCTAACTGTCTTGAGGAAAGTGAAGGAGGCTTCGAATGACTGACACTGTTCGCCCAATCACCGCGAAGGCAAAGCTTGCCGTGTCGAGAGCCGATCTCTTGGCTGCTATGGGCTACGAAGAAGTTCGCCGAGTATCCAACGAGGCCGGACCGGTGGTGGAAGTTGCGCAGCTTCCAAACCACCCAAAAGCGGGTCCTATCGACGCTCTCAACAATCGAGTGAGGAGCAGTTGGCTTGGACGCTGGTGGCGACGCAACCCTATGAGCAGCGTCGTGGAGCTGGGCGAACCTTTTCTACAGGACTACGCTTCCCGCCACCCCGCAAAACTCATAGCGTATGGAGCAGGCGCTGGTGCGATTCTTTTGCTTGTGAAACCCTGGCGTCTTCTATCGGTTGCGACGGTAGCCACGCTGCTCTTCAAGACCACTGATATCACCGGCCTCGTCATGGACGCAGCAAAAGGTCGAGAGCACGACATGCCTGGCGAGTGATTTCAACGTGGTGGGCGAAGCGGAATGCGAATGGTGAACTCGCTTCCCTTCCCGATACCTTTGCTTCGAACTTCAACAGTACCTCGGTGGCTCCCGACGATTTCACGCACAAGTGCCAAACCAATCCCGAGGCCGCTTCCCCTGTTTGTTGCTGCGCCGTCTGCTTGCGTAAACATGTCAAATATCTTGGGAAGAGTCTATGAGTCTATGCCCACCCCGTTGTCTTTGAATCGCACAAAGAAGTAAGTGGCGTCCACGGTTGGCATAGCGCCGGACATGCTTTCTAGAGTGTTCAATCTCTTTGAGCAAGGAGCACAAGACCTCAATCGTCCGGAGAGCGGGCTTGGTCTTGGGCTTGCTTTGGTAAGGCATCTCGTAGAACTTCATGGCGGCGAAGTGGAAGCCCGGTCGCGCGGTGTCCCGGGGGAGGGCAGCGAGTTCGTTGTTCGCTTGCCCCGGGTTGAGCGTCCAGAAAACGAGGCAACTGAGATTCAACCCACACTCGTGCTCGTGGTGGACGACGTGGAAGATTCTTCCGAGACCCTCGCGCTGCTTATCGAGATTATGGGCTACTCGGTCGTTAGAGCGAGCACTGGGCCTGAGGCTTTGGCAAAAATCAAGTCCAAGCGTCCCGCGCTGGTGCTTCTCGACATCGGGCTTCCAGGGTTAAGTGGTTGGGAAATTGCTGAGAACGTGCGCCTTGAAATGGAAACGTCCCCCATGCTGGTGGCTGTCACTGGCTACGGACAGGGCTGTGCCATCAATGGGGTGATGAGGCCACGCTTACTGACCAGCGCGGCTGGCCAGGTCATCACGACGTGCACGGCACCGCGGCGCACCTCGATGCGGATGTCGCCAGGAGGCGCCTCAGCCGGAGCGGGCAAGTGCACGGGCACAAATCCGCTGACCGCCGGGCCTGGTGTGACACCGGGCAGTGCCTTCGGCGCATCGACTGGCTCGGGCCTGCGCGGCTGGATCTCTGCGTCACGCACCCAGCGACGCAACAGGTTCGCATTGACACCGAGAGACATCGCCACAGCCGCCATCGACATGCCCGGCTGCGCAGCCAGCGCAACGGCGTTGGCTTTGAACTCGTCGCTGTGCAGGCGGCGGCGCCGCCCATCACCTGTGTGATGAGGAGAGATAGTGTTCACGTATCCACCAAGTCTTAGTGGACACGAGCATCCTTTGCTCCTAACGCCAATTCAAGATGGGTTCGCGGGACGCTTACGTTGGTGTTGCGAAAGCGGGTGACCACGCGGCACTTGCGCGCCACCAGGATCAGGTCCTGGTTGCGCATCAGCTTGCTCACTGCGGCCGCCATTTCGGGGGTGATGCCGGGGGCCACGCGCCCCAGCGTGGCGGCATCGGCAGCGTCTGAAAGCAGCCAGTCGCGGAAGTCTCCGACCGTGAGGTGCGCGATGGGCGCGAAGGCGGTCGCGTCGTGCGTGTCGATGATCAGGCGCGTGACTTCGTCTTCCTCGTAGGGGACAAGCGCCTCGTCCAGAAAGCGGCGCAGCGGCACCTCCGCCAGCGCCATGCGCGCGGCCATCCGTTCGACCGTCGTCCCGGCCGCAACGCCCGCCAAGACATCGCCTGAACGCGGCGGCGTGGCCTTCGCCATGAGCGTGCGCAGGTCGGCGAACCGCCATGTGGTGCCCGCGGCCGTGTGAAGGAGGCGGCGGTCGTTCCGCAGGCGTGATCCTCGGCGGCGGCTAACGTGTTTTCGGAAGAACTACTAGCGCCAGCCCCGCGCTAAATTTGACATAAGGCAAATTGTATCTATAGCCGCATATTGAGCTGCGGCCTAGGTCGGGTATCAATGCGCTCGCATCGTTTTCTTTGCAACAGCCTACGGTCGGTCTCCTGTACTGCGTGGCTACTCTGCCTTAGGGCTCCAGCCTGAAATGTCCACCGAGAACTCCTCGACGCCAATTCCCTTGAGATACCGGGCCGCTGCATCGAGCCGGCGAAAGCTACGAGGGTGCCCCCGCTGGGCCTCCAGGACCTCTTCCTCGCCCCCAACCTTTATTCCAACAAGGAAGCCGCCCGATGTTCCACGAATGAACAACGGGCCTGCAGTGCGAAGCGCCACGAGACGTCGGAGGACTTGGGTATCAATCACGGCAAAATGATAAATCAAATTTGACGTTTTGAATAATCAAAGTTATTATTTTGATCTCTACTGTGACGCCGACCGAATAAGCCGACCAACTACAACTTGACGCGACAGTCAGAGAACGAACGCCTTCACGATCGCGCACGCTACATCACCAAAATGCCTCAACGCGACTACTCGCACCTCTCTGCCCCCGAGCTCATTGACCTGCTGAAGCAGCGGGACGCCCAAGCCCACTTCGGCTTGGTCTGGGAGAGGGACCAGATTGAGAAAGACAAGCATCTGAACGACGATTTCGTCGGGCTGGAACTCGCGACCGAACTCTGCCATGGGCAGGGTCCGTACAAGAACCTCGTCATCGAAGGCGACAACTTCGACGCCTTGCGGCACCTGCTGATGACTCATGCCGGTCGCATGAACGTCATCTACGTCGACCCGCCGTACAACACCGGCAGCACGGCGTCGAACCGGCAAGGCTGGGTCTACAACGATAAGTTCTTCGACCCCAACTCGCGCTACCGGCACTCCACCTGGCTGGAGTTCATGTACCCGCGGTTGCAGCTCGCGTGCGACCTTCTCGCCGACGACGGCGTGTTCATGGTCTCCATCGACGATACGGAACTGTACAACCTCAAGCTGCTGCTGGACCGCGTTTTTGGGCCCAGGAACTTCGTTGCCAACATCGTGTGGCACAACTCCACCAGCAACCACCCGACCCGGGTGACGGTGGAGCACGAGTACGTGTTGATCTACACAAAGAAGAGGGACGCCAACCCGCCAGAGTGGAAGTCCGCGGAGCACCCTTCGAAAGCGCTCCTCCTCGAAATCGGGGAGCAACTGAAGCGCGAACACGCAGACCCGGCCGCCCTCCAGCAGGCGTACACGGCCTGGTATCGGGAGAACAAGGAATTCCTCGGTCCGCTGGCAGACTACAAGTTCATCGACAAGGGCGGCGTGTACGCCGGTAGCCGCAGTGTCCACAAGCCGGACGCCAAGGGGTACCGCTACGGCATCCCACACCCGGTCACCGGACGAGCGTGCAAGATGCCGGCAAACGGCTACCGCTACCCCGAAGACACCATGAAAAAGCTGGTGGAGGGCGGGCACATCATCTTTGGTGAAGATGAATCCAAAATCGTGGAGCTCAAGGTCTACGCGAACGAGTTCCTGACCAAGCTGCCGAGCGTCATAGACTTGGACGGCCGCAAGGGAGCGAACGAACTCAAGGCAATCTTCGATGGTGTCCTGCCGTTCAACAACCCGAAGCCGACCGAGCTGATGACTCAGCTCCTCACGTTCGTGTCCAAGCCGAACGACATCGTCCTGGACTTTTTCGCTGGGAGTGGCACGACTGCACACGCGGTGGCCAAGCTCAATGCACAGGACGGGGGCAAGCGGACCTTCATCGCAGTTTCCAGCACAGAAGCCAGGTTGGACGGCACGGAAGAAGAGAAGCAGAAGAACATCTGCCGCGATGTCTGCGCGCAGCGCCTGCGGCGAGTTCTGCCGGCAGACAACGGCGGGGCATTCGCCTACCTGCGTGCGAAGCCCATCCTGCGGCACCGGCTCGAGCGTGAACTCACGAACCAAGTGGTCTGGAACGCTGTTTGTCTGGCGCACCAGCTCCCCATTAACAAGCTGGAAGGACCATTGGGGTGGGTCACTGCCAGCGACGGCGTAGCCATTGCGTACCCCACCGGAACGAAGTCCGCTGACGTCGCCAAGTTCGCACAGGCGGCCAGCGAGCACAAGGGGCCAGTGATTTGCTACGCGTGGGCAACCCCGCGATTTGCAGCGGCCGTTCCGCGTGCTCAGGTCTTTTCGCTGCCGGAAACGTTGCTGGGCAACTTCCGGAAAGCTGCCGTTCTGTTGGCGGACGCAGAGCCGGAGCAGGCAGCGGTGGCCGGAGGAGAAGAAGAATGACAACGACGCTGAAGACATTTCAGGGTGACATGCGCGACGCGCTGGTCGCTCGATTCAAGAATCTCAAGACGCAGTACGACGCTGTCGCCCGCCTGCAAGGCAGCGCCGAGAAGCTCACCAAGCTTCGACTGGCCAAAGGCGCGGTCATGCTTCAGGCGCCAACCGGCGTTGGGAAGACGCTCATCGCCGTAGACACGGTGCAGTCTTTTTCCGCTGACGAAAAGGTCATCTGGTTCTGGTTCGTGCCCTTCGTGGGACTGGTGGGCCAAGCCCAACGCACGTTCCAGGCTGAGGCCCCTGCCGTCAAACTTCTTTCGCTCGAGTCGGACCGCTTCACGGAATCGCTCCGACCGGGCGGCGTCTATGCTTTGTCGTGGCAAGCGGTCGCCACCTCACAGGCTCGCCGAATTCTCCGTGAAACCCGCGACGACGGCCTCTCGGTGGACGACTTGATTCTGCAAGCTCGCGAGCTCGGCTACCGCATCGGCTGTGTGGTGGACGAAGCGCACCATGGACTTCAGAAGGCGCACGAGGCTTCGACGTTCTTTTCGGCGATTCTGAAGCCGGACTACGCCCTCCTCATGACGGCGACCCCGCGAGATGAGGATGCCGTGAAGTTCAGTCAAAAGACCGGCTACAAACTGGGCAACCCGGATGACTGGGCGACTATCACTCGCGACCAAGGCGTGGCGGCCGGCTTGCTAAAGGAAGGCGTGAAGACGGTGAGGTTCATCGCGCGGTCCGGCAATGAGTCCAAGATGCTTGACTTCGAACGAATTGCGCTGTCCCAGGCTGCGTCGATGCATCGGCGCGTCAAGCAGGAGCTCGATGCTCTCGAGGTCGGCATCACTCCGTTGCTCCTGGTCCAGGTTCCGAACGGTGGTGAATCTGTCGACGACGTTGAAAAGGTCCTTGTCAACGAGCTGGGTTTCGCCGCGGCAGCTGTCCACAAGCACACCTCCGACGAACCGGACGAAAACTTGGCCGCGGTAGCGAATGACCCGACGGCGGAAGTGCTGATTTTCAAGATGGCCATTGCCATGGGTTTCGACGCCCCAAGGGCGTTTACCCTGGCGGCGCTCCGTGGCGTTCGGGACCGGGAATTCGGCACCCAGGTCGTGGGCCGCATCATGCGCGTTCACCGCCTGCTGCAAGGCCGGGAATATGTGCCTGACCTGCTGCAGCATGGTTATGTCTTCCTTGCGAACCAGGAGGACCAGGAAGGCCTGCGGAGCGCAGCTGACCTGATTAACGCTTTGCGCGCCCAAGAGCCGCAGCTGGGTCAGCAGGCGATTCTGACTCTCGAGGTCGGCGCCCATTCTTCCGAAATGACCTTGGTCAGCACCCAGGGTGAAGAGCAGACCGTGCTGAGGACGGTCACGAATACCTCCGACGCACAGGCTCCCGGCATCACCCCGGCGCAAGTCGAGACGCCAACTCTGAGCGATGTGAGCGCGGAAGTGCTTGAAACTGCGCGCAACCTTGTCGCCCAGCTCCAAGGTAGGGGGCAGCTCGACTTGTTGAACACCACCCCAGCCGCACCCGCTGCTCCGGGACCGGCGTCTTTGCCCGCTGCGACAGCTCCGACTTTGGCGGATGCCATCGCAGCGTCCGGCATCACCAAGAAGCGCTATCCGCGTAAGCAGGAGGCACCTCAGACCCTGAAGACGGAATTGCTGCCAAGCATGCCCGACAACTTCGAGGCGCAGGTAGCGGGTCTGGTGGACTTCACTCGCGTTCTCGGCGACAGGGACCGCACGGGAACCCAGCTCACCCAGCGCACTGAGGAACTGTTCACCGAGGACGAATCGCCTGCCGACGAGAGCATACTGGCGCAGCTCTCTCCGTCTGTCATTGCAGCGCGTGCGAAGCAGGTGGCCCTTCCTTTCGACGACTTGGACGAGCGAGAGTTTCTCCGCCGGCTCGAGGAGCGTTTCCGCGCCGCGTTGGTCCGTCAGGGCATCGCCCTACCCGAGGACGATGAAGTCATCCGGCGCCAGTTGGACCTCGTGCTGGTCCGGAACCCGAAGCTGGTGCGTGAGGCTCACAAACGAGTTCGCGCAGCCTTGGTGAAGGTGCGTGACGTTTCGCTGCCGGACGCCATCATCGAGCCGGCCGGCCTTCCGCGTTCGGCGCGCAACGTCTACGGGGTTTTTCCGCCAGGGCTTAACAAGGATGAACGAGAGTTCGCCAACCTGCTGGACACCGACCCTGAAGTGCTTTGGTGGCACCGCAATCCGTCCGACAAGCCGGGGTCCATCGCGCTGTGGGCATGGTCCGGCGGGATGACTGGCTTCTATCCGGACTTCGTCGTCGCAGTGGAGGGGCGAAGCCACTCTGACGGCCAAGCGTTGGTCGAGGTGAAGGGCGAGTTCCTGCAGGAGTGGGAGAAGGCAAAAGCAGGAGCGAACGGCCAGTACCACGGCCGTTCATTCATGGTCGGCAAGCGAGGCGATGACGGCAACTTCTACTTCCTCCGGCTGGAGAATCACCAGTTGGAGCTGGACGGGCTCTACGAAAGCCAGCGCCTGAAGACCAACATCTAAAGCCAAACATGAGGCTCGAGGCACGGTCGCATACATGGGGTGCCAATGCTTCGCGTGAGCAACGCTGGCACGTCGAACGAATCATCCACTTGTTCAATTCAGAACCGCGGCCCCAGCCACGCGGCCACGTTGAGGACTATGCGGTCCTTAGCGCCCGACTCGCCGACGGGTTTGATGCTCCATCTTCTGCAAATGGTCGCTGCGCGCGGACGCCACCTCCGAGCGCCGCCACCCACCGGCGGCCCAGGCAAACAGGAGCGCGCCTGATGCGCGAGGCCCAAGATGCCTCTGTGCACTCAGCGCCGAGCGCATGACGGGCAGGGCTAGCGAGTGGCTAGCAAGGGCCGATCTTCGACTGGTCCCGTGCGCCACAACGGCCCGTTTAGCCTAGACGCGCCCGCGGCTGATCAGGAGTTGTGCGAGTGCACCTGCATGAGTCAGCGCGTCGCCGAGAAAGTTTGATCCCGTCGAGTTGGCGTTCCGGAATCCGCTCCATCCGGCTAGCGTGGCGACGAACCACGGCGGTGCATCGGCATGGTAGTGAATGCGGAAGTAGGTGGGCAGGCGCTTCGGATCCCACAACTCGATCGAGCTGAGCCGAAACGGGCTCTTCTCGACGAACATCAGCTTCGAGAAGTCCTGCTTGCTGTCATAGCGCAACGGTCCAGGCTTCGCAGCAATCACATCGGCAAGGCCCGATCGAGCGTAGATTTCGGCGAGTTCTACGGTTCTGTCCATTCTTGTGCTTCCTCGGGAACAGGTTGCTGCATGGGTCGAGCAGCTTTCACTTGGGTCTGACTCCGTGCCAGCGATGCCGACGGAACTCCGCCGCCCACTCGTCTGGGCGCCAGCCGCGGTCATCCAGCACAGCGTGTTGACGAGAACCATCTGTTCGGTCGTCGTGCATCAAATGGCGGTCAGCGCGGCGTTGTAGATGACCACAGCCGTGCACTTAGCATGCGAGATTGCCACGTTCAATCGGTTGCGGCTGTAAAGAAACTCGATGTTGCGCGGCAGATCGTCTTCGCTGGATGTGACCATGGAGACGATCACCAGCTCGGCCTCCTGCCCCTGGAACTTGTCGACCGTGCCGACGCGTGCGCCTTCGGGCAATGTCTTCTTGAGCAGGTTGACCTGCACGTTGTACGGCGCCACGACCAGGATGTTGTCCGCCGTCATCCGGTGCACCTCGCCTTCGCGATCGGTGTATGACTGCATAAGCGCCGACCTGTACAGCTCTTTCACAAGCGCCGCTTCGGCCTCGCTTTGCTGCGAGCCCCCCGTGTGGTCGAGCGAGACATGAACGATGCCGCTGGGGCGCAGAAGGGAGTGCGCATCCGCACGCACCTTAAGCACCAGCGTCGAGTTTGCAGGCTCGGGCAGCAGGCGCGCGTCATACATCGCGTCGGAGATGAAGCTGCAAACTTGGGGGTGCATGCGCCAGCTGGTCGCGAGGAAGATTCCGGGGTCGGCAGCGATGGTTGACACACCATCCAGCAGGTACTCGAGCGCAGAGTCGCCCGAGTGCCCGGGATGCGTGCCTTGCACCGGCTGGCTCAGCTCCATCTTGTCGCCAAGGCACGCGTCGCAGGTAGTCCGCGTGTCCAATGAGGTGTCCATCGCGCAGCGTGGTCTGGTAGATGATTCCCGCGCCACCCTGCATGGCGAGCAAGGTTCTCGCCACCTTCTGCTCGAGAGCCCTCCCTCGGCAGCGATGTCTAGGACATCCCGGCCCTCGTCGCGAAGGCGCTGCAGATAGGCATGTTCGTGCTCTGTGCCCTTGTGCGCAATGAGCGCAGCCGCGGCATCGTCGGGCGCTTTGCCCACAGGTTGGTGGAGATTGCGCAGGTCCAGCCTGGCCAGATGCCCACATTCGAGGTACCCGACCAGATCGGTGGCGGAACAAAGTATCGTCCCTTCGGCCAGTTGCATGATCCGTCAGCCGGCTGCCTGCTCGCCGAGCAGCGCCTGCAGCCGATCGGGCACCGATGCAAGATCGCGCAAGTCGATCGTTGCGACACTGATGCGCGCAGCTGCGCCGTCGGTCGACCGGTCGCCTAGAAGGCTGTAACCAGCGCGCAGTCCTGCATTGCCGGCAAGCTCTGCGTGGTGCGGGTACAGCAGCATCACGTGCGCAGCCTGGTACTGCCGCGCGTAGATGGACATCTGGTACATGTCTGCGGCCGCCACTCCTTCGCGGGTGGCCAGTTGCGACAGTCGTTTCCACTTGGTATCGACGATCCAGCTGACGCGCGATCCGCGCATCGCGACGGCATCGGGCCTGAGCTTGAACGCCGGTGCGCCGCCCTGGTTGAGCACCAGGTGCCGCACCGGCCCCTGGCGCCGCACATCCAGGCCTGCGGGCGCGAATGCGCGCTGCAGCACGCGTCCGATGTACTCCTCGAAGAGCACGTTCATGTCGAAGAGGAGAGCGAAGCCCTGGTCACTCCCGGAAAGCACGTCTGACGAGGCCCCGTCCAGGAAGGTTCTGGCCATGCGCAGCAAGGGTGCAAAGCGCGAGGTGAGACGGTTGGTAGAGGCGCGATGCCAGTCCAGCGACTGGCGTGGGACATCGGAAACATCAGCCAGGCAAAACAATAGTTCGGTGAGGTCGCGCTGGTTGTCGGCCGAGCGGACGACGCCGATGAGCAGTCGCAGCGTGGCCTTGAGGATTTGGTTGAGCGGTGTGTCCTCGGTAAACTCCTCAAAGGTACAGGCGATGCGGTCGGGACGGCCGAGGTTGCGGCGCGCCTGCTGGGCGATGTCGATGCGCCCCCGGACCAGCGCCAGTGTCTCATCTCGCACCTCGTAGCGCCGCGCGGGACCCTGGTGCAGGGCCTTCCAGAGGCTGTCGCAGAACAGGCGCACGAGAACATCCAGGATGCTGTCGGTGCGGTGCATTGCGCTGCCATCGCGTCCGTGCAGCCGCACGTCGAGGGCCACGCTGAGCATCCGCTGTTGGCGCCGACCGAAAACTGAGCCACTTATGAGGGTTGTGCCGACCCAAAATTGAGCCAGGTGTTCAACCTACTCTGCTGTTTTTTTGTGCAGCAGAGGACGAGGAGTGATCACCATGGACAT
>JAFEEH010000141.1 GCA_018241185.1 Pseudomonadota bacterium | reverse complement strand
CTGCTCGACCTCGACGGCACCGACAACAAGAGCCGCCTGGGCGCCAACGCGACGCTCGCCGTGTCGATGGCCGTGGCACGCGCCGCCGCCGAGGAATCGGGCCTGCCGCTGTACCGCTACTTCGGCGGCATGGGCGGCATGCAGATGCCGGTGCCGATGATGAACGTCATCAACGGCGGCGCGCATGCCAACAACAGCCTGGACCTGCAGGAGTTCATGATCATCCCGGTGGGCGCGCCCACCTTCCGCGAGGCGCTGCGCTACGGCGCCGAGGTGTTCCACGCGCTCAAGAAGATCATCGACTCGCGTGGCATGCCCACCGCCGTGGGCGACGAAGGCGGTTTTGCGCCCAACGTCGAGAACCACGAGGCGGCCATCCAGCTGATCCTCGAAGCCATCGACAAGGCCGGCTACACCGCGGGCGAGCAGATCGCCCTGGGCCTGGACTGCGCCGCCAGCGAGTTCTACAAGGACGGCCAGTACGTGCTGGCCGGCGAAGGCGGCCTGCAGCTGTCGGCCGCCAGCTGGACCGACATGCTCGCCACCTGGTGCGACAAGTATCCGATCATCTCGATCGAGGACGGCATGCACGAAGGTGACTGGGACGGCTGGAAACTGCTGACCGATCGGCTGGGCAAGAAGGTGCAGCTGGTGGGCGACGACCTGTTCGTGACCAACACGAAGATCCTGAAGGAAGGCATCGACAAGGGCATCGCCAACTCGATCCTCATCAAGATCAACCAGATCGGCACGCTGACCGAGACATTCGCCGCCATCGAGATGGCCAAGCGTGCGGGCTACACCGCCGTGATCAGCCACCGCTCGGGCGAGACCGAGGACAGCACCATCGCCGACATCGCCGTGGGCACCAACGCCGGCCAGATCAAGACCGGCTCGCTCTCGCGCTCGGACCGCATCGCCAAGTACAACCAGTTGCTGCGCATCGAGGAAGACCTCGGCGACGTCGCCAGCTACCCCGGCCGCGCCGCCTTCTACAACCTGAAGTAGCCGGTACCCGCGGCGGGCCATGCGCTCCCGTTTCGTCGTTCCGATCGTCCTGGTCCTCCTGCTGGTGCTGTTGCAGTTCCAGCTGTGGACCGGGCGCGGGAGCGTGCCCGAAGTGGCCCAGTTGCAGAAGAAGCTCAACGACCAGAAAGAGGCCAACGCCAAGGCGCAGATCGCCAACGAGCGCCTGGAATCCGAGGTGAACGACCTCAAGGAAGGCATCGAGATGGTCGAGGAGCGCGCCCGGCAGGAGCTGGGCATGGTCAAGCCCAACGAGATCCTCGTCCAGATCGCCAAGTGAACGGTGCGCGCGGCGCGCGTACCGTTCACCCTGACGACGGCCAGCACGCCCTTCCTTCATGACCTGGCTGCTCGACCTCCTGGGCGCCCCCGCCTTCCACATCGGTGGCGCACCGGCCTCCTGGCTCGAACTCGTCGCCGCCGTGCTGGCACTGGCGATGGTGGCCTGCAACATGCGCGAGATCCACTGGGGCTGGCCGCTGGCGATGCTCAGTTCGCTGCTGTACGTGGGCGTGTTCGCCGCGCACCGCATCTACGGCGACGCGAGCCTGCAGGTCTTTTTCGCCGTGATGGCCGCCTGGGGCTGGTTCCAGTGGCTGCGCGGGCACCGCGCCGACGGCAGCAGCCTGCACGTGGCGCGTCTGTCTTCCCGCGGCTGGCTCGCCGCCGTCCTCGCCGCGGCGCTGCTGTGGCCGGCCCTGGCCCTGTTCCTGCGCCGCTTCACCGACACCGACGTCCCCTGGTCCGACGGCTTCGTGACCGCGCTGAGCGTGGTCGGGCAGGTGCTGCTGGCGCGCAAGTTCATCGAGAACTGGGGCGTTTGGCTGGCGGTCAACCTCGTCAGCGTCGGCCTTTTCGTGCACAAGGGGCTGTGGCTGACCGTGGGGTTGTACGCCGTGTTCGCCGCGCTCAGCGTCGCAGGCTATGTCGCCTGGCGCCGGCGTCTGCCCACGGTGGCGGCGCCAGCCGTTCGAACGGCATGACCCCGCGCCTGCCCGCCGGCTGCGTGATCGCCGTGCTCGGCGCCGAGAGCACCGGCAAGACCGAACTGGCCCGCGCGCTCGCGGCGCGCCTGCAGGCGCGTGACATCGGCGCAAGCCTCGTGGGCGAATACCTGCGCGAATGGTGCGACCGCGAAGGCCGCACGCCGCGGCCCGACGAGCAGGCCGGCATCGCCGAAGAGCAGACGCACCGCATCGCCGTGGCCGCAGCGGGCGGCATCGCCGTGGCCGATACCACGGCCTTGATGACGGCCGTCTACAGCGACCTGCTGTTCGACGACACATCGCTCTACGACGCCGCGCTCGCCGCGCAGCGCCGCTGCAGCATCACCCTGCTCACGGCCCTGGACCTGCCGTGGGTGGCCGACGGCCTGCAGCGCGACGGACCCCATGTGCGAGAGCCGGTCGATGCGCTGGTCCGCGCGGCCCTGGCGCGCGGCGGCGTGCCCTACACGGTCGTGCACGGCAGCGGCCCGGAACGGCTCGCCAACGCCTGGAATGCTATTAATTCCATAGCGGACTGCGCAGAGCAGACGGGCGCTGCGGGCCGAAAAGGCACTGAATCGCAAGCCTGGAACTGGCCCTGCGACAAGTGCTCCGATCCAGGCTGCGAGCACCGGCTCTTCACCGACCTGCTGGCCGGCCGCACGGGCTGAACGCCCCTACTGGACGACGCTGCTGCCCGGCATCTGGTCGCCCGGCGAGGTAAAGATCTGCGCCGCATCGACCGGGTCGAAGCGGTACTGCTTGCCGCAGAAGTCGCAGCCCACCTCGATGTTGCCGCGCTCGGCCAGGATGCTCTCGGCCTCTTCCCGGCCCAGGCCCCGCAGCATGTTGGTCACGCGCTCGCGGCTGCAGGTGCAGGCGAAGTGCGGGCCCAGCATGCCGCTGCGCGGCTCGAAACGCAGCAACTTCTCTTCCCAGAAGAGGCGCCGCAGGATGGTTTCGACATCGAGCGTGAGCAACTCCTCGCGCGTCAGGCTGGCGGCCAGCGTGGCGATGCGGTTGTAGTCCTCGTTCAGGCCGATGTCGTCTTCGTTGGCGCGCGCGGCGCCGCCGGCCAGGTTGCCCTCGCCAGTCACCGGCAGGCGCTGGATCAGCAGGCCCGCCGCCACTTGGTCGTCGGCCGCCAGCACCAGCGTGGTGTCGAGCTGCTCGCTTTGAAGCATGTAGTGCTGCAGCACGTCGCTCAGCTTGCCCAGCTTCTCGCCGCGGTCGCCGAAGAGCGGCACCACACCCTGGTAGGGCTGCTGGCCGGGCAGGCGGTCCTTGGGGTCGAGCGTGATGGCGCAGCGGCCCTTGTTGTTCACGTTGACCAGGTCGGGCAGGGCCGCGTCGACCGCGACCTCGCCCACCACGCTGGCGGTGGTGCGCACGCCCAGGTCGGGCTGCGCCTCGGCCACCGCCACCTTGACCGGCCCGTCGCCGAAGATCTGCAGGATCAGCGAGCCCTTGAACTTGATGTTGGCCTGCATCAGCGTCGCCGCTGCCGTCATCTCGCCCAGCAGTTCGGCCACCGGCTGCGGGTAGGCGCCGGTGTGGGTGTTGGAGGCGCGGCGCGCCAGCACCTCCTGCCAGGCCTGGTCGAGCCTCACCACCATGCCGCGCACGGGAAGGCCATCGAAAAGAAAGGTGTGCAGTTCGGACATCGCCTTACACCCCCAGGCGCCTGCGGCGCTTCCCCTCAAGGGGGCGCACGCAGCAGCCCGGCCAAGCCGGTTCCGCGGGTGCCTTGACAGGGAAAACGGGCAGGAGGCAGCGACTGAACTTCATTCAAGCGATCTTTTTCAGGCCAGAGGCGAAGCGCCGGGCGTTGTCCACGTAGTGCTCCGCGCTCTGGCGCAGCTTGGCGGCGGCCGCCTCGTCGAGCGTGCGTACCACCTTGGCGGGCGCGCCGATGATGAGGGAGTTGTCGGGGAACTCCTTGCCCTCCGTCACCACGCTGCCGGCGCCGACGATGCAGTTGCGGCCGATCCTGGCGTTGTTCAAGACCACCGCCTGGATGCCGATGAGCGAGTTGTCGCCGATCGTGCAGCCATGCAGCATGACCTGGTGGCCCACGGTCACGTTCTCGCCGATGGTCAGCGGGCAGCCGACATCGGCGTGCAGCACCGACAGGTCCTGGATGTTGCTGTTGCGGCCGATGGTCAGCGTCTCGGTGTCGCCGCGCAGCACGGCGCCGAACCACACGCTGCTGTCCACGTCCATCTTCACGTTGCCGATGACCTGGGCGCTGTCGGCCACCCAGGCGCCGGCGGCGAGTTGCGGCGCGACGCCGTCGAGTTCATACAGGGCCATCGGGAAGTCTCCAGCGTGTTCGGATTGGGGGGGATGAAGGCGCCCGCCACACAGGCGCAGGGCCGTCGGCGATGCGATCCCTAGAATTGTAGGGATGCACCCTCGCCTGCGTGCCCTGCATGCGCTCCGCCTCACCGATCCCGATGAGAAAGTGGCCGCAACGCGCGCCCTGTGGTCGCAGGCAGCTATGGAATCGATAGCAGACGAGACCTGGTGCGAGGCCGTGCGCAACATCGGCGACGACGCCGGCGTGCCCGGCCGGCCAGACCGGCCGGCGCGCGTGTCGGCCACCGAGGTGCCCACGCGCTCGCCCTCCACCGACGAAGGCCGCGCCGCGCTGGTCCATTCGATCTGCCACATCGAGTTCAACGCCATCAACCTCGCGCTCGACGCGATGTGGCGCTACGACGGCATGCCTGCGGCGTACTACCGCGACTGGCTGCGCGTGGCCGACGAGGAGGCGTACCACTTCACGCTCATCCACGCCCACCTGCAGACGATGGGTTGGCGCTACGGCGACTTTCCCGGCCACGACGGCCTGTGGACCATGTGCGAGAAGACGAAGAACGACGTGGTCGCACGCATGGCGCTGGTGCCACGCACGCTGGAGGCGCGCGGGCTGGACGCCACGCCGCTCATCCAGGCCAAGCTGCGGCGGGTGAACACACCCGATGCACTGCGCGCGGTGGAGATCCTGGACCTCATCCTGCGCGACGAGATCGGGCACGTGGCCATCGGCAACCGCTGGTACGCCTGGCTGTGCGCGCGCGAGGGGCTCGAGCCGCTGGCGCACTACCGCGTGCTGTACCGCCGCCACGAGGCACCGCGGCTGAAGCCGCCCTTCAACCTCGAGGCGCGGGCGAAGGCGGGGTTCAGCGACGCCGAACTGGAAGCACTGCAGCAACCTGCCTGAGGAACCTCAGGCCTTCGGCCGGCGCGATACCACCAGCTTCGGCGAGAAGCGCTGCAGCACTTCGCCGCGCTGGTTGCGCGTCTCGCAGCGCATCACGACCATGCCGCGCTCGGGCTTCGAGCGCGAAGGGATGATCTCCATCACCTCGCTCTCCACGTGCAGCACGTCGTCCGGCCGCGTGGGTTGCGGCCAGGCGACTTCGCCGCCGGAGCCGATGATGCCGTCGGCCAGCGGAATGCCGCTCTCGACCAGCAGCTTCATCGTCAGCGCCGCGGTGTGCCAGCCGCTCGCGGCCAGGCCGCGGAAGAAGGTGTGCTCCGCCTTCTCGGGGTCGGTGTGGAAGGGTTGTGGGTCGAACTGCGTCGCGAAGGCGATGATCTGCGCGGCGTCCAGGGCATGCTCACGGCTTGTGAAACGATCGCCGACCTGAAGGTCCTCGAGGTACAGGCGGGGCGGGTTGGCATCGCTCATGGCTGGGCTCCGTGTGAATCCGCCGTCGGCGGTCGGGCGATTGTCCGGTGTCGGCGCAAGCGATGCATCAGGGCCGCTCGAGCACCGTCGCAATGCCCTGGCCGCCGCCGATGCATTGCGTCGACAGCGCATAGCGCCCCTTCTCGCGCGACAGCAGCGCCGCCGCCTTGCCCGTGATGCGCGCGCCCGTGGCGCCCAGCGGATGGCCGATCGCCAGGCCGCCCCCGTCGACGTTCACGGTCGCCGGGTCCAGGCCCAGGTCGCGGATGCAGGCCAGGGCCTGCGAGGAGAAGGCCTCGTTGATCTCCACCACGTCGAGCTGGTCGACCGCGAGGCCCGCACGCGCCAGCGCCTTGCGCGTGGCCGGGATCGGGCCGATGCCCATGATGGCCGGGTCCACACCCACGGTGGCGAAGCTGCGCACGCGGGCCAGCGGGGACAGGCCGTGCCGCGCCGCAAAGTCGTCGCTGGTCACCAGCACCGCCGCCGCGCCGTCTGTCAATGGCGACGAGGTGCCTGCCGTCACGACGCCGTCGGGCCGGAAGGCCGGCTTGAGCCCCGCCAGCGCTTCCAGCGTGGTGCCGGGGCGGATGCAGCCGTCAGCGTTGACCACCTCGCCATCGGGCAGGCGGATCGGCACGATCTCCGCGGCCAGTCGCCCTTCGTCACGCGCCCGGGCCGCCTTCTGGTGCGACTGCAGCGCCAGCAGCTCCTGGTCGGCGCGGCTCACCTGCCAGCGCTCGGCCACGTTCTCGGCCGTCTCGCCCATCGACAGGTAGGCGGCGGTGTTCGCCAGCAGCTCGGGGCTGGGCGAGAAGTTGAAGCCGCCCTGCGGCACCATCGTCATCGACTCCACGCCCACGCAGAGAAAAGCCTCACCCATGCCGGCCTCGATCTGCGCCGCGGCGATGTGCACCGCCTGCATCGACGAGCCGCAGAAGCGGTTCACCGTCATGCCGCCCACGGCCTCGGGCAGGCCGGCCAGCAGGCCGACGATGCGCGCCAGGTTGTTGCCCTGCGCCGCCTCGGGATAGGCGCAGCCGAGGATCACGTCCTCCAGCAGCGCGGGGTCGAGGTCGGTGCGCGCGAGCAGGCCCTTGACGACCTCGGCCGCCAGCGTGTCGGGCCTCACCTCGGCGAGCCGACCCTTACGAGCGAAGTGGAAAGGGGAACGCGCGTACGCGCTGATGAGGGCTTTCATGGATCGATCTCCTTGCATTCGACTACCTACCGATCGGTAGTCTTTTGAGCCAAAGAAAAGGGCATGCGATGCATGCCCCACGGAAAGGCGCTTCAGTCCAGCAGCACGTCGCGCAACTGGGCTGTCACCTCGTCGAAATCGCGAACGCGCCCGCTCATGCGAGCGGTAATGAGCGCGCCCTGGCAGGTCGCGTAGATCCACGCCGCCTGCCGCTGCGCCACCGGCGCGTCTCGCCCCAGTTCGCCCAGCACGCCGGCCAGCCAGCGCACCTGCGCCTGGCGCAAGCCCTGCACGGCCGCCTGCAGGTCCTCGTTGATGCAGGCCCAGCCCGGCACCAATGCACCCGCCGGGCAGACCGCCGAGCCGGCCTGCAGGCCGTTGCGGTACATGCGGAAGTAAGCGTCGAGCCGCTCGGCCGGCGCGCCGGCGCGGCGTGCGGCCCAGGCGTCGAAGGCCTGCGCCGCCTCCTTCAGTACCTCGATGCCCAGCGCCTCCTTGGTCGGGAAGTGGTGGTAGAGGCTGGCCTTGCGCACGCCGACCGCGTCGGCCACGTCCTGGAAGCTGAAGCCCAGGTAGGAGCGCGTCTGCACCAGCTCGCGCCCGACGCGAAGGATCTCGTCGCGGGTGCCGAAGGCAGAGGGATTGGTGGCGGCCATCGACCTACTATAAGGTAGGCTGACGTCTGCCGCAAGCCGCGGGGCGGCCGACCTGCCTTGCTAGTCGGCCTTGATCCCGGCGGCCCGGATGATGCGGCCGTTGCTCTCGTATTCCGCCAGGATCTCGCGGGCGAAGTCGCCGGGGCTGCCACCGGTGGGCACGTTGTCGGTGGCGGTGAGCTTGGCGCGCAGCTCGGGGCTGGCCAGCGCCTTGTTGATCTCGGCGTTGTAGCGCGCCACCAGCGCCGGCGGCAGCGCCGCCGGCGCGAAGACGCCGAACTGCGACGACAGGCTGGCCGAGCGGTAGCCCAGTTCGGCCAGCGTCGGCACCTGCGGCAGCGTGTCGAGCCGCGCGGGCGCGCCCACCGCCAGCGGGCGCAGCTTGCCGGCCTGGATCTGCGCCGCGACGGCCGGGCCGGCGTTGGTCGACAGCACCTCAAACTGGCCCGACAGCGCATCGTTCATCTGCTGGCCGCCGCCCTTGTACGGAATGTGCGTGATGTCCACCCGCGCGGCCGCGCGCAGCTGCTCCAGCATGATGTGGCCCAGCGACGCCGGGCCCGAAGTGGCCCAGCGCACCGCCCCCGGCTGCGCGCGGGCAACCTCCATCAGCGCCGCGAAATCCGCGCTGGTGCTGGCCGGCGTGGCGAGCAACAGCACGGGCGAGTACATGACGCTGGCCACCGGCGCGACGTCACGCAGCGGGTCGTAGGGCAGTTTGCCCAGGTGCGGGCTCAGCACCAGCGGGCTGATGGCCGCGAAGCCCAGGGTCGCGCCGTCGGGGGCGGCCTTGGCCACCACGTCCATGCCGATGGCGCCGCTGGCACCCGCGCGGTTGTCGACGATCACCGTGATGCCCATCTGTGCGGCCAGGCGATCGGCCAGGGCGCGCGCCACCACGTCGCTCACGCCGCCGGCCGGATAGGCGACAACGAGGCGCAGGGTACGCGGCACCTCCTGCGCATGCGCCGGTCGCATCAGGCCGATGGCGCCCAGGGCAGCAAGGCCGAGCGCAGCCCGAAGAACGGGTCGCCGGCCGGTGTCAATCGACGTGTTCATGGGTGGGATCAATCGAGTTGCAACTTGCGTTCACGAATCAGCTTGGCCCACTTCTCGTTGTCGGCCTTCACGAAGGCGGCGAACTCCACCGGCCCGAGGGAATGCACCTCGGCGCCCGCGGTGGCGAACTTGGCCTGCACGTCGGGCTGCGCGAGCGCCTTGGCCAACTCCGCAGAGAGCCGCTCTACAACATCCTTGGGCATGCCGGCCGGCCCGACCAGGCCCTGGAAGCCCACCGACTCCATGCCGCCCAGCCCCAGTTCCTTGACCGTCGGCACATCTGGCAGTTGCGGGTCGCGCTTCGGTCCCGTGACGGCCAGCGCCTTGAGCTT
>JAFEEH010000140.1 GCA_018241185.1 Pseudomonadota bacterium | reverse complement strand
TCCATCGCCAGCGCCGTGGTCGCCAAATGGGAGGGCGAATTGCTGCCCGAGGCGGAAGCCGCGGACAACGCGCGCCGGCTCGATGGCGAGGCCGCCACGACCATGGCGCACCCCGCGCATGCGTGAGCGCACGGGACGTCAGGTCATGGCCATCGCCTCATCCGTGCGCGCGGCGGTCTTCGGACTGGCCGCCGCCTTCTGCCTCGGTGCCCAGGCACAAGACGCACCGCCCGCGCCGGCCGCCCTGACCGGCACGCTGGCCAAGGTGCGCCAGTCGGGCACCATCGCGCTGGGCTACCGCGAATCTTCGGTGCCCTTCTCGTACGTCGGCCCGCGCAAGGAGCCCATCGGCTACTCGGTCGAACTGTGCAAGGCGCTCGTCACGGCGATCGAGGACGCGGTCAACCGCAGCCTCACGGTCCGCTGGGAGCCCGTCACCTCGGACAACCGCATCGACGCCGTGACCAGCGGCCGCGTCGACCTGGAATGCGGCTCCACCACCAGCAACGTGGAGCGGCAGAAGCGCGTCGCCTTCTCGCCCATCGTCTTCGTGGCCGGCACCAAGCTCATGGTGAAGAAGGGCTCGCCGATCCGCGACTTCCGCGACCTGGCCGGCAGGAAGGTCGACGTGACGGCCGGCACGACCAACGAGAAGGCCATGCGCGAGCTCTCGGAGAAGTTCAAGCTGGGCATCCAGTTCGTGGTGTCGAAGGACCACGCCGAAGGCTTCGCCAAGGTGGCCAGCGGCGAAGTGGATGCCTTCGCGACCGACGACGTGCTGCTCTACGGCCTGATCGCCGAGAACGCGAACAAGCCCGGCGGCCCCTTCGTGGTGGTGGGCGACTTCCTCTCCTACGACCCCTACGGGATCATGTTCCGCAAGGACGACCCGCAACTGGCCAAGGTGGTGAAGGACGCTTTCCAGGTGCTGGCCGAGGACGGCGAGGTCGAGCGCCAGTACAAGCGCTGGTTCCTGCGCAAGCTGCCCTCGGGCACGAGCCTGAACCTGCCGATGAGCGCGCAGCTGGAGACCCTCATCCAGACCATGGCGGTGAAGCCGGAATAGGCATCGAATCGGCCTGCAGCGCCCGTGCGACGGGCGCAACCAGCTATGAATTTGATAGCAAACGGGCCTGCCGAACATTTTGCCGGCGGGCCGTAAGCGTCCGGCGAAGGCATCTTGAACCAGCGCGTCTGCCGCTGAAGGATCGTGTCCACTTAACTTCTACGTGGACGCGATGGCAAGCGACAAGGCGACGGGGCGGCGGCGGTACAGCGAGGAGCTGAAGGCTGAGGTGATGGCGGAGTGCGACGCGCCTGGCGCGTCGGTGGCCAAGGTGGCGATGTCGCGCGGCATCAATGCCAACGTCGTGCACCGTTGGCGGCAGCTGGCGCGAGAGGGTGAGCGGGCGACTGCCGTCAAGCCTCGCGAGTTCGTGGCTGTGGCCATCGCGTCGCAAGCCGCGATGCAGACCTCAGCGTGCGGCGGCATCGAGGTCGAACTGCGCCGCGGTGCGGTGACGATGAAGGTGACGTGGCCGGTGTCGGCCGCAGCGGACTTCGCGGCCTGGACGCGAGAGTTACTTCGGTGATCCGCGCTCATGATCAAGGTTGAGGCGGTGTGGATGGCCGTGCAGCCACTGGACATGCGCTGCGGCACCGAAGCTGCACTGGCCCGGGTGGTCACGGTGTTCGGGGCAGCACGGCCGCACCACGCCTACCTGTTCGCCAATCGGCGAGCCAACCGCATGAAGGTGCTCGTGCACGATGGCATCGGCGTGTGGCTAGCAGCACGTCGCTTGAACAGCGGCAAATTCGCTTGGCCCAAGGACGTCAGTGGCACGCTGACGCTGAGCCGGCCGCAGTTCGATGCGTTGGTGCTGGGCCTGCCGTGGCAGCGCATCGGAGAAGCCGGCGTGATCACGTTGCTATAGCTCGTCCATTGCGGCATGTGCCGATGGCCCGCAGGCATGAGGCGCGGCACGATCACGTTCCGTGATCGCCGAAGACCTTGACACGCTGGATCCGCAACAACTGCGCCAGGCTTTGCGTGCCGCGCGCACCGAGGTTGCGTTCAAGCAGGCGGTCATCGACAAGCTCACGCACGAGAACGCCGTCCTCAAGCGGTTGAAGTTCGCCGCCAGGAGCGAGGCCTACAACGCCGAGCAGAAGAGCCTGCTGCAAGAGACGCTGGACAGCGACCTGGCGGCTGTTGCGGCCGAGATCGATGGGATGCAACCCTCGGCCAAGGCGGCCGGTGAGAAGCAAGTACCGAAGCGCGAGAGGCTGCCGGCGAACCTGCCCTGCCGCGAGATCCGGCACGAGCCCGAGAACACCACCTGCGGCTGCGGCACGCCGATGCAGCGCATCGGCGAGGACGTGGCCGAGAAGCTGGACTACCAGCCGGGCGTGTTCACGGTGGAGCGCCACATCCGCGGCAAGTGGGTGTGCAAGTGCTGCGAGAGGATCACGCAGGCGCCGGTGGCGCCGCACGTCATCGACAAGGGGCTGCCCACCACGGGCCTCTTGGCCCAGGTGCTGGTGGCCAAGTACCTGGATCACCTGCCGCTGTACCGCCAGGAAGCGATCTTCGATCGCGCCGGGCATCTGATCGCCCGCTCGACCCTGGCCCAGTGGGTGGGCGAATGCGGCGTGCAGCTGCAGCCGCTGGTGGACGCCCTGGCGGCCGAACTGCTGAGGCAGCCCGTGCTGCATGCCGACGAGACGCCGGTGGCGATGCTCAAGCCCGGCCACGGCAAGACGCACCGCGCGTACCTGTGGAGCTACTGCACCACGCCCTTCAACCCGATCAAGGCCGTCGTCTTCGACTTCGCCGACAGCCGAGGCGGTCAGCATGTGCGCGACTTCCTCAAGCTGCCGGGGACCCGTGATAAGCCGGGATGGCAGGGCAAGCTCGTCACCGACGACTTCAGCGGCTACAAGGCCTGCTTCGAGATGGGCGTGACCGAGGTGGGCTGCATGGCGCACGCACGGCGCAAGTTCCACGAGCTGTGGGTCAACCATGGCAGCCAGGTCGGCGAGCAGGCGCTGAAGTTCTTCGGCGCGCTGTACGACGTGGAGCGCGAGGTGGCCGACGCCGACAGCCAGGCCCGGCTCGACGCACGACGACGATCACGACCGGTAGCCGATGCGCTGCACCAGTGGATGCACCAGCAGCGGCATAAGATCCCGGACGGCTCGGCCACTGCGCGGGCGATCGACTACAGCCTCAACCGCTGGGTGGCGCTGACGCGCTTCCTGGACGACGGCGATCTACCGATCGACAACAACTGGGTGGAGAACCGCATCCGGCCGATCGCGCTCGGGCGGCAGAACTGGCTGTTCGCCGGATCACTGCGCGCCGGCAAGCGTGCCGCTGCGGTCATGGGCTTGATCCACTCGGCCAAGCTCAACGGACTCGACCCCTACGCCTATATGCGTGACATCCTCGAGCGGCTGCCAACGCAGCCCGCCAGCCGGATCGCCGAACTGCTGCCGCATCACTGGCAGCCGACCGCGTCGGCCTGACCTCAGCGTACGTCGTCAAGACGGGTTCGCCGGACGCTTACGGCGGGCCCTTCCTGTTCCCGCGGCCTTCAGCGCGTGGGCCAGTGCCAGGCCGGAATCTCGTCCAGGTCCAGGTTGGCGATGCGCGTCTCACCGAAATCCTTCTCCAGGGCGATGGACTGCAGCGCGCCGGCCTCGGCCGCCGCATCGAGTGCAGCGATCAGGCGGTTGGCGTGCGACACCACGATCACCTGCGTGTCGCGCGCCGCACGCACGACCAGCCGGCCCAGCGCCGGCAGCAGGTCCGGGTGCAGGCTGGTCTCGGGTTCGTTGAGCACCAGCAACGGCGGCGGTCGCGGCGACAGCAGCGCCGCGGTCCACAGCAGGTAGCGCAGCGTGCCGTCGGAGAGTTCGGCCGTCGCCAGCGGGCGCAGCAGGCCGTGCTGCCGCATCTGCAGGGCGAAGCGGCCGTCGCCGCTGCATTGCACCTCGACCCGGGCGCCAGGGAAGGCATCGTCCACCGCAGCCTGCAGCGCGCCGCCGTCGCCGATCTCGAAGATGGTCTGCACGGCCGCCGCCAGGTCGGCGCCGTCGGCCGACAGCACCGGCGTGCGCGTGCCGAGCTGCGGCTGGCGCGCCGGGGCGTCCGCGTCGGTACGGAAGTGGTCGTAGAAGCGCCAGCCGCGCACCTGCTCGCGCAACGCCAGCATCTCGGGCGCGCTGCGCGGGTCGGCGAACTCGGTGAGCATGCTGGCCCACGCCGGCACGGGGCGGCCGAGGGCCTGCCAGCCGCCCGCGTCGGTGCGACCGCGCAGCGCGGCACCTTCGCGCTCGACCAGGAGTGTGGCCGGCCGCAGTTGGGCGCCGCTCCAGACAGCCTCGTGCTTGACCTCGGGATCGAGGGTGAAGGCAGAGGACGGCATCTCTGCCGGGAAGCCGATCTCGATCGCATAGCCGAAAGCGTCTGCAACCGACGCGCCGAAACCGAGCTTGAGCCGAACGGGCGGGTCGCTGCGCTTGCGTGCCGTGCCTTGGACGGCCACCTCCCCACGCCGCATGGCGGCCGAGATCCGCTCCGGCCCGGCCCACAGCGTGGAGCTCAGCCCGCCCTCGCGCGCCAGCGAGCGCACCACGCCGCCCTGCGCCACCTCGGCCAGCAGCCGCATCGCACGGTACACGCTCGACTTGCCGCTCCCGTTCGGCCCGGTGACGACCGTGAGCCGCGCCAGCGGCACCGTCAGCTGGCGCAGCGAACGGTAGTTGGCGATGGCGAGGGTGGAGAGCATCGGAAGCGCCTTTGGATACGGGATCGGGAACCGTTGAACGCAGAGGGCGCAGAGGTCTCGCAGAAGACGCAGAAAAAACCTTTGAGGAATTTCTTCTGCGCCCTTTGCGAAACCTTCGCGCCCTCTGCGTTCGGCTGTCCGTATCCAGACAGCGCCGCCAGCCTCACTCGGCCAGTTCGTCCGCCCTCGCCTGTGCCGCCGCGAAATCCAGGTCGCCCGAGTAGATCGCGCGCCCGCAGATCACGCCCTCGACGCCTTCGCTCTCGACGGCGCAGAGCTTCTCGATGTCGGCCATGTTCGACAGGCCGCCCGAGGCGATCACGGGAATGGTCAGCGCCTGCGCGAGCTTCACGGTCGCGTCGATGTTGATGCCCGAGAGCATGCCGTCGCGGCCAATGTCGGTGTAGATGATGGACTCGACGCCGTAGTCCTCGAACTTCTTGCCCAGGTCGGCCACCTCGTGGCCGGTGAGCTTGCTCCAGCCGTCGGTGGCGACCTTGCCGTCCTTGGCGTCCAGCCCCACGATGATGTGGCCGCCGAAGGCGCTGCAGGCGTCCTTGAGGAAGCCCGGGTTCTTCACCGCGGCCGTGCCGATGATGACGTAGCGCAGGCCGTCGTCGATGTAGCGCTCGATGGTGTCCAGGTCGCGGATGCCGCCACCCAGTTGCACCGGGATGTCCTCGCCCACCTCGCGCAGGATGGCCTTGATGGCGGCGTGGTTCTGCGGCTTGCCGGCAAAGGCGCCATTCAGGTCGACCAGGTGCAGGCGGCGTGCGCCCTTGTCCACCCACTGGCGTGCCATGGCGGCCGGGTCTTCGCTGAAGACGGTCGACTGGTCCATGTCGCCCTGCTTGAGTCGAACGCAGTGGCCATCCTTGAGGTCGATCGCGGGAATCAGAAGCATGGTGGGACGCGGAAAACGGTCGCTGGAGGAAAGAAAGGAGGGAGATGGAAGACGCCGGCAGGACAGGCGTGCGCAGGCCCGGAGGCAGCCGCGCGGACGGCAGGTTCAGGACGTCAGGGGTTCCAGTGGAGGAAGTTTCGGTACAGCTGCAACCCGTGGTCCGCACTCTTCTCGGGGTGGAACTGGGTCGCAAAAATGTTATCGCGTGCCACCGCAGCGGTAAAGCGCGCGCCGTAATCCGCCTCGCCCACACTGTGCGCCGCATCGCGCGGCCGCGCGTAGAAGCTGTGGACGAAATAGAAGTACGCCCCGTCGGGCACGCCCGCCCACACGGGGTGCGGCCGGGCCTGGAAGACCTGGTTCCAGCCCATCTGCGGCACCTTGTAGAGGCTGCCGTCGGGCTGGCGTTGGCCCTCGAGCTGGAAGCGCACCACCTCGCCCGGGATCAGGTCCAGGCCGGGCGTGGGGCCCTCGTCGCTGTGCGACAGCGTCATCTGCATGCCCACGCACACGCCGAAGAGCGGCTTGCTGGCCGCCGCCTCGAGCACCGACTGCTGCAGGCCGGAATCGCGCAGCTCGCGCATGCAGTCGGGCATGGCGCCCTGCCCCGGCAGCACCACGCGCGTGGCCTTGCGCACCACCTCGGGGTCGGAGGTGACGAAAACCTCGACGCCCGCCGCATCGGCCGCGTGGCGCACCGCCTGCGAGACGGACCAGAGGTTGCCCATGCCGTAGTCGACGACGGCGACGCTGTTCATAGGAAGTGGCTTGCTACTGAATTGATAGCTGCTCGCGCAGGCGGGACGGGCGCTGCAGTCCGATTTCGTTCAAGAATTAGAGCGAACCCTTGGTCGAGGGGATGACACCGGCCGAACGCGGGTCGAGTTCCAGCGCGGCGCGCACCGCGCGCGCGAAGGCCTTGAACACCGTCTCGCACTGGTGGTGTGCGTTCACGCCCTTGAGGTTGTCGATGTGCAGCGTCACGCCCGCATGGTTCACGAAGCCCTGGAAGAACTCGTAGGTCAGCTGCGTGTCGAAGGCGCCGATCATGCCGCTGGTGAAAGGCACGTCCATGACGAGCCCGGGACGGCCCGAGAAATCGATCACTACGCGCGACAGCGCTTCGTCGAGCGGCACGTAGGCATGGCCGTAGCGGCGGATGCCCTTCTTGTCGCCCACGGCCCTGGCCACCGCCTGGCCGAGCGTGATGCCCACGTCTTCCACCGTGTGGTGGCCGTCGATGTGCAGGTCGCCCTCGCAGTCGATGTCGAGGTCGATCAGGCCATGGCGGGCGATCTGGTCGAGCATGTGGTCGAAGAAGCCGATGCCGGTGGCGAGCTTGGCCTGGCCGATGCCGTCGAGGTCGACGCGCACGCGGATCTTCGTCTCGGCGGTGTTGCGGGTGACTTCGGCAGTGCGTGGCTGTGCCGGGGTCGTGGGGGTGGTCATAGGGCGCCTTCGAGTGCCGCGAACATGCGCGCGTTCTCGTCGGGGGTGCCGACCGTCAGGCGCAGGCAGTTCGCCAGCAGAGGGTGCATTCTAGAAACGTTCTTCACGAGCACCCCGCGCGCCTTCATGCCCGCGAAGGCCTTGTCGGCATCGGGCACGCGCACCAGCACCATGTTGGCATCGCTGGGCCA
Source organism: Pseudomonadota bacterium (assembly GCA_018241185.1). Taxonomy (GTDB): domain Bacteria; phylum Pseudomonadota; class Gammaproteobacteria; order Burkholderiales; family Burkholderiaceae_C; genus Xenophilus. The sequence continues at coordinate 13,458 of JAFEEH010000140.1, read as the reverse complement.
GACGCGAACGCCCGGCAGCTCGGCCAGGCGCGCGACGAGGCCGGTGCGCTCGCGGCGGATCGCGTCGGCTTGGCTTGCGAACACGCCGGCATGCTCGAGCGCGAAGAGCGCGCACTCGCAGTTGAGCACGCTGATGTTGTAGGGCGGGCGCACCTTGTCCACCTCGGCCACCAAGGCGGCCGGGCCGATGAGGTAACCCAGGCGCACGCCTGCCAGGCCGAACTTGCTCAGGGTGCGCATCAGCAGCACGTGGCCGTGGCGCGCCGGGTCGCGGCGGATGACGTCGAGCCAGCTGCGGCCGGCGAAGGGCTGGTAGGCCTCGTCGATCACGACCAGCCCGCCCTGGGCGCCCTGGGCGTCGACGAGGCGCTGCATGACGTCGGCGTCCCAGAGGTTGGCCGTCGGGTTGTTGGGATAGGCCAGGTACAGGATGGCCGGCCGCTCGCGCTCGATGGCGGCCAGCATGGCGGCCGCGTCGAGCTCGAAGTCCTCGGTCAGCGGCACGCCGACGAACTTCAGCCCCTGCAGCTGCGCGCTCATGGCGTACATGACGAAGCCCGGCACCGGCGCCACGATGGCGGCGCCCGGCAGGTCGCAGGCCATCGCCAGCAGCGAGATCAACTCGTCGGAGCCGTTGCCCAGCATGAGGCCGAAGCCGTCGGGCACCTGCGCGTACGCCGCCAGCGCCTGCTGCAGGTCGGCCCCGCGCTCGCCGGGGTAGCGATTCAGCGCCAGCGCCCCCAGCCGCGCCCCCAGCTCGGCTTGAAGCTCGGCCGGCAGCGTGTACGGGTTCTCCATCGCGTCGAGCTTGAGCAGGCCGCGCGCGTCCTGCACGGCGTAGGCGTGCATGGACTGCACGTCGGGGCGCAGGCGCGCCAGGGCGCGGCGGGTGAGGTCGGAGGTCGGAGCGGTCATGGCGGAATCAGGGACTGCAGCGGTAGCTGTTCTGCAGCGCCGCGGAAAGAACGAGTTGCACGGGCATGTCGGCCTCGTACTGGTCGGCATGGCGCGTGAGCTCGCCCTGGTAGAGCGAACGCGCCATCGAGGGCTCGAGCCGCCGGCCGTTGATGCAGAAGGGCGGCTTCTGGCCGCTGCGCTGCACCGTGTCCGCCGCCTCGCGCAGCCCCTCGACCACGCCCACGAGGTAGTAGCCGGCGTAGGCGCGGCCATCCTTCTCGTTGGCCTCGAGGGTGCGCAGTTCGCGGATGCTCATCGCCTGCGCCGAGCCGGCGGCCAGCAGCGCACACAACAGCAGCGGACGCATCGCGGACCGCATGGCGCTCAGCCGGCGCGGCGAAGCCGCATCTCGGCCGCCTGCGCGTGTGCCTGCAGCCCTTCGCCATAGGCCAGCTCGGCAGCGATCGGGCCCAGCACCTGGGCGCCCTGCTCGCTCACCTCGATCAGGCTGCTGCGCTTCTGGAAGTCGTACACGCCCAGCGGCGACGAGAAGCGCGCGGTGCCGCTGGTGGGCAGCACGTGGTTGGGGCCGGCGCAGTAGTCGCCCAGCGATTCGCTGGTGAAGGCGCCCAGGAAGATCGCGCCGGCGTGCTTAAGCAGCGGCTCCCACCGGTGCGGGTCGCGGCTGCTCACCTCCAGATGCTCGGGCGCGATGCGGTTGCTGATGGCGCAGGCCTCTTCCATGTCGCGCGTGTGGATCAGCGCGCCGCGGCCGTTCAGGCTGGCGGCGATGATCTGCGCGCGCGGCATGGTGGGCAGCAGGCGGTCGATCTCACGCTGCACGGCGTCGATGTAGGCGGCGTCGGGGCACAGCAGGATGCTCTGCGCCAGCTCGTCGTGCTCGGCCTGGCTGAACAGGTCCATCGCCACCCAGTCGGGCGGCGTCGTGCCGTCGGCCAGCACGAGGATCTCGCTCGGGCCGGCGATCATGTCGATGCCCACGGTGCCGAACACGCGGCGCTTGGCCGCGGCCACGTAGGCATTGCCCGGGCCGGTGATCTTGTCCACCGCGGGCACGGTCTCGGTCCCGTAGGCCAGCGCGGCTACCGCCTGCGCGCCGCCGATGGTGAAGGCACGGGTGACGCCGGCCACGTGGGCCGCGGCCAGCACCAGCACGTTGCGTTCGCCCTGCGTGGCGGCCTCGCCGCCAGCGCCGCCTGTGGCCACGCTGCCCTTGGCGGGCGTGGGCACGACCATGATGATTTCGCCCACACCGGCCACATGGGCCGGGATGGCGTTCATCAGCAGGCTCGACGGGTAGGCCGCCTTGCCGCCAGGCACGTAGATGCCCACGCGGTCCAGCGGCGTGACCTTCTGGCCCAGCAGCGTGCCGTCGGCGTCGCGGTAGCTCCAGCTCTCGCCCGAGGCCTTCTTCTGCGCCTCGTGGTAGCTGCGCACCCGGTCGGCCGCCGCACGCAGCGCGTCGCGCTGGGCGGCGGGCAGCGAGTCGAAAGCCTGCTTGAAGTCTTCCTGCGTCAGCTCCAGCTGCGCCATCGACTCGGCGGCGAGCCCGTCGAAGCGGCGCGTGTATTCGAGCACGGCCGCATCGCCCTGCTTGCGCACGTCGGCCAGGATGTCCGCCACGCGCTGCTCGATCGCCGCATCGGTGTCGGCTGACCAGTGCAGCCGCGCCTTGAATTCAGCGTCAAAAGTGGCTGAAACCGTTGACAGGCGGGCGGGAGCAGCTATTAATTTCATAGCATCAACGTGGCGGAATGGCGCCCGCGAAGGCGTCGATGATGTGGCGGATCGGCTCGCGCTTGAGCTTGAGCGCGGCCTGGTTGACGACCAGGCGGGCGCTGATGTCCATGATGCGCTCCACCTCGACCAACTGGTTGGCCTTGAGCGTGTTGCCCGTGGACACGAGGTCGACGATCGCGTCGGCCAGGCCGGTGAGCGGCGCCAGTTCCATGCTGCCGTAGAGCTTGATCAGGTCGACGTGCACGCCCTTGCGGGCGAAGAAATCGCGCGCCAGGCCGACGTACTTGGTCGCGACCTTCAGGCGCGAGCCCTGCTTCACGGCACTGGCGTAGTCGTAGTCGGCGCGCACGGCCACGCTGAGGCGGCAGGCGGCGATGCGCAGGTCCAGCGGCTGGTACAGGCCCTGGTTGCCATGCTCGAGGAGCACGTCGAGGCCAGTGACGCCGAGGTCGGCGCCACCGTACTGCACGTAGGTCGGCACGTCGGAGGCACGCACCAGCACGACCCGTACGTCGGGTCGGGTGGTCGGCAGGATCAGCTTGCGCGACTTCTCTGGGTCTTCGGTGACCTCGATGCCGGCGGCAGCCAGGAGCGGCAACGTCTCCTCGAAAATGCGGCCCTTGGACAGAGCAAGTGTGATCATCCGGCGGCTCCCGAGACGCGCTCGATGTCGGCACCGATGCCGCGCAGCTTGGCTTCCATGCGGTCGTAGCCCCGGTCGAGGTGGTAGATGCGGTCGACCAGCGTCTCGCCCTCGGCCACCAGGCCGGCAATGACCAAACTGGCCGAAGCCCGCAGGTCGGTCGCCATCACCGTGGCGCCCGAGAGCTGCGGCACGCCTTCGATCACGGCCACCTTCCCGTCGGTCTGGATGCGCGCGCCCAGGCGCAGCATCTCGTCGACGTGCATGAAGCGGTTCTCGAAGATCGTCTCGGTGACGGTGGACGTCCCCTCGGCGATGACGTTGAGCGCCATGAACTGCGCCTGCATGTCGGTCGGGAAGCCGGGGTACTCGGTGGTGCGGAAGCTCTGCGCCTTGAGCCGGCCACTGGCGCGCACGCGGATGCCACCCTCGACCGCCTCGATGGAGGCGCCGGCTTCGCGCAGCTTCTCGATCACGGCATCGAGGTGGTCGGCGCGGGCGTGGCGCAGCAGCACGTCGCCGCCGGCGGCGGCCACGGCGCACAGGAACGTGCCGGCCTCGATGCGGTCGGCCACCACGGTGTGCGTACTGCCGTGCAGGCGTTCGACGCCCTGAATGCGGATGCGGCTCGTGCCGTGGCCCTCGATCTGCGCGCCCATGGCGATGAGCATCTCGGCCAGGTCGGGGATCTCGGGCTCTTGGGCGGCGTTCTCCAGCACCGTCTCGCCCTCGGCCAGCGCGGCGGCCATCAGGAAGTTCTCGGTGCCGGTGACGGTGACCATGTCGGTGGTGATGCGCGCGCCGCGCAGGCGTCTGAGGCCCGGCTGCAGCTTGGCGACCATGTAGCCGTGCTCGACGCTGATGTCGGCGCCCATGGCCGTCAGGCCCTTGATGTGCTGGTCGACCGGTCGCGAACCGATGGCACAGCCACCGGGCAGCGACACCTTCGCGTGGCCGAAGCGCGCCAGCAGCGGGCCCAGCGCGAGCACCGAGGCGCGCATGGTCTTGACCAGCTCGTAGGGCGCTTCGGGCTTCGTGAGGTCGCCGGCGTCGAGGCTCACCGTGCCGTTGCCGTCACGTTCGGCCGTCACGCCCATGTTGCGCACCAGCTGCAACATGGTCGCCACGTCCTGCAGGCGCGGCACGTTGTGCAGCGTGACGGGTTCGGCCGTGAGCAGGGCCGCGCACAGCTCGGGCAGGGCGGCATTCTTGGCGCCGGAGATCGGCACCTCGCCACGGAGCGTGCGCCCGCCGCGAATCAGGAGTTTGTCCATCTGGAGGTCCAGCGAATCGAGGCCAGCGCCATGCCGCCGGCCGAAGGAAAAAAGCTCAGTGCCCCTGCGCGGCCCACTCGGCCGGCGTGAAGGTCTTCATCGACAGCGCATGCACTTCGTCGGTATGCATTTTCGCACCCAGGGTCGCGTAGACCCGCTGATGCCGCTGGATGGCGCGCTTGCCCTCGAACTCGGGCGAGACGATGGTGGCGTACCAATGCCGACCGTCGCCTTCGAGGGCAATGTGCTCGCAGGCCAGGCCCGACTGGATGATGGATTGGAGTTCTTCGGCCGTCATGATCTGAGTTTGTAGCCAATGCGCAGCAGGTGGATGGCCACGGCGCTCACCACCAGCCAGGCGCTGCCCACGATGCCCAGGCTCAGCCAGGGCGACACGTCGGACACGCCGAAGAAGCCGTAGCGGAAGCCGTCGATCATGTAGAAGAACGGGTTGACGTGGCTCACGCCCTGCCAGAAGGCCGGCAGCGAATGGATCGAATAGAACACGCCCGACAAGAAGGTCATGGGCATGATCAGGAAGTTCTGGAACACGGCCATCTGGTCGAACTTCTCGGCCCACAGCCCTGCGATGAGGCCCAGCGTGCCCAGCAGTGCCGCGCCCAGCAGCGCGAAGACCACGATCCACAGCGGCTGCGCGAAGGGCGGCACCGCGAAGAAGAGCGTGACCACCAGCACGCCCAGCCCCACCACCAGCCCGCGGATCACCGAGGAGCCCACGTAGGCCAGGAACCAGCCCCAGTGCGACAACGGCGTGAGCAGCACGAAGACCAGGTTGCCCATGATCTTGCTCTGGATGATCGACGACGAGCTGTTGGCGAAGGCGTTCTGCAGCACGCTCATCATCACCAGGCCGGGAATGAGGAAAGCGGTGTAGCTCACGGTGCCGTAGACCTTCACGTGGTCCTCCAGCACGTGGCCGAAGACCATGAGGTACAGCACCGCCGTGAGCACGGGCGCGCCCACGGTCTGCAGGCCGACCTTCCAGAAGCGCAGCACCTCCTTGTACAGGAGCGCGCGCCAGCCCAGAGCGGTGACCATCATGGCCGAACCTCCCGGCTCATCGCGCCACCTCCAGCGGCGTCTGCTCGCCGGCCATCAGGTCGATGAAGACGTCTTCCAGGTCGGCCTTGCGCATCTCCACGTCCTCGACCGCCACACCGGCCTCGCGCAGCGCGGCCAGCACCTGCTCCACCTCGCGCGCATCGTGCGCCGGCAGCTGGACGATGCGGCCGGTGATGCGCGCATGCTGGGCCAGCGCCCAGGGCAGGTTGCCGTCGGTCTTGAAGCGCAGCACGTTGCTGGCCGAGGACTTGAGCAGGGCGCTGGTGCTGTCCAGGGCGATCACCCGCCCCTTCTTGAGCATGGCGATGCGGTTGCACAGGGCCTCGGCTTCTTCCAGGTAATGGGTGGTAAGCAGCACGGTGCTGCCCTGCTTGTTCAGGCGGGCGACGAACTGCCAGAGCGTCTGCCGCAGTTCGACGTCGACGCCGGCCGTGGGCTCGTCGAGCACGATCACCGGCGGCTTGTGCACCAGCGCCTGCGCCACCAGCACGCGGCGCTTCATGCCGCCCGAGAGCTGGCGCATGTTGGCCGTCGCCTTGTCGGCCAGGCCCAGGCTGCTCAGCAGCTCGTCGATCCAGTCGTCGTTCTTCGCGATGCCGAAGTAGCCCGACTGGATGCGCAGCGTCTCGCGCACGTTGAAGAACGGGTCGAAGACCAGTTCCTGCGGCACGATGCCGAGCTGGCGGCGCGCCTCGGCGTAGTGCGTCTGCACGTCGAAGCCCCGCACGCTCACGCTGCCGGCGGTCGGGCGCGACAGGCCGGCCAGGATGCTGATCAGGGAGGTCTTGCCCGCGCCGTTGGGCCCCAGCAGGCCGAAGAACTCGCCGTCCTGGATTTCGAAGCTGACGTCGTCCAGCGCACGAAGCCCCGACTGTCCATGGGCCCGTTGCTGGCGTGAGGGGGGGTAGGTCTTACAGACCGACTGGAACGAGATCGCGGGCATGGGAGGCGGGATTTTAGGCGGCCCGCCTGCGCCACGCTGGTGCGTGGCTTTGCAAGTGTTCAGGGCGCCGCGGGCAGCAGGCCGGCAATGCCGTACAGCATGGCCAATTCGCGCAGGCGTTGCGGAAGGCCCTTGACGGCGAATCCGCGACCCAATGCGCTGGCCTCGCGTCTGCATTCGAGCAGCACCGCCAGGGCCGAGGAATCGAACTGCGCCAGCGCGCTGGCATCGATCACGGCCGCCGAGCCCTGCTGGCCCGCGAGCCCCTGCTGCAGCATCCGCATGCAGTCGGGGGCTTCGTCATGGGTGAGCCGCGTGGGCAACACCAGCATGTGGGCGTCGGATGCAGCCATGGGCCTTGCGTTTCCGCGCTCAGCCCTTGGCGTTGGCCTTGTTGCGCGCCGCCAGGGCGGCGATCAGGCCGTCGATGCCCTTGCTGTTGATTTCCTGGGCGAACTGGGTGCGGTAGGTGTCGACCAGCCACACGCCCATGACATTGAGGTTGTAGACCTTCCAGCCGTAGCCCTGCCCGGGCGTCTTCTCGAGGCGGTAGTCCAGCTGGACGGGCTCGCCCCGGCCGCGGATCTCGGAACGCACGAGCACTTCCTGGTCGTTCGGCGAACCGCGGAAAGGCTTGATCGTCACCGTCTGGTCGCTCACCTGGTCGAGCGCACCGGCATAGGTGCGCACCAACAGGGCCTTGAACTCGTCCTGCAGGCGCTTCTGCTGCTCGGGCGTGGCCTGACGCCAGGCCGGGCCCACCGCCGAGGCGGTCATGCGCTGGAAGTTCACGTTGGGCATGATCTTCGTGTCGACCAGGCCCATGATCTTGTTGACGTCGCCGGCCTTGATCGAGCTGTCGGCCTTGATGGTGTCGAGCACCTCGGTCGACAGGCGCTTGACCAGAACGTCGGGCGCCTCGTCGGCCGCGAAGGCCGGCTTCATGGCGCCGGCTGCAGCCCCGAGCACGAGGGCGCCGGCCAAAGCCCAGCGGCCGAGCGTGCGACGTTGCAGGAGGGTGTTCATGGGGTCAATCCTTCTTTGAAACGGTCCCGCGACCGGAACGCGTTGGAGAACGGGGCCGCCGACGGGTTCCCCTGCCCTGCGGCAGGGTGCAACCATCTGCAAGCGGCCGAATGCGGAAAATTACTTGCTTTCGTCCGGCTCGTTGCCGTCGTTGCCGTCGCGGATGTCGCTGCGGCGTTTCTGCAGGAACGCATCGCGGGTGAAGCTGTATGGATCGAGCGCGGCATCCTGGATCAGCGTGCTCGCCCTCAGCAGGTTGGACCGCGTATCGACGACGCGCAGGACCGCCAGCGAGTTGCGCGCCGGGATGTCGTTGACGTGCGCGAGTGCGTCACCGTAGTAGTCGACGGGCAGTGCCGCCGTGTCGCGCACGGTGGAGGGCCCCAGGATCGGCAACACAAGGTACGGGCCCGACGGAACGCCCCAGCGCCCCAGGGTCTGGCCGAAATCCTCGGCGTGGCGCTCGATGCCCGCTTCGGACGCGATGTCGAGCAGGCCACCGAGGCCGAAGAAGGTGTTGACGTTCAGGCGCATGAAGGTCTCGGCGCTGTTCTGCAGCTTCAGCTGCATCACGTTGTTCGCCAGGTTCCACACGTCGCCGAGGTTGCCGAAGAAGTTGGTGACGCCCTGCCGCACGAGCGAGGGCACCGCGTCGCGGTAAGCGGTGGCGACCGGACGCAGCACGGCGCGGTCCACGCCGTCGTTGAATCGGTAAACGCCGCGGTTGAAAGGCTCGAACGGATCGTTGCCGATCGGGGCGGCGTCCTGTGCGGCAGCCAGGCCGCACGCAAGGGAAAAAGTGCCCACAACGCCCGTCCAGCGGGCGATAGCAGCTATCTTTTTCATAGCAATCATGGCATCTGATCGTCGATTCATTTCTTGTTGGCCGTCCCTTGTTGCGGCGTCCCACCGTCGGCGGCCTTGCTGTAGAGGAACTGACTGATCAGGTTCTCCAGCACCACGGCCGACTGCGTGGCGGTGATCGTGTCACCGGGTTGCAGGTTCTTCTCCTCGGCGCCCGCTTCGATGCCAATGTATTGCTCTCCCAGCAAACCACTGGTCAGGATCTTGAGCGAGCTGTCCTTGGGGAAACTGTAACGGCTTTGCAACGAGAGCGTGACGTCGGCCTGGAAAGTCTTGTCGTTGAATGTGATGGACTGGACACGCCCGACCACCACGCCCGCGCTTTTGACTGCCGTCTGGGGCTTCAGGCCGCCGATGTTGTCGAAGCGCGCCGTCACGTCGTAGCTGCGCTGGAAATTCAGGCTCAGCAGGTTGGCCGATTGCAGGGCCAGGAACAGCAGCGCGGCCGCGCCGATCAGCACGAACAGGCCGACCCAGATGTCATTGTTGGAGCGTTGCATGTCAAGCCTCCTGTTGAACCGCCTCAAGGACCGCCTCAAGGGAGGCTTGCGCGCCCACGGGGGGCAGCGAATACACGAAGTGATGAGCGTGGGGGCACATAAGCCGTTCTCTAGATGCTGAACATCATCGCGGTCAGCAGGAAATCGAGCCCGAGCACAGCCAGCGAGGCGACCACCACGGTCCGGGTGGTGGCACGCGACACCCCCTCCGGCGTGGGCATCGCCTCGTAGCCCTGCAGCAGCGCGACGAAGGTCACGGTGAAGCCGAAGACGATGCTCTTGATCACCCCGTTGCCGACATCGCGCCAGACATCGACGCCGCCCTGCATCTGGCTCCAGAAAGCACCCGAGTCGATGCCGAGCATGAGCACGCCCACCACGTAGCCGCCGATCACGCCCACGGCGCTGAACACGGCTGCCAGCAGTGGCAGCGTGATGACGCCCGCCCAGAAGCGCGGCGCCAGCACACGCCGCACGGGATCGACCGCCATCATCTCCATCGCGCTGAGCTGCTCGCCGGCCTTCATGAGGCCGATCTCGGCGGTGAGCGACGTGCCGGCCCTGCCCGCAAAGAGCAACGCTGCCACCACCGGCCCGAGTTCGCGCACCAGCGACAACGCCACCAGCAGGCCCAACGCCTCGGAGGAGCCGTAGCGCTGCAGCGTGTAGTAGCCCTGCAGCCCCAGCACGAAGCCGACGAAAAGGCCCGAGACGGCAATGATCGCCAGCGAGTAGTTGCCCAGGAAATGGATCTGGTCGCGCACCAGCCCGAAGCGGCGCAGGCAGGCGCCCGCCTGGGCCAGCAAGCGCACGAACAGGCGCGCACCCAGCCCCAGGTCGGCCAGCTTGTGGCGCACGGCGAAGCCGACGTCGGCGGGGCGGTACCAGCTCATGGCATCCACCGCGCGGCAAATGACGCGCACATCGACGCCCGCAGGGGGTGGCGGGATTGCACGCGGCTGCTCGGCACGGGATTCATCGGCGGCCTCCACCGTTGGCGGCGAAGTCCGCTTCCACGCTGCTGCCCGGGTAGTGGAAGCGCACCGGTCCGTCGGCCAGCGCGTTGACGAACTGGTGCACCAGCGGATCGGTGCTTTGCCGCACGTCCTCGGGTGTGCCCTGCGCCGCCACGCCACCGTTGGCCAGCACGATCACGTGGTCGGCAATGCGGAAGGTTTCTTCGAGATCGTGGGAGACGACGAGGCTGGTCAGCCCCAGAGCGTCGTTGAGCTGGCGGATCAGGCGAGCGGCAGTGCCCAGCGAGATCGGATCGAGTCCGGCGAAGGGCTCGTCGTACATGACGAGTTCGGGGTCGAGCGCGATGGCCCTCGCCAGCGCCACGCGCCGCGCCATGCCGCCGGAGATTTCGCTGGGCATGAGGTCGCGCGCATTGCGCAGACCCACGGCCTCGAGCTTCATCAGCACGATGTCGCGCAGCAGCGGCTCCGACAACCGCGTGTGCTCACGCAGCGGAAAGACCACGTTCTCGAACACGCTCATATCCGTGAACAGCGCACCGAACTGGAACAGCATGCCCATGCGGCGCCGCGCAGCGTAAAGCGCATCGCTCGAAAGCCGCCCCACGTCCTGCCCGTCGAACAGCACCTCGCCGCGTTGTGCGCGTGCCTGGCCGCCGATCAGGCGCAGCACCGTCGTCTTGCCACCGCCGGACGCGCCCATCAACGCCGTCACCTTGCCGCGCGGCACGCTGAACGACACGCCATCCAGGATGGCGCGCTCGCCGTAGCCGAAGCGGACGTCGCGGAATTCGATCAGGGGCGAGGACAAGGGCGGTGATCCATCCAATGAAAAAGCCGGGGCACCCTTCAGGCGGTCCCGGCTTGGCGGTGCGCGGATGATAAGGGATGCCTGCCCAGGCAGGCATTTCCCTCTCCATTCATCGGGGCAGGTCGCTGAATCCCATGAGGAACTCATCCACCGAGCGCGCTGCCTGGCGGCCCTCGCGGATCGCCCACACGACCAGCGACTGGCCTCGGCGCATGTCGCCGGCCGCGAAAACCTTGGGCACGTTGGTGGCGTAGCCGCCGACGAAGTCCATGCTGGCCTTGGCGTTGCCTCGGGCGTCCTTGTCGATGCCGAAGGCATCGAGTACCGAGGCCACCGGGCTGACGAAGCCCATGGCCAGCAGCACCAGGTCGGCCTTGAGCACCTGCTCGCTGCCGGGCACTTCGACCATCTTGCCGTCCTTCCACTCGACACGCACCGTCTTCAGGCCTGTGACCTTGCCCTTCTCGCCGACGAATTCCTTGGTCGAGATGGCGAACTCGCGCTCGCAGCCTTCCTCGTGGCTGGAACTGGTGCGCAGCTTGTAGGGCCAGTACGGCCAGGTCAGCGGGCGGTTCTCCTCTTCGGGCGGCTGGGGCATCAGTTCGAACTGGGTGACGCTCACCGCACCGTGCCGGTTGCTGGTTCCGACGCAGTCGGAGCCGGTGTCGCCGCCGCCGATCACGATGACGTGCTTGCCGTCGGCGCGCAGCTGGCCCTTGACCTTGTCGCCGGCGTTCACACGGTTCTGCTGCGGCAGGAACTCCATCGCGAAATGGATGCCGTCCAGGTCGCGGCCGGGCACGGGCAGGTCACGCGACTGCTCGGCGCCGCCGGTCAGCAGCACGGCGTCGAATTCCTTCTGCAGTTGCTCGGGCGTGACGGTCTCCTTGGCCAGGTTGGTGACCTTGGAGCCCTTGCCCAGCGTGTCCTTCGCGGCGCCGACCACGACGCCGGTACGGAAAACCACACCCTCGGCCTTCATCTGTTCCACGCGGCGGTCGATGTGCGACTTCTCCATCTTGAAGTCGGGGATGCCGTAACGCAGCAGGCCGCCGACGCGGTCGTTCTTCTCGAACAGCGTGACGTTGTGTCCAGCGCGCGCCAGTTGCTGGGCGGCTGCCATGCCAGCCGGGCCGGAACCGACCACCGCGACCTTCTTGCCCGTCTTGTGCATCGCTGGCCGCGGCTTCACCCAGCCCTCGTTCCAGGCACGGTCGATGATCGCGTGCTCGATCGACTTGATGCCCACCGCGTCGTCGTTCACGTTCAGCACGCAGGCCGCCTCGCAAGGCGCGGGGCAGATGCGGCCGGTGAACTCGGGGAAGTTGTTGGTGCTGTGCAGCACCTCGATCGCATTGGCCCAGTCGTTGCGGTAGACCAGGTCGTTGAAGTCCGGAATGATGTTGTTGACCGGGCAGCCGCTGTTGCAGAAGGGCGTGCCGCAGTCCATGCAGCGCGCACCCTGCACCTTGGCCTGCTTCTCATCGAGGCCGACGACGAATTCCTTGTAGTGCTTCAGCCGCTCGTCCACGGGCTTGTAGCCCTCCTCGAGACGCTCGTACTCCATGAAGCCGGTGATCTTTCCCATCGTGTGATCCTGTTCTTGGTCGGTCGTTCTGCGCTCAGACGGCGGCGGTGGACTTCACGGCATGCGGCTCGAGGCCGGCATGCGCGTTGTTGCCGCTGCTGGTGAGTTCGACCTTGCGGTCGTGGATCTCGGCCAGGGCGCGCTTGTATTCGTTCGGGAACACCTTCACGAACTTCGTGCGCGCCACGGCCCAGTTGTCCAGCAGGTCGCGTGCGCGCTTGCTGCCGGTCCAGCGGTGGTGCTCTTCCAGCAGCTTCTTGAGCTGCACCTCGTCGGTCTCGCCGCCGTGCCAGACCTTGCGGTGGATGCTGGCCGTCTGCTCGGCGCTGGTGAGCACCTTGTCCAGCGAGACCATCGCCAGGTTGCAGCGGGTGGCGAACTGGCCGTCCTCGTCGTAGACGAAGGCCACGCCGCCGCTCATGCCGGCCGCGAAGTTGCGGCCGGTCTTGCCCAGCACGACGACGGTGCCGCCGGTCATGTACTCGCAGCCATGGTCGCCGGTGCCCTCGACCACCGCGGTGGCGCCCGACAGGCGCACCGCGAAGCGTTCGCCCGCGACGCCGGCCAGGAAGGCCTCGCCGGTGGTGGCGCCGTACAGCGCGGTGTTGCCCACGATGATGTTGCGCACCGCTTCGCCGCGGAAGTCCAGGCTCGGGCGCACCACCACGCGGCCGCCCGACAGGCCCTTGCCGGTGTAGTCGTTGGCCTCGCCGATCAGGTACAGCGTGATGCCGCGGGCCAGGAAGGCGCCGAAGGACTGTCCGCCCGTGCCCTCGAGCTGGATGCGGATGGAATCGTCGGGCAGGCCCTCGGGGTGCACCTTGGTCAGCGCGCCGGAGAGCATCGCGCCCACCGTGCGGTTGACGTTGCGCACCGTCTCGATGAACTGCACCTTCTCGCCCTTGTCGATGGCGGGACGCGACTTCTCGATGAGCTTGTTGTCCAGCGCCTTCTGCAGGCCGTGGTCCTGGCTCTCGACATGGAAGCGCGGCACGTCGGCCGGCACCTGGGGCTGGGCGAACAGGCGCGTAAAGTCCAGGCCACGGGCCTTCCAGTGCTCGATGCCCTTGCGGGTGTCGAGCAGGTCGGCG
>JAFEEH010000013.1 GCA_018241185.1 Pseudomonadota bacterium | reverse complement strand
GGCGCGTGGCCGCGGCCCATTGCGGCTGGCGTGGTCTGGCCGCCGGGGTGCTGGAGCGGGTTTGTGCATCGTTTCGGCCGCCAGCGCCCGTGGATACTGCGCAAGTTGCTACGAAAATCATAGCGTGGCTGGGCCCCTGCATCGGCCCCGACGCCTTTGAAGTCGGCGATGAGGTCCGTGCCGCGTTCGTTGCGCATGCGGCCGAGGCCGCGATGTGCTTCAGGCCAGGCGCCCGGCCGGGCAAGTGGCTGGCCGACCTGCCCGCGCTCGCACGCCAGCGGCTGCGGGCGCTCGGTGTCGTCTCGGTGCATGGCAACGACGGCAGTGCGCCGTGGTGCACCGTGGGCAATCCCTCAAGGTTCTTTTCGTACCGGCGCGACGGGGCCGGCAGCGGGCGTTTCGCGGCCCTGGTCTGGCGCGTCTGACCCTCCGGATTGCGCCGCGGCACGGGCGTCCGCCTGGGCCTGGGCCTCACGCGCCTTCGCCGCGCGCCGGCGCGCGGGCGTGGCCAGCAGGTACACGACCAGTGCGACCGGAATCAGCCCATAGAGCAGGAAGGTGAAGACGGCGCCCAGTACCGTGCCGTTGGTGGCGGTGGCCTCGGCCACCGCCATCATCACGGCCACGTACAGCCATGCGATCACGACGAGATGAATGAACACGGTTTCAGTTCGGGTGGCGCACCGCCGCTGTGGGGCATGCCAAAAAGTGCCTTGGAAATGCAGGATACTCAATTGCGCGCCACGCTTCGCTGTGGCCGCATCCACCAGGCGAGGAAAACAGGAGACACCATGAATCAGGACCAGGCCATGGCAAACGAGATGATGGGCTCGTTCCAGAAGGCGCTGAACGAAGGCTGGCAGAAGGCGCTCTCGTCCTTCGGCGAGCTCGGCCAGGGCGGTGCATTCGGCGGCGGCCAGCAGTGGAAGCTCCCGAGCTTCAGCTTTGCGCCCGACAAGCTGATGGGCATCCAGCGCGAGTACGTCGAGGAGGCCGGCGCGCTGTGGCGCCAGGGTCTCATGGTGCAGCCCGAAGGCGACAAGCGCTTCGCCGCCGAACCCTGGCACCAGAACCCCATGGCCGCGTTCTCGGCGGCGGTCTACCTGCTCAATGCACGCACGCTGATGTCGATGGCCGAGGCCGTCGAGGCCGATGCGAAGACCAAGGCCCGCCTGCGCTTCGCGGTCGAGCAGTGGATGGCCGCTTCGGCCCCCAGCAACTACATGGCTTTCAACGCCGAGGCCCAGCAGCAGGCGCTGAAGACTCAAGGCGAAAGCATCGCCAAGGGCATCCGCAACCTGGTGCACGACATCCAGCAGGGCCACGTCAGCATGACCGACGAGAGTGCCTTCGAGGTCGGCCGCAACGTCGCGACCACCGAGGGTGCCGTGGTGTACGAGAACGAGCTGTTCCAGCTGCTCGAATACAAGCCGCTCACGGCCAAGGTGCACGAGCGTCCGCTGCTGCTGGTGCCGCCGTGCATCAACAAGTTCTACATCCTCGACCTGCAGCCCGAGAACTCGCTGATCCGCCACGCCGTCAGCCAGGGGCACCGCACGTTCGTGGTCAGTTGGCGCAACCCCGACGAGTCCATGGACCAGGTCACCTGGGACGACTACATCGAGAAGGCCGCGATCAAGGCCATCCAGGTGGTGCGCGAGATCACCGGCCAGGACAGGAAGGGTGGCCAGATCAACACGCTGGGCTTCTGCGTCGGCGGCACCATCCTGGCGACGGCGCTGGCCGTGCTGGCGGCACGCGGAGAACAGCCCGCCGCCTCGGTCACCTTCCTGACCACGCTGCTGCGCTTCAAGGACACCGGCATCCTCGACATCTTCATCGACGAGAACTTCGTGCGCTTTCGCGAGATGCAGATGGGCAAGGGCGGCCTGCTGCCCGGCGGTGACCTGGCCTCGACCTTCAGCTTCCTGCGGCCCAACGACCTGGTGTGGAACTACGTCGTGGGCAACTACCTCAAGGGTGAGACGCCGCCCCCCTTCGACCTGCTCTACTGGAACAGCGACGCCACCAACCTGCCGGGGCCGATGTACTGCTGGTACCTGCGCAACACCTACCTCGAGGACAAGCTGGCCGACGCGAACGGCGTCACTGTCTGCGGCGAGAAGATCGACCTGCGCGCCATCCAGGCGCCGGTCTACATCTACGGCTCGCGCGAGGACCACATCGTGCCCATCGGCGGTGCGTACGCCTCGACCCAGATCATGACGGGCAAGAAGCGCTTCGTCATGGGCGCGTCGGGCCACATCGCCGGGGTGATCAATCCGCCTGCCAAGAAGAAGCGCAGCTTCTGGACCCGCGAGGACGGCAAGCTGCCCGCGACCCATGCCCAGTGGCTCGAAGGCGCGACCGAGCATCCCGGCAGCTGGTGGACCGACTGGGACACCTGGCTCAAGCCGCACGGCGGCAAACAGATCCCGGCCCCCAAGGCCTTCGGCAAAGGGGCGGCCTACAAGGCCGTCGAACCCGCGCCCGGGCGCTACGTGAAGGCCAAGGCCTGAACTCGCTGCCCATCCACCCACCCGCATCCACGTTCGCATTCATCCGGAGAGGACCATCATGGAAGACATCGTCATCGTTTCGGCCGCCCGCACCGCCGTCGGCAAGTTCGGCGGCTCGCTGGCCAAGGTCGCGGCCACCGAGTTGGGCAGCATCGCCATCAAGGCCGCGCTGGAGCGCGCCAAGCTCAATGGCGAGCAGGTGGGTGAAGTGATCATGGGCCAGGTTCTCGCCGCGGGCGCCGGCCAGAACCCCGCACGCCAGGCCCTGCTCAAGGCCGGCCTGCCCAAGGCCGTGCCGGGCCTGACCATCAATGCCGTGTGCGGCTCGGGCCTGAAGGCCGTGATGCTCGCGCACCAGGCCGTGGTCACCGGCGACAGCGAGATCGTCGTCGCCGGCGGCCAGGAGAACATGAGTGCCAGCCCGCACGTGCTGCTGAACAGCCGCGACGGCCAGCGCATGGGCGACTGGAAGATGATCGACTCGATGATCGTCGACGGCCTGTGGGACGTGTACAACCAGTACCACATGGGCATCACGGCCGAGAATGTGGCCAAGCAGGAAGGCATCACGCGCGAGCAGCAGGACACGCTGGCCCTGACCAGCCAGCAGCGTGCCGCCGCCGCGCAGGCTGCCGGCAAGTTCAAGGACGAGATCACCGCCGTCACGATCCCCCAGCGCAAGGGTGATCCGGTCGTGTTCGACACCGACGAGTTCATCAACAAGAAGACCAACGCCGAGGCCCTCGCGGGCCTGAAGCCGGCCTTCGACAAGGCCGGCTCGGTCACGGCCGGCAATGCCTCGGGCCTGAACGATGGCGCCGCCGCCGTGGTCGTCATGACCGCCAAGAAGGCCGCGGCCCTGGGCCTCACGCCGCTGGCCCGCATCGTCAGCTATGCCACCGTCGGCCTCGACCCGGCCACCATGGGCCTGGGCCCGGTGGGCGCCACGCAGAAGGCGCTGCAGCGCGCCGGCTGGAAGGTGGGCGACGTCGACCTGTTCGAGCTGAACGAAGCCTTCGCGGCGCAGGCCTGCGCCGTCAACAAGCTGCTGGGTGCGGACCCGGCCAAGGTCAACGTCAACGGCGGTGCCATCGCCATCGGCCACCCCATCGGTGCCTCCGGCTGCCGCATCCTGGTCACGCTGCTGCACGAGATGCAGCGCAGCGGCGCCAAGAAGGGCGTGGCCGGCCTGTGCATCGGCGGCGGGATGGGCGTGGCGCTGGCGGTCGAGCGCTGAGCCTTCTGGCCTGGCGCTGCCGCCGGGCCGCTCCCTGACAGGGCCGCGCGGACGCGGCCCTTTTTTCATTCGAGGCCGAGGTTCAGCGTGCCACGTGCTGGGGCGACAGCAACTGCTGCGCGAGTTGCCGCAGCGCCGCCTCGGCCGAGTCCGCCAGCGGTGTGGACCGCGTGAGCATCAGGTTCAGCCGCTGACCCAGGCCCTCGACCATCGCGCTGTTGCCCGTTTCGCGCAGATGGCCGTCTGCGGACCGGACGCAGGGCAGGGCGGCACCCACACGATCCGCATAACTGCCAGGCGCCACGCCGTAGCCCACCACCGGCTTGCCCAGCGCGACCGCATAGCCCACCTCGAACACGGTGCCCGAATCCGGCTCCAGCCCGCGGAAGGCACACAGGTTGGCGATGACGCCGTCGCAGGCGTGGATGAGGCGCACGTTGCCCTCGTAGATGCGCTGCGCCAGTTCGTCGTCGGTGGCGCCCTGCGGGCCGGATTCGGCGAGGCCGCCGTCGGAGGGTTCGACGCCCTCGAGGCCCAGCCGCGCGCATGACGCGCGCAGGCGCTCGAAGACGTCGCGGCTGTCGGGGAAAAACACGTCCGGCCCGGCCAGGTAGACGCGGGGGCGTGCGGGGTTCGCATTCATCGCCGCCATTCTCGGCCAAGGCGCGGCCGCTACCGCCCGCCCATAAGCGATCGTGATGGCGACTGCACGAGCTTCGATGCCCGCCGCGTCGAGGCCGACCTAGCATGAGCGGATGCCCTCCAGCGCCCGCGCCTTCGACCCTTGGCCTCCGGCCTTCGGTGAGGTACACGCCCCCGTCGGCGTGCTGGGCGGCATGGGACCGTTGGCCACGGTCGATTTCATGCACAAGTTGCTCGCCGCCACGCCGGCTCGGTGCGACCAGGACCACCTGCCGCTGCTGGTCAGCTCCATCCCCCAGGTGCCCGACCGCACCGCCGCCTTCCGCGGCGAAGGCGCTTCGCCGCTGCCGGCCCTGATCGCCAGCGGGCGGCGCCTGGTCGACGGCGGCGCCGCGATGGTCGTGATGCCGTGCAACACCGCGCACCTGTGGTTCGAGCCGCTGCAGGAGGCGCTCGGTGTGCCCATGCTGCACCTGGTGGACGCAGCGCTGGCCGAGGCGACCGAGGCCATCGGCGGCGCGCCGCTGGGCCTGCTGGCCACCGAGGCGACGCTCGCGTCGGGCCTGTACACCGCGCGTGCCCCGCAGATCGACTGGTGCCTGCCCACCGAGGCGGAAGTCGGCGGATGCATCACGCCGGGCATCGCGGCCATCAAGGCCGGGGACCTGGACCGGGGGCGTGCCTGCCTGAGCGCCGTTGCGCGCGCGCTCGTCGAGCGGGGTGCCCGGGCGCTGGTGCTGGGCTGCACCGAGATTCCGCTGGTGCTCGATGCCGCATCCGCCCCGGTCCCGGTGATCGACGCCACTGCGGCGCTCGCGCGTCGCACCGTGGCCTGGGCGGCGGCCCGCGCCTCGGGGGCAGGGGACTCGCGTCCATCCGCGCGCTGATCGGCCACTGCAGGTCGACAATGCGCGGCTGGCATCGCAGTCGCTTTCGGCGCTGCGAGCGTGGCGGCCAACGAAGGAGATCGGCGATGAAGGACAGGATGGCCCTGGTACTGGGGGCTTCGGGCTCGGTCGGGCAGGCGCTCGTCGATGAACTCGTTCGCAGCCGAGCCTTCGCGCGCATCGTCGTCGTCGTGCGTCGACCGCCACAACCGGGCTGGGACGCACCCGTCGTTCCCTGCCTGGTGCACGACATGCGCCCGGATCTGCTCGCGCGGGCAGTCGAGCAGGCCGCACTGGACTGGGCCGGCGAGGTCACGGGCTTCAGCGTGCTGGGCGTGGGGGCAGGCACCGCGCGGATGAGCATCGACGAACACCGCGCCGTAGATGTGGAGCTCAATGCGGCCTTTGCGCGTGGCCTGCGCGCCTCGGGCAAGGTCCGCCACCTGGCGTTCATGTCGGCCATCGGCGCGGACGCCACGGCCCGCGCGACGGGCTCGGGGGCCGCAGGCATGCCGCGCTACGCGCGCGTCAAGGGCGAGGCCGAGGCGGCCGTGACGCAGGAGGGGCCGCCCGTCGTGAGCATCTTCAGGCCCGCGATGATCCTCGGATCCCGCCACACGCCGGCGCTGCTCGCGGCGGTGCTGCCGGTGTTCGCGCCACTGACGCCGGCGCGCTTGCGTTCGATCCGCACCACCGAGATTGCGCAGGCGATGGTCGCGGCGGCGCTGCGACCGCCGGCGCAAAGCGCCGTCTACAGCTATCCGGAAATGATGGGTCTGATCTCGGGCGGTTGAACGCGCTGCGGCACGGTCAGTCCGGCCGACCGTCCGGCTCGGCCGCCACCGCCTTGAAAGCCTTGATGAAATCCGCCACCGGCCGCGGCGAGCGCGTGCCCTGGGGCAGCAGTGCGCGCACCTCGACGCCGATCTCGGGCAGCAGGGTGCGCACGTGCAGTGCCGCGTCGTGGCGCGCCTGCGCGGTGAACGAGTCGACGATCGCCGGGCCGAAGCCCTGCTCGGCCAGCACCAGGGCGATGTGGTGCGTCTGCACGGTGATGCCGCCGGTGGGCGCCACGCCCAGGCGCGACCACTGCTCGGCCAGCATGGTGCCGATCGGGTCGTGCTCGTCGATGCGGATGATCGGGCTGCGCAGCAGTTCGTCCAGTGCCACCGTGGTGCGACGGTCGGCGCCGCGCGCCTCGACGCGGGACACGCACACCAGGCGCCCGCGCGCGATGGCTTCCTCGTGCAGCGCCGGATGCGGGGTGCTGCCGTAGACGATGCCGATGTCCCCCTCGTGCAGTGCCATGGCCTGCGCGATCTCGCGCGAATGCAGGGTGCGGATCGCCACCGGCATGTCAGGATGCTTCATGCGAAAGCGCCGCAGCGCATCGGGCAGCGCGCGCACGGCCAGCGAGGGCACGATCAGGATGCGCAGCGGCCGGTCCTCGGCGCGGCCCAGGGCGCCGGCCAGCCGCCGCACGCGCTCCAACTGGCCCATCAGCGGCTGCACCTCGGCGTACAGCGCGATCGCCTCGTGCGTGGGCACGAGCCGGTTGCGCTCGCGGGTGAAGAGCGCGTAGCCCAGCTGCAGTTCGGCGTGCTGCAGCGTCTGCGTGGCGGCGGGCTGCGTCACGTGCAGCAGGCGCGCCGCAGCGCTCACGCTGCCGGTGAGCATGATGGCGTGGAAGACCTCGAGGTGCTTGAGCTTCATGGCCCGCGCAGTGTGCACGAGGCCCCGGGCGTGCGGGGCGGCGATCAGCCCAGCTCGACGAAGACCGGCTGGTGGTCCGACGCCTGGGTGTGCACGTCGACCTCGATGCGGCGCAGCCGCGGCACGAGCGCATCGCTGACGAAGACGAAGTCGCAGGCGATCGGCTCGGGGCCATAGCGGCGATCGAAGAGCCGGAAGGTGGGCGCGTGCTCGGCAGCACCGTGCAGCACGCGCCAGGCGTCGTGCAGACGGGCGTCGGATGCTATCGAATTCGTAGCTGTTCCCGCAGGCTGGGCGGGGGCGGTGTCAACCCCGAGTGCAACACACAGGTCTTCATTGAACTGCGTCTTGAGGCTGACTCAGGCGTTGCAGCCAGGAGCCATAGACCTCCAAGGGGGTGCAGAAGCCCAGGGTGGCGCG
>JAFEEH010000139.1 GCA_018241185.1 Pseudomonadota bacterium | reverse complement strand
GATGGCAGCATCAAGACGCGCAACGAAAAGTCCGACCTGGGCGGCACCATGCGCCTGGGCGCCCAGTCTTCGGACGTGCAGCCCGGAACGCTGGCGCACAGCATCTACGGCGACGTGGTGACCGAGCGCCACCGCCACCGCTACGAAGCCAACGTCAACTACCTCGACCAGCTGCGCCAGGCGGGCCTGGTGATCTCCGCCCTCACGCAGCGCGAGCACCTGACCGAGATCGTCGAGCTGCCGCAGGCCGTGCACCCCTGGTTCATGGGCGTGCAGTTCCACCCCGAGTTCAAGTCCACGCCGTGGGCCGGCCATCCGCTGTTCAACGCCTTCATCAAGGCGGCGCTGACGCACCAGGGCGAAGACAAGATGCCGCTGAAGGCGGTCGGCTGATCCGGCAGGGAGCGCATATGAAACTCTGCGGCTTCGACGTCGGCCTCGACCAGCCATTCTTCCTCATCGCCGGCCCCTGCGTGGTCGAGTCCGAGCAGTTGCAGCTCGACACCGCGGGCACGCTGAAGGAGATCACGGCTTCGCTGGGCATCCCCTTCATCTTCAAGAGCAGCTTCGACAAGGCCAACCGCTCTTCGGGCACCAGCTTTCGCGGCCCCGGCCGCGAGAAGGGTCTGGAGATCCTGGCCAAGGTCAAGCGCGAGCTGGCCCTGCCGGTGCTGACCGACGTGCACTCCGAAGAAGACATCACCGAAGCCGCCAAGGTGGTCGACGTGCTGCAGACGCCTGCCTTCCTGTGCCGCCAGACAGACTTCATCCGCGCCGCGGCACAGTCAGGCAAACCGGTGAATATCAAGAAGGGCCAGTTCCTCGCGCCGCACGACATGAAGAACGTGATCGACAAAGCGCGTGCGGCGGCCAAAGAGAAGGGCCTGGCCGAAGACAGTTTCATGGCCTGCGAACGGGGCGCGAGCTTCGGCTACAACAACCTCGTCTCGGACATGCGAGGCCTCGCGATCATGCGCGAGACCGGCGCGCCGGTGGTGTTCGACGCCACCCATTCCGTGCAATTGCCGGGCGGCCAGGGCACCAGCTCGGGCGGTCAGCGCGAGTTCGTGCCGGTGCTCTCGCGCGCGGCGGTGGCCGTGGGCGTGGCGGGCCTCTTCATGGAGACGCACCCCGACCCGAACAAGGCGCTGTCCGACGGCCCCAACGCTGTGCCGCTCAAGCACATGAAAGCGCTGCTCGAGACGCTCGTCGCCCTCGACCGCATCACCAAGAAGAACGGCTTCCTCGAGAACGCCTTCGACGCCTGATCCAACCCGCCCATCCGGAGACTCCCATGGCCAGTGGCTACGTCATCGCCTACGTCGACGTCACCAACCCCGTGCAGTACGAGGAGTACAAGAAACTGTCCTCCGCGGCCATGCAGGCGCACGGCGCCGAAGTGTGCGTGCGCGGGGGCGAGGTTCAGCCGCTGGAAGGCGATTGGCATCCCAGGCGCGTCGTGCTGCTGAAGTTCCCTAGCTTCGAGCACGCCAAGGCCTTCTACGAGACCCAGGAGTACCGCAGGGCGCGCGATGCGCGCGCCGGCACTGCCACCATGAACATGATTGCGGTCGAGGGACTTTGAGAGGCACGACGATGCCGCTCTATCACCTGACGGAGGGACGTCACGGTCGCTTTCTGACGTATGCGAACGACCTGATCATCGGTCGCTGTATGCAGCTCTATGGCGAATGGTCCGAGCACGAGATCTGGCTCTATCGACAGATCGTGCGACCTGGCGACGTGATCGTGGAACCGGGCGCGAACATCGGCACGCATTCGGTCTACCTG
>JAFEEH010000138.1 GCA_018241185.1 Pseudomonadota bacterium | reverse complement strand
TGGGCCATCCGGCCAACGCCGTGGCCTGGCTGGCCAACACCCTGGGCCGGCTGGGCATTGCGCTGGAGTCGGGCGAGGTGATCCTGTCGGGCTCGCTGGGCATCATGGTGCCGGTGCAGGCCGGCGACAACCTGCGCGTGAGCATTGGCGGCATCGGCGGCTGCTCCGTCCGTTTCGTTTGAGGAAAATTTTCATGACCCCCAAGATCAAATGCGCCCTGATAGGCCCGGGCAACATCGGCACCGACCTCTTGGCCAAGCTGCAGCGCAGCCCCGTGCTGGAGCCCGTGTGGATGGTGGGCATAGACCCCGAGTCCGACGGCCTCAAGCGCGCGCGCGAGATGGGCATCAAGACCACCCACGAGGGCGTGGACGGGTTGATCCCGCACATGAAGCAGGACGGCGTGCAAATCGTCTTCGACGCCACCAGCGCCTACGTGCATGCCGAGAACTCGCGCAAGGTCAATGAGCAGGGCGCGCTGATGATAGACCTGACCCCCGCGGCCATCGGCCCCTACTGCGTGCCCCCGGTGAACCTGAAGGAGCATGTCGGCAAGGGCGAGATGAACGTCAACATGGTCACCTGCGGCGGCCAGGCCACCATCCCCATGGTCGCGGCGGTGAGCCGCGTGCAGGCGGTCGCCTACGGCGAGATCGTCGCCACCGTCTCCAGCCGCTCCGCCGGCCCCGGCACGCGCAAGAACATCGACGAATTCACCCGCACCACCGCCGGCGCCATCGAGCGCGTGGGCGGCGCCAAGCGCGGCAAGGCCATCATCGTCATCAACCCGGCCGAGCCCCCGCTGATCATGCGCGACACCGTGCACTGCCTGACCGAAGGCGAGCCCGACCAGGCCGCCATCACCCAGTCCGTCCACGACATGATCGAGCAGGTGCAGAAGTACGTGCCCGGCTACAAACTGGTCAACGGCCCGGTGTTCGACGGCCAGCGCGTCTCCATCTACCTGGAGGTCGAGGGCCTGGGCGACTACCTGCCCAAGTATTCCGGCAACCTGGACATCATGACCGCCGCAGCCGCGCGCACCGCCGAGATGTTTGCCGAAGCCCTGCTGGAGGGCCGGCTGACGCTGCAGCGTACCGAAGCCGCGACCGCCTGACCCGAAGAGGAGAGAACACCATGAGCCATATCGAAGGCACCCGCGTCACCCTGCACGACATGACGCTGCGCGACGGCATGCACCCCAAGCGCCACCAGATGAGCCTGAAGCAGATGAAGGACATCGCCTGCGGCCTGGACGCCGCCGGCATCCCGCTGATCGAGGTGACGCACGGCGATGGGCTGGGCGGGAGCTCGGTCAACTACGGGTTCCCGGCGCACACCGACGAGGAGTATCTCGGCGCGGTCATCCCCTTGATGAAGCGGGCCAGGGTCTCGGCGCTGCTGCTCCCGGGCATCGGCACCGTGGAACACCTGAAGATGGCGCACGGCCTGGGGGTTTCCACCATCCGCGTTGCCACCCACTGCACCGAGGCCGACGTGAGCGAGCAGCACATCACCGCTGCCCGCAAGCTTGGCATGGACACGGTGGGCTTCCTCATGATGGCGCACATGAACAGCCCCGAGGGCCTGGTGCAGCAGGCGAAGCTGATGGAGGGCTACGGCGCCAACTGCATCTACGTGACCGACTCGGCCGGCTACCTGCTGCCCGAGCAGGTGAAGGAGCGCGTGGCCGCGGTGCGCCAGGCCCTGAAGCCCGAGACGGAACTTGGCTTTCACGGCCACCACAACCTCGCCATGGGCGTGGCGAACTCCGTCGCCGCCATCGAGGCCGGCGCCAACCGCATCGATGCGGCCGCCGCAGGCCTGGGCGCCGGCGCGGGCAACACGCCGATGGAGGTGCTGGTCGCCGTGTGCGAACGCATGGGCGTCGTCACCGGCGTGGACCTGTGGAAGATCCAGGACGTGGCGGACGACCTGGTGGTGCCGATCATGGACTTCCCCATCCGTATCGACCGTGATGCGCTGACCCTGGGCTACGCCGGCGTGTACGGGTCCTTCCTGCTGTTCGCCAAGCGCGCCGAGAAGAAGTACGGCGTGCCCGCACGCGAGCTGCTGGTGGAACTGGGCCGCCGCGGCATGGTCGGTGGTCAGGAGGACATGATCGAAGACACCGCGCTGACCTTGGCTCGAGAACGCGGTCTGCTGGCGGCCTGAACGGGAGCAAGCGGCATCCGGCAGCCGGTCTGTCGACCGGCTGCCGTCCATCTGGCGGCGTGCGGACCGCTCCCGTAGGATGCGTGCGGGCCGGCCGGAACGTGGGCAGTGGCCTGCCGCAAGCCCTCAGCTGCAAACGGTGGGGTTAACCATGCGCCGGAGCGCGTCCGAATCGAGGATCCGGACGTGGCGCTGGTTGACTTCGACCAGGCCGTCCTCGGCGAACTTCGACATCGTGCGGCTCACCGTCTCGAGCTTGAGGCCCAGGTAGCTGCCGATCTCTTCGCGCGTCATGCGCAGCACCAGCTCCGAGGCCGAGAAGCCGCGCGCATGCAGGCGCTGCAGCAGGTTCAGCAGGAAGGCTGCGAGCCGCTCCTCGGCGCGCATGCTGCTCAGCAGCAGCATCACGCCGTGCTCGCGCACGATCTCGCGGCTCATGATCTGGTGCACGTGGCGCTGCAGGGCCGTCACCTCGCGCGACAGCTCCTCGATGCGCTCGAAGGGCATGACGCACACCTCGGCGTCTTCCAGCGCCACGGCATCGCAGGTGTGGTGGTCGTTCACGATGCCGTCCAGGCCCATGATCTCGCCGGCCATCTGGAAGCCGGTGACCTGTTCGCGGCCATCCTCGGCCGTGACCTGGGTCTTGAAGACGCCGGTGCGGATGGCGTAGAGGGCGGTGAAGCGCTCGCCGCTCGAGAACAGCGTTTCCTTGCGGCGGATCTTGCGGCGCGTGGCCACGATGTCGTCGATGCGCTTGAGCTCCTGCGGTTGAAGGCCCACCGGCATGCACAGCTCCCGGAGGTTGCAGTTGGAGCAGGCGACTTTGATCGTATCGGCGTTGAGCGTCGTCATGAAGTGGGCCGGTTGGTGCACCTTCCAGGGACGGTGCTTTGATGACCGTCGAATTGTGCGCCGACGATTGCGCGCCGGTTTGATCCAGGTCAAGCAAGGCTAAGCCGCTTGCCGCCACAGTGCAAGGATGCACCGCGCCACCCTGGGCCGGCGCCCTCCGTCATGACCTTGCCCCTGTCCCCGATGCCCGAAGTTGTCCCGGCCATGCGCTCCGGCGTGATTCCTCCGGCGCTCTTGCGTCGCTTCGACGTGCCCGGGCCGCGCTACACCTCGTACCCCACGGCCGATCGCTTCGTCGACGCCTTCGGCGCCGACACCTACGCCCAGTCGCTGGAGCAGCGGCGCCAGGTCGGCCTGGCCGCGCGGCTGCCGCTGTCGCTGTACGTGCACATCCCCTTCTGCGAGTCGCTGTGCTACTACTGCGCCTGCAACAAGATCGTGACGCGGCGGCGGGAGAAGGGGCAGGACTATCTGGCCTACCTCGCGCGCGAAGTCGAGCTCCAGGTGGCGCACCTGGGGCCGAACGCCTCCGTCAGCCAGTTGCACCTCGGTGGCGGCACGCCCACCTTCCTCGACGACGCGGCTCTCACCGCGCTGGTCGCCATGCTGCGTCGCTCCTTCGGCTTCACGGCCGACGGCGAGTGGTCCATCGAGGTCGACCCGCGCACGGTGGACGCGAAGCGGCTGGCCCATCTCGCCGCGCTGGGCTTCAACCGCATCAGCTTCGGGGTGCAGGACTTCGATGCGCAGGTGCAGAAGGCGGTACACCGCATCCAGCCGGCGCACGAGGTCTTCGCGCTGGTGGAGGCCGCGCGTGCGCTCGGCTTCCGCTCCATCAACACCGACCTGATCTACGGCCTGCCGCGGCAGAGTCCGGCCTCGTTCCGCCGCACGCTGGACCAGGTGGCCGAACTGCGGCCGGACCGCATCGCCCTGTATGGCTACGCCCACCTGCCCGAGCGCTTCAAGCCGCAGCGGCGCATCGCCGCCGGAGAACTGCCGTCGGCCGATGCCAAGCTGGAGATGCTGTCGCAGGCCATCGAGCGCCTCACGCAGGCGGGCTACCGCTACATCGGCATGGACCATTTCGCGCTGCCGGAGGACTCGCTGGCCGTCGCGCGCCGCCAGGGGCGCATGCACCGCAACTTCCAGGGCTACAGCACGCAGCCGGACTGCGACATCGTGGGCCTGGGCGTGTCGGCGATCGGCCGCGTGGGCGCCAGCTACAGCCAGAACGCCAAGACGCTGGACGAGTACTACGACCTGATCGACCAGGGACGGCTGCCGGTGGTGCGTGGGCTGGCGCTGTCGCGCGACGACGTGCTGCGCCGCGCGGTGATCATGGCGCTCATGTGCCAGGGGCGGGTCGACTTCGAGACCATCGACGCCGCGCACCTGGTCGATTTCCGCCGCTACTTCGCCGGCGAGCTGGAGACGCTCGAGGCGCTCCAGGCCGACGGCCTGGTCCGCCTGAGCGAACGCGAGATCGAGGTGACCGAGACCGGCTGGTTCTTCGTGCGCGCCGTGGCCATGGTGTTTGACCGCCACCTGCAGGCCGACCGGGCGCGCACCCGCTTCTCGCGCATCATCTGAAAGCCCTGCCGGTGATGTTTGCCCTGGCCATGACCTGCGGGCTGATGGGCCTGGCCGGCGGCGCGCATTGCCTGGGCATGTGCAGTGCGCCTTGCGCCGGCGTTTTGCAGGCCGCGGGCGGCACGCGGCAGGCACTCTGGCAGTTCCATGTCGGGCGCGTGGCCGGCTACGCGGCGCTGGGCGCGCTTGCCGCGGTCAGCCTGCAGGGGTTGGGCTGGTTGGGCACGCAGGTGGCCGCGCTGCGCCCCTTCTGGACCTTGCTGCACGTGGCCGCACTCGCGCTCGGGGGCGTGCTGCTGTGGCAGGCGCGGCAGCCGTTGTGGCTCGATGGCCTGGCGCGCGGCGCCTGGGTGCGCGTGCGCCGCGCGGGCGGCGCCCACCGATGGCCCTGGCTGGTCGGTGCGCTATGGGCGCTTCTTCCGTGCAGCCTGCTGTACTCGGCGCTGGTGGTGGCGGCGCTGGCAGGCGGTGCGGCCGCCGGCGCGCTGTGCATGGCGGCTTTCGCGGCGAGCAGCGCGGTGTGGTTGTTGGGCGGCACCTGGTTGGGCCTGCATACCTGGGGCGCGGCGCGCGACCGCGCCGCGATCGGCCGCCGCGGCGAGGTGGCCGTGCGGCTGTCGGGCCTGGCGCTCGTCGCGGCCTCGGCCTGGGCGCTGTGGCACGACGCGGGCACCGCATTCCTCGCGTGGTGCGGCGTGCTCTGAAGATGGTGGCGCTATCGAAACGATAGCTGCTCGCGCAGGCAGGACGGGCGCTGGCGCCCGATTTGGCCTTGAATCTTCCGCGGACGGGGCGGGCGCGCTTTCATGGACGCGACATCTGCGCCGCCTAGCCTGCGCGCATGTTCGACTGGAACCGCTGGCTGTTCAGCCGCCTTGCTGCCGGCCATCAGGTCGATGCGCCGTTCATTCCCGCCGCGCGCTGGATTGCCGAGCACGGTGCCACCATCGGCATCCTGATGCTGTTGGCACTGTGGTGGCTTCGGCCCACGCAGCGCGCCGGCGTGCTGGGGGTGGCGCTGCTCGCGGCGCTTGCGGCGGCCGTGGCCCACGCGCTGGCCGATGCGATCGCCATGCCGCGGCCCTTCGTCACTGGGGACAGCGCCCCCTGGATCGCCCACGGCGGGCGCGGTGCCTTCCCGAGCGCACATGCCACCGTCATGTTCGCGACCGCGCTCGGCCTGTGGCCGTTGCAGGGGCTGCGACCCGCCGCGCTGGCGATGGGGGTGCTCGGGCTGGCGACCGCTTGGGCGCGCGTTTACGGCGGCCTGCACTATCCGATGGACATCGCCGGCGGCGCGGCAGTGGCGACCGTGCTGGTCTACGGCCTTCGTTTCATCGCGCTGTGGCTCAGGCAGCGCTGGGCTGCGCCACGCGGGCGTCGGGTGCGCAGGCAACTGCTGCGGCGCTGGCGTGCCTCCACGGCGGGCTGGTCGTCGTAGCGCCGCACGCCGGCGCGGCCGCTCAGCCGTGCAGGCCCTTCCACAGCATGTAGGCGGCCAGCAGGTAGAGGACGCTGGCGAACACGCGCTTGAGCCGTCCCACCGGCAACGCATGCGCTGCGCGCGCGCCCAGCGGCGCCATGAATACGCTGCACGCAGCGATCACCACCAGCGCCGGCAGCCAGATGTAACCGAAGGCGCCCGGCGGCAGGCCCTGCAGCGAGAACCCGCCGGCGATGTAGCCCGCCACGTTGGCGACCGCGATCGGGAAGCCCAGCGCGGCGCTGGTCGCCACCGCGTTGTGGATGGCGACGTTGCACCAGGTCATGAACGGCACGCTGATGAAACCGCCTCCGGCGCCGACCAGGCCCGAGACGAAGCCGATCACGCCGCCCGCGCCGAGCTGGCCTGCGGTGCCCGGCATCTGCCGCGTGGGCTTGGGTTTCTTGTCGAGGAACATCTGTGTGGCCGAGAAGCCCACGAACACCGCGAAAAAGATCGCCAGTGCCGTGCCCTTGAGCAGCGTGAACACGCCCAGGCTGCCGACCAGGCTGCCGATGACGATGCCCGGCGCCAGCCGCTTCACGATGTCCCAGCGCACCGCACCGCGCTTGTGGTGCGCGCGCACGCTGGAGATGGAGGTGAAGATGATGGTCGCCATCGACGTGGCGATGGCCATCTTCACGGCCAGGTCGGCGGGCACGCCGCGGTTGCCCAGGATGATGGTGAGGAAAGGCACCATCAGCATGCCGCCCCCGATGCCCAGCAGCCCTGCGAGAAAGCCGGTGCCGATGCCCAGCATGGCGAGTTCGAGGACGAGCAGGGGTTCGATCGGCATGCGGCGGTCTCGGTGTTCTTATGAGCGATGCACACAAGGAAACGGCCCGCTGGAAGGCGGGCCGTCGGAAGAGGTGTCTGCAGGTGCCACCGGACCGTCATCCTGAACGCAGGGTTCAGGTGGGCGAGGGCAGCAAGGCATTGGGATCATCTGACGCGAGATGTTCACGCTTGCCAAGCGATGTACCAAGCCCGGGCTCCGTAGAGCATTGGTTCAAGGAAATATAAAGCCCGGCATGCACCGCAGACGCCGTCGATTTTACGCGCTGCGTCCGGCGCGTACAGGCTTGACACCGCAAAGCCGGTGTCGTCCGACAGGGCTTAAAAAAGGATCAGAGCAGCAGGCCGTCGCCCGCCAGCGCCTGGTCCAGGCGTTGCACGAGCTGCGCGGCGCGCGCATCGTCGACCGTGGCGTCGGATGCGAGCTCGCTCGCCGCCTCGGCCGGCAGCGCCGGTGCGGGCGTGGGCACCGGCGCGGCATCGCGCTGCACCAGGTCGAAGGCGAGGTTGAGCGAAGCCAGCACCGCGATGCGGTCGCGCGCCTTGACCTTGCCCGCGTCGCGGATCTTGCACATGGCCGCGTCCACGCGGTCCACCGCCTCGCGCAACTGCGCCTCGCCGTCTTCGGGGCAGCCGAGCAGGTAGCTCTGGCCCATGATCTGCACTTCGATTTGTTTCACGTCGCGTTGGAGGGGGAGTCGTTGGACGGTTCGGCCGGCAGCCGCTCCAGCATGGCATCGATGCGCGTGCGCGCGGCCGTGAGGCGCGCCTTGAGCGCATCGCGCTCGCGGGCGAGCGCGTCGACCTGCTGCTGCAACAGCGCATTGGTGCGCTGGGTTTCCTCGTAACGCACGAGCAGACGTTCAACGCGCTCGGCGATCTGGTCGAAGTGGCTCGGTGCGGACATGGGCCGCGATTGTAGGTTCCCGGCTTACACCGCCGGTTTCAAATTAAACTCCGCGCCTGTTGGTGCTTGCGCCGCGGTTCGCGCGTCGCAGTTCAACGGGAAGCAGGAGCCGATGCACCCACGGTGCCGAAGCCAGCCTGCGCTGCCCCCGCAACGGTCAAGCAGCCGGTGTCCATGCGAATTCGCAGGGGCGCCACACCTTCCAATCAGCCACTGGGCACCGCCGACACACGGCGCCTGGGAAGGCGGCAGGTGCGCGCTGTCAGCCCGGATACCGGCCAACAAGGCGGTTGCCGCGTTCGGTGCCTTCGGGCTCGTCGCGGCGGCCATGGCGCCCAGGCGCCGGCGGGGAAGCCGGCCAGGGCATTGCTGCTGGAATCCTGTTCGTCCCATGACCCCCCGTGCCTCGTTCACGCGCCCGTTGCCGCGTGCCTCCCTCCTGTGCGTCGCCCTCGCATCCGCGCTGCCGGTCCTCGCCATCGCCCAGACCCCGCCTTCGCTCGGCGAGACCGTCGTCACCGCGACGCGCGTCGAGCAGCCGATCTCGGACCTGGTCGCCGACGTGTCGGTGATCGACCGCGCGACCATCGAGCGCAGCGGCGCTTCGGGCGTGGCCGATCTGCTGGCGCGGCTGCCGGGCGTGGAGATCTCGCGCAACGGCGGCGTGGGCAACACCACCAGCCTGTTCATCCGCGGTGCGGAGACGCGCTTCACGGCCGTGTACCTCGACGGCGTGCGCATCGATTCGCAGTCCACCGGCGGTGCGCCCTGGGAATCGATCCCGCTGGCGCAGATCGAGCGCATCGAAGTGCTGCGGGGTCCGGCCGCGGCGGTGTACGGTTCCGACGCCATCGGCGGCGTGGTGCAACTGTTCACGAAGAAGGGCGAGGGCAAGCCGACGCCCTTCGTGAGCTGGGGCGTGGGCAACCGCCGCACGCAGGACATCCAGACCGGCATCAGCGGCTCGGCTGGGGCCTTCGACTACTCCGTCGGCGCCTCGTACCAGCAGAGCGCCGGCTTCGACGTGCGCACGCCGAACGTCAGGCACAACACCGACGCCGACTCCTACAAGAGCATCTCGGGCAATGTGCGCCTGGGCTGGCAGATCGGCGAGAAGCACCGCGTGGACCTGACGGCCCTCGAGAGCGAGATGGACTCGGGCTACGACGCCTTCCTGTCGAGCCCGTTCAACCCGCTGCGAGGCGTCGACGACCGCAACCAGTACCACCTGCGCACGGCCGGCCTCACCTGGACCGCGCAGTGGACGCCCGAGTACAAGACGAAGCTGTCGGTCACCGACTCCAACCAGCGCTACCAGACCAACGTCAAGGGCGGGCAGCCCGACTACATCACCCAGACCCGCCTGCGCGGCTACCTGTTCCAGAACGAGTACCGCGTGGGTTCGCACCTGTTCACCGCGGCGCTCGAGCGGCGCGAGGACAAGCTCTTCAACCCCGCGCTGGACAGCTACAGCACCACGCTCTTCCGCAAGCGCTCGCAGGACGCCCTGGCGCTGGGCTACGGCTTCGTGCAGGGCCCGCATTCGCTGCAGGTCAACCTGCGGCATGACGACGACAGCGAGTTCGGCGGCAAGAACACCGGCAGCGTCGCCTACGGCTACGAGTTCGTGAAGAACTGGCGCGTGACGGCGTCGGCCGGCACGGCCTTCCGCGCGCCGACGCTGTACCAGCGCTTCAGCGACTACGGCGACGCCGCCCTGCGTCCGGAGACCAGCCGCAACGCCGAAGTCGGCCTGCGCTACGGCGACGGCACCACCAGCGCGAGCATCGTCGCGTACCGCAACCGCGTGCGCAACCTCATCACCTTCGACTACAGCAGCACAGCCTGCGAGAGCTTGTTCGGCTGCTACGCGAACGTGAACCGCGCGAAGTACGAAGGCGTCACGCTGGCCGCCAGCCATCGAATCGGCGACGTCACGCTGCGCGGCTCGCTGGACTACCAGAACCCGCGCGACGTCGAGACGAACCACATGCTGCCGCTTCGCGCGCAGGTGCACGGCACCCTCGGCGCCGACTGGCGTGTGGGTGCCTGGACGCTGGGTGCCGAGCTGCAGGCCTCGGGCCGCCGCTGGGCCGATGCGGCCAACACGCAGCGCCTGGGCGGCTACGGCATCGTGAACCTCAGCGCCAGCGGCGAGGTCGCCCGCGACCTCACGCTCGTGGCCCGTGTGGACAATGTGGCCGACAAGAACTACCAGCTCGTCAAGGACTACGCCACCGCCGGCCGCACGGTTTACGTTGGCCTCAAATGGCAGCCCCGCTGACGCGCACGCCTGCATGACCGACCGCGCGAGCTCCGACCTCGACATCGCCGCCAGCGAGTTCATCCTCGGCGGCCAGAAGAGCGGCAAGTCGCGCCGCGGCGAGTCGCTGGCCGCCGCGTGGCTGGCGCGCTCGCCCGCGCACAAGGCGGTGATGATCGCCACCGCGCAGGCCTGGGACGACGAGATGCACCAGCGCATCGCGCTGCACCAGTTCGAGCGCGCCGCGCGCGTGCCGGCGCTCGAGACCATCGAGGAGCCCTGGCGCGTGCCCGAAGCCATCATGGCCGCCAGCACGCCGCAGACGCTGGTGCTGGTGGACTGCCTCACGCTGTGGCTCACCAACCTCATGATGCCGGCCGAGCTGGCGCCCGAACGCGCGTCCGCGCCCGACTGGCAGGACGGGGTGGCGCTGCTGCCCGACGCGCTGGCGACGGCGCAGGGGCCGGTCGTGCTGGTGAGCAACGAGATCGGGCTGGGTGTGATCCCGCTGGGCGCCGAGACGCGCGCCTTCGTCGACGTGCTGGGGCGGTTGAACCAGCAGGTGGCGGCGGCCTGCGAGCGGGTCACGCTGATGGCGGCGGGGCTGCCTCTGCGCCTGAAGGACGGTGCATGAGTCGCTGGCTTCTGTCCGCCCTGACCGCGCTGTGCATCGGCGCTGCCGCTGCGGCGCCGGTTCAGGTGACGGACGAGCGCGGCGTCGCGGTGCATCTGCCGGCGCCGCCGCAGCGCATCGTCTCGCTGTTGCCTTCGCTCACCGAGACGGTCTGCGCACTCGACGCCTGCGGCCGGCTGGTCGGCGTCGACCGTTATTCCAACTGGCCCGATGCGGTGAAGGCCCTGCCGCAGGTCGGCGGTGGCATCGACCCGAACGTCGAGGCCATCGCCGCACTCAAGCCCGACCTGGTGCTGGCGGCCAAGTCCTCGCGCGTGTCGCAGCGGCTGGAAGCGCTGGGCCTGAAGGTCGCGGTGCTGGAACCGAAGAACCACGCCGACGTGCAACGCGTGCTGAACCAGGTCGCGCAACTGCTCGCAGCGTCGGGCGCGGACACGGCGTGGCGGGCCATCGACGCCAGCGTGGACGCGGCCGCGCAATCGCTACCGGCCTCGGCCCGCGGCACGCGCGTCTACTTCGAGGTCAACGCCGCGCCCTATGCGGCCGGCGAAAGCTCCTTCATCGGCGAGACGCTCACGCGGCTGCATGCGCGCAACATCGTGCCGGCGTCGATGGGGCCGTTCCCCAAGCTCAACCCCGAGTTCGTGGTGCGCGCCGATCCTGCCCTGATCATGGTCAGCGAACGCAGCGCCCAGGGGCTGGAGCAGCGGCCCGGGTGGGCGTCGATCCGGGCAGTGAAGACCGGCCGCATCTGCCGCTTCAGCGCCGAGCAGGCCGACATCCTGGTGCGGCCCGGCCCGCGCATGGGCGAGGCAGCGCGCCTGATGGCCGGCTGTCTGGCCGGCACGGCGGGCCGTTAGCCGTGCACGCCCGCCGAGCGCGCTGGGTCGCCCTCGTGCTGCTGCTGGCGGCCGCGGGTCTGCTGGCGCTGGGCGCCGCCGTGGGCAGCACCGGCCTCGAAAAGTTGTGGTCGATGCGCGGCGACGCGGTGGCCTGGCAGATCGTGTGGGACATCCGGCTGCCGCGAACCCTCGGCGCCTGGCTCGCGGGCGCGCTGCTCGGGCTGGCCGGGGCGGTGGCGCAGGGGCTCTTTCGCAATCCGCTGGCCGACCCGTACCTGCTGGGCAGTGCCTCGGGCGCCTCGCTGGGCGTGGCGTCGGCGTTGTCGCTGTTCGGCGTGTCCGTGAACTCGACAGCGTGGGTGGTGCGCCTGGGCCTCACCGGCGCGGCCTTCGTCGGCGCGGTGGCGGCGGTGCTGCTCACCCTGACGCTCGCGCGCGGTGTGCAGCAGACGCTGCGCCTGCTGCTGGCCGGGGTGATCGTCGGCGTCGTGCTGGGCGCGGTGAAGGACTTGATCAGCATCGCCTCGGCCGACATCCTGCAGGCGCTGCAGGCCTTCATGCTCGGCAGCACCGGGCTGGTGGGCTGGGGCGCCTGCGGCGTGATGGCCGGCGTGCTCGCACTGTGCCTGCTGGCGGGCGCCGCGCTGGCGCCGGTGCTCGACGGCTTGGCGCTGGGCGAGGCCACGGCCACCAGCCTGGGCCTGCCGCTGCCGGCGATGCGGGTGGCGCTGGTGGCCGTGCTGGCGCTGGCCACCGGTGCTGCGGTGGCGCAGACGGGTCTGATCGCTTTCGTCGGCCTGGCGGCGCCGCACCTGGTGCGCTCGCTGGTCAAGACCACGCATGTGCGCCTGGTGCTGCTGTCGGCGCTCATGGGCGGCCTGCTGCTGATGGCGGCCGACCTGGGCGCGCGCTGGCTGATCGCGCCGCAGGAGCTGCCGGTGGGCGTGCTCACCGCCGTCTTCGGTGGCGGCTACCTCCTGTGGCTGATGCATCGGCGCGCAGCGCGTACCGCGGGGCGGGGCGCATGATTGCTATGAATTCCATAGCTGGTGGCGCAAGCGGGGCGGGCGCTGGAGCCCGATTTGGCTTGAAAGATCAGGCGATCACGACGCAGGGCCTGCGCGTGGCGCTCGGCGGCTTGGAGGTCCTGCACGGCATCGACCTCGCGCTGCCCCGAGGCACCTGGACCAGCGTGGTCGGCCCCAACGGTGCAGGCAAGTCGACGCTGCTGCGCGCGCTGGCCGGGCTGCTGCCGCATGCCGGACAGGTCGAGCTGCTCGGCCGGCCGTGGCCGCAGTGGTCGGCCCGCGAGCGCGCACGGGCGCTGGCCTGGCTGGCGCAGAGCGGCGCGGGCGACGCTGCGGCCGATGACCTGACCAGCTACGACGTGGTCATGCTCGGGCGCCTGCCGCACCAGCGCTGGCTGGCCGCGCCCTCGGGCGCCGACCGTGCGGCCGTCGAGCGCGCGCTGCGCCGCACCCAGGCCTGGGAGTGGC
>JAFEEH010000137.1 GCA_018241185.1 Pseudomonadota bacterium | reverse complement strand
TCGCGCCACCCTGGGCTTCTGCACCCCCTTGGAGGTCTATGGCTCCTGGCTGCAACGCCTGAGTCAGCCTCAAGACGCAGTTCAATGAAGACCTGTGTGTTGCACTCGGGGTTGACACCGCCCCCATCCAGCGGGCGCAGGCAGCTATAGAAACAATAGCAAACCAAGGGGATGACGATGCGACGAATCGGGTCACTCGGGCTGGCGTGGATCGCCGCATCGGTACTCGCCGGGACCGCGGCTGCGCAGAGCGCAGCGCCGGCACCGGGCACCTACGTCTACGAAGGCGGCGCCGGCACGCTGGAAATCCGGCCCGACGGCCGATTCAAGATCGACACGGTTGGCGCCAATTTCCATACCTGCAACCTCGAAGGCCGCATCGCGCAGGGCCGGGGCCAGGTGGCGCAGTCGTCCTGCGTGCTCAGCTTCACGCCGGGCAAGGACGGGCTCACGGTCGGCACCAACCAGTCCGACCAGTGCCAGGAAAGCTGCGGCATGCGCGCCACCTTCGTCGGCGACTACATCCGCCCCGCCCCGGCCTGCATGCCGACCACGGTGAGCACCACGCGCAAGGCCTTCAAGCGCCAGTACAACGCGAAGCAGTACGCCCAGGCTCAGGACACGCTGGCGCCGGTGCTCAGCCAGTGCGAGAAGACCCTGTCCTGGCTCGATAAGGCCTGGATTCGCAACGACCTGGCGCTGGCACGGCTGCGCGCGGGCGACAAGGTCGCCTGCCGTACAACTCTCTCGCCCATCGCCGAGATCGCATCGAGTGGTTCGGACCAATGGGACGGCCCTCCTCCTCCCGATGCCGAGGAGTGGCTGCGCGTGGTGCGTGCCACACGCACCAATCTCAAGCTGTGCAGCTGAGCCCCACGCGGGCCACAGCGCGACAACCCCACCGGCGGCCCGGCGCGGTGGCGGCCGATAAACTGCGATCCCACCCTCGACACCGCCCCCGATGAGCGCACGCGTGATACCCCTGGTCGACGAGCGCCGCGCGCTCGCCGCGCCGGTGCACGCGCCGCCGCTCGACACGACCGGCACGCTGATCGACCGTCTGGGTCGCCCGCTCACGGATCTGCGCATCAGCGTGACCGACCGCTGCAACTTCCGCTGCAGCTACTGCATGCCCAAGGAGGTGTTCGACAAGGACTACCGCTACCTCCCGCATGCCGACCTGCTGAGCTTCGAGGAGATCGCCCGCATCGCACGCCTGTTCGTGCAACACGGCGTGCGCAAGATCCGGCTCACCGGCGGCGAGCCGCTGCTGCGCAAAAACATCGAAGGCCTGGTCGAGCAGCTGGCGCAGTTGCGCACCGCCGACGGCCAGGCGCTGGACCTCACGCTCACCACCAACGGCTCGCTGCTCGCCCGCAAGGCGAAGGCCCTGAAGGCCGCCGGCCTGCAGCGCGTGACGGTGAGCCTCGACGGGCTGGACGACGCGGTCTTCCGCGCGATGAACGACGTCGACTTCCCGGTCGCCGAGGTGCTGGCGGGCATCGAGGCGGCGCAGGCGGCGGGGCTCGGTCCCATCAAGGTCAACATGGTCGTCAAGCGCGGCACCAACGAGCAGGAGATCCTGCCGATGGCGCGGCGCTTCCGGGGCACCGGTGTGGTGCTGCGCTTCATCGAGTACATGGACGTCGGTGCCACCAACGGCTGGCGCATGGACGAGGTGCTGCCCTCGGCCGAGGTGGTGGCGCGCATCGCGGCCGAATTCCCCCTCGTGGCGCTGGAGGCGAGCGCGCCCGGCGAGACCGCGCAGCGCTGGGCCTATGCCGACGGCGCCGGAGAGATCGGCGTCATCAGCAGCGTCACCCAGGCCTTCTGCCAGGACTGCAGCCGCGCGCGCCTGTCGACCGAGGGGCAGCTCTACCTGTGCCTCTTCGCCAGCCGCGGGCACGACCTCAAACCCCTGCTGCGCGGTGACGCCGACGACGCGCAGATCCTCTCGGCCATCGGCCACATCTGGCAGGGCCGCGCCGACCGCTATTCGGAACTGCGCGCCCTGCGCGAGCCCGACACCGGCGACGGCGGCCAGCGCCGGGTCGAGATGAGCTACATCGGCGGATGACGCCGGTCCGCCCCAAGCTCGACATCACCGGTCTCGTGCTGGCCGGCGGCCGCGGCAGCCGCATGGGCGGGCTCGACAAAGGCCTGCAGGACTTCGGCGGCGAGCCGCTGGCGCTGCGCGCGCTGCAGCGCCTGGCGCCACAGGTGCACCATGTGATGCTGAGCGCCAACCGCAACCTGCTGAGCTACGAGTTCTTCGGCGCGCCCGTCGTGACCGACGCGCAGCCCGACCATCCCGGCCCCCTGGCAGGCTTCCTGGCCGGCCTGCAGCATTGCGAGACGCCCTGCCTGCTCACCGTGCCCTGCGATGCACCCAACTTTCCGCTCGACCTGGCGCAGCGCCTCGCCGAGGCGATGAACGCGCAGGGCGCCGACATCGCCATGGCCAGTGCGCCCGAGCCGCAGGCCGATGGGAGCTGGCCTGTGCGCATGCAGCCGGTGTTCTGCCTGCTGCGCAGCACGCTGCAGGCCAGCCTGGCGGCCTTCCTGCAGGCGGGCGGGCGCAAGGTCTCGGCCCGGACGGCGCAGCACGCGATGGCGGTGGTGCCCTTCGACCGGCCCGGCGATGCGCCGGACGCCTTCTTCAACGCCAACACGCTGGCCGAACTGCACGCGATGGCGCCTTCTCGCTGACACGCGCGTCCCGATTCGATTTTTCAAGCCAAATCGGGCTGTAACGCCCGTGGAGCGGGCGCGAGCAGCTATCGAAATGATAGTGAACCGGTGGCGGCACCGTGGCCTGCGGTGCGCCTTGGCCCAGCCACCGAGACCGCGTCGCCGCAGGTTGCGGGTTGGAGGGCACGGGGTTCGGCGGCATCATGCGGCGATGCTCGCCGCGCGCGTCGAACTGTTGCAGCAGATGCCGATCTTCGGCGCGGTGGGCGCGGATGCATTGGAGTTCCTGCTGGCGCCGGCACCCGTGGTGCTGAAGCCGGCGGGCGGCTTCTTCTTCCGCGAGGGCGAGCCGGCCGAATCGATGTTCGTGCTCGAAAGCGGCCAGGTCAGCGTCTGCAAGAACTGGCAGGGCCACGCGCTGCTGCTGCGGCGCCTGCGCGATGGCGACTGCTTCGGCGAGATGGCATTGCTGGACCTGTTCCCGCGCAGCGCCTCGGTGCGGGCCGACACCGACTGCCGCGCGATCGAGCTCACGCCGGCGCATCTCTACCGGCTCTTCCAGCGCGACGCGGCGCAGTTCGCCACCATCCAGATGAACATCGGCCGCGAACTGAGCCGCCGGCTGCGCCACACGGACGAACTGCTCTTCCGCGCCCGCATGGGCGAATCGCTCGAGGACCTGCCGCGGGTGTGAGCCCCCAGGGCGCTACAGGCGCCCCTGCGCCCGCAGCACGCCCTTGTTGGCCAGCGCGTCGGCCTTCTCGTTGCCCGGGTCGCCCGAGTGGCCCTTGACCCAGCGCCATTCGATCTGGTGGCCGCCGTTCTGCACCAGTTCGTCCAGGCGCTTCCAGAGTTCGACGTTCTTCACGGGCTGCTTGGTCGAAGTGATCCAGCCCTTGGCCTTCCAGCCGCGGATCCATTCGGTGATGCCCTGGCGCACGTACTGGCTGTCCAGGTACAGCACCACCTTGCAGGGCCGCTTGAGCGCCGCCAGGCCCTCGATGACGGCGGTGAGCTCCATGCGGTTGTTGGTGGTGTTCAGCTCGCCGCCGAACAGCTCTTTTTCGGTGGGGCCCGACTTGAGCCAGGCGCCCCAGCCGCCGGGGCCGGGGTTGCCCTTGCAGGCGCCGTCGGTGTAGATCGTGACTTCGTTCAATCTCTTGTCTTTCTCTCTGAAGGGGCAGCGTGCACCCGCCCGCCGGCGCGGTGCATGCGGCCCGCCACCGGCATCGGCGCGGTGGCGATCGCCGGGCGGCGCTTCCAGTCGGCCGGCAGCAGGCGCATGCCGCGCACGCGCTTGACGGCGACGATGAAATACACCGCGCCGAAGATCGGCCACCAGCGCTCGCCCACGGCGTCGAACCAGCGGCAGCGCTCCAGCCAGGCCTCGCTGCGCACCGCGGGCCGGTAGAGGCCGAAGCGGCCCGACTCGACCTCGAAGCCCAGCAGCCGCAGCCAGTCGCGCATGCGCCAGTAGTTGATGAATTCGCCCTCGGCGGGCAGGTACAGCTCGCCGAAGCCCAGGCGCCGGTACAGCCGCGCACGGCGCTGCCGCATGCCCCACAGGCTGACCGGATTGAGGCCGCAGACCACCACGCGGCCCTCGGGCACCAGCACCCGTTCCACCTCGCGCAAGGTGGCGTGCGGGTCGGGGCTGAGTTCGAGCGCGTGCGGCAGCACCAGCAGGTCCAGGCTGTTGGCCGGGAAAGGCAAGGCCGCGAAATCGGTGACGAGCGCGGTCGGCGCGTCGCTTGCCTGCGGCGACGCGATCCAGCGGTGCGGCATGCGGTTGGCGCGCAAGGCGTCGATCGACGGCAGGCCGAGCTGCAGCGCGTGGTAGCCGAAGACATCGGCCACCGCGTCGTCGAACTGCGCCTGTTCCCAGTGGTGCAGGTAACGCCCGGCCGGGGTCTCGAACCAATCCTGCAAACCTATAATTTGACCGGTCATGACCCTCGTTCCGTTGCCCGCTTTCGCCGACAACTACATCTGGATGTTGCAGGTCGGGGCGCATGCGGTCGTGGTCGATCCGGGCGATGCGAGGCCGGTGCTCGACGCGATGGCGACGAGGCCCGACCTGACGCTGGCGGCGATTCTAGTCACGCACCACCACGCCGATCACACCGGCGGCGTGGCCACGCTGCGCGAAGCGACCGGCGCCCAGGTCTACGGGCCGGCACACGAGACCATCCCCGAGCCCTTCACGCCGCTGTCGCAGGGCGAGCGCGTGCAGGTGCTCGGCCTCGAGTTCACGGTCATCGACGTGCCGGGCCACACGGCCGGGCACATCGCCTACTACCTGCCCGCCCAGGGCGGCGAGGCACCGCTGCTCTTCTGCGGCGATACGCTCTTCTCGGGCGGCTGCGGCCGGCTGTTCGAGGGCACGCCGCGGCAGATGCTGCATTCCCTCGATGCGCTGGCCGCGCTGCCCGGCGAGACGCGCGTATGCTGCGCCCACGAGTACACGCTGTCCAACCTGCGTTTCGCACGCACCGTGGAACCGGGCAACACGAACTTGATCGAGTACATCGCGCAGTGCGAGACGCTGCGCGCCCAGGGGCAGCCCACGCTGCCCGCCCGCCTGGCCACCGAGCGCCAGATCAACCCCTTCCTTCGCAGCCGCGAAGCCACTGTCACCGCCGCCGTGCAAGAGCACGCCGAACTCCCCACCGATGCGGGCGAGGTCGACGTCTTCGCCGCGCTGCGCCAATGGAAAAACGACTTCCGATGAAGATCCTCCTAGCTGCCGTCGTGGCCAGCGCCCTGCTGCTCGCAGGCTGCGCCACCGGCACCGGTCCCAACGGTTCCTCCTCCTCCCCTTCTTCCTCCTCGTCTTCGTCGGCCTCTGGCGGCAGCGCGTCGCCGATCTATCCCGACGGTTCGCTGTCGCCCATCGCACCGGGCCGCACCGGCGGCAGCCAGCGCAGCGTGGTCACGCTCGCACCGCCCGTGGACATGTGGGACCGCATCCGCCGCGGCTTCAAGATGCCCAACCTGGAAAGCGACCTGGTGCGCGACCGCGAGCAGTGGTACGCCACCCGGCCCGACTACATCCAGCGCATGACGGAGCGCTCGAACAAGTACATCTTCCACATCGTCGAGGAGCTCGAGCGGCGCAACATGCCGACCGAACTGGCGCTGCTGCCCTACATCGAGAGCGCGTTCAACCCGCAGGCTGTCTCGAGCGCACGCGCCGCGGGCATGTGGCAGTTCATGCCGGCCACCGGCACCGACTACGACCTCAAGCAGAACATCTTCCGCGACGACCGTCGCGACGTCATCGCGTCCACGCGTGCCGCGCTCGACTACCTGCAAAGGCTCTACAACATGTTCGGCGACTGGCAGCTCGCGCTGGCCGCGTACAACTGGGGCGAAGGCAACGTGGGCCGCGCGATCGCGCGCAACCAGAAGGCGGGCCTGCCGGCCGGCTACACCGACATCAACATGCCGGCCGAGACGCGCCTGTACGTGCCCAAGCTGCAGGCGGTGAAAAACATCGTGGCCAACCCGCAGCAATTCAACGTCGACCTGCCGGTGATCGCCAACCATCCCTACTTCCAGACCGTGACGCTCACACGCGACCTGGACGTGACGCTGGCCGCCAAGCTGGCCGACGTGCGCATCGAGGACTTCCGCGCCCTCAACCCCGCAGCCCACAAGCCGGTGCTGCTGGCCGCCGGGGGCAACACCCAGATCCTGCTGCCCTGGGACAACGCGGCCGTCTTTCAGCGCAACTTCGAGGCCTACAACCAGGGACAGTACGCGAGCTGGACCGCCTGGACCGTGCCCAGCACCATGACCGTGGCCGATGCGGCGCAGCGCTCGGGCATGAGCGAGACCGACCTGCGCGCGATGAACAACATCCCCCCGCGCATGCTCATCAAGGCCGGCTCCACGCTCATCGTGCCGCGCAGCGCGCGCGTGCAGGAGGACGTGGCCGCCGCAGTGGCCGAAACCGGTCATCTGAGCTTCGAGCCTGAGGTCGTCACGCGACGCACCGTCGTCAAGGCCGGCCGCAACGACAGCGTGGCCAGCATCGCGCGCCGCTACAGGCTCAGCCCGGCCAGCGTTGCGCAGTGGAACGACGTCGGCGCCGGCCACTCCTTCAAGCGCGGCTACCAGGTCGTGGTGTACCTGCCGGTGCGTGCCGCAGCCGCGGCACGCGTGGGCACGGGTGTCCGCGCGTCGGCCGCCGGCGGCAAGCACGTCGTCGTGACCAGCAAGCGCGGCGGCGGCGTCGTGAAGACCAGCGCGGCGCCGGTGCGCGCGTCGCCGGCCAAGGCAACCGCTTCGAGCAAGCAGGTGGTCAAGGAAAAGCGCGGCGGCACCCCCGCCAGGAAAAAGCGCTGATGGGTGGCGCCGGCCGGCGCCGATGACGGAACAGGGCCCGGTCCGCCACGGCCGCCGGGCGCCGAGGGCGCGCTCAAGACGCCCCCGAATGCACACACACGGAGGATGTCGGACATGGCGGCAGAAGGCAGCGCGGGGGACCTGATCAAGGTCGTGACCCTGCTCGGGGCGGCGGTGGTGGCAGTGCCCCTGTTCAAGCGCCTCGGTCTGGGTTCGGTGCTGGGCTACCTGGCCGCGGGGCTGGCCATCGGCCCCTTCGGGCTCGAGCTCTTCAGCGATCCGCAGGCCATCCTTCACACGGCCGAACTCGGCGTGGTGATGTTCCTGTTCGTCATCGGCCTGGAGATGCGGCCCTCGCACCTGTGGAGCCTGCGGCGCGAGATTTTCGGTCTGGGCAGCCTGCAGGTCGTGGTGTGCGGGCTGCTGCTCACCGGCGTGGGGGTTGCGTTCGGCTTTTCGCTGGCGGTCTCCTTCGTGAGTGCGATGGGCTTCGTGCTCACCTCGACTGCGATCGTGATGCAGTTGCTCGGCGAACGCGGCGACATCGCGGCACCGCGCGGCCAGAAGATCGTCGCCATCCTGCTCTTCGAGGACCTGCTGATCGTCCCCCTGCTGGCCATCGTCGCCTTCATGGCGCCGGTCGACGCGAGTGCGCCCGTGGGCCACATGGCGGCCGAATCACGCTGGCTCGGCGTGGCAGTGGCCCTCGGTGCGCTGGCCGCGCTGGTCGCGGCCGGGCTGTGGCTGCTCAACCCGCTGTTCCGCATCCTCGCCAACGCCAAGGCGCGCGAGGTGATGACGGCCGCGGCGCTGCTGGTCGTTCTGGGCGCGGCGCTGCTGATGCAACTGGGCGGGCTGTCGATGGCCATGGGCGCCTTCCTGGCCGGTGTGCTGCTGTCGGAGTCGACTTTCCGCCATCAGCTCGAGGCCGACATCGAACCCTTCCGCGGGCTGCTGCTGGGCCTGTTCTTCCTCGGCGTCGGCATGTCGCTGGACCTGGCCGTCGTCGCACAGAACTGGCCGATCATCGTGGCCGGCGTGCTGTCGATGATGGTGGTCAAGGCCTTGTGCATCTACGGCGTGGCGCGCCTGGCCAGGAGCTCGCACGTCGACGCGCTGGACCGCGCCGTGCTGATGGCGCAGGGCGGCGAAT
This sequence comes from Pseudomonadota bacterium, assembly GCA_018241185.1. Lineage (GTDB taxonomy): Bacteria > Pseudomonadota > Gammaproteobacteria > Burkholderiales > Burkholderiaceae_C > Xenophilus. The sequence goes on along the minus strand of JAFEEH010000137.1, from coordinate 20,974 downwards.
TCGCCTTCGTGCTCTTCTCGGCCGCACTGGGTGCGAAGGTGATCGACCCGGTGGTCAACGCCAACATGACGGCGATCGTGGTGCTGTCGATGGCGCTCACCCCACTCGTCGTGCTGGCGCACAGGCGCTTTGCGCCCAAGGCCGCGGCCTCGATGGAAGGTGTCGAGACAGCCCACGACCTCCTGGGCAGCGTGCTGATCATCGGCTTCGGCCGTTTCGGCCAGATCGCCAGCCAGGGCGTCCTGGCGCGCGGCGCCAGCATCTCGATCATCGACAGCGACACCGAAGTCATCCGCGTTGCGGGCTCCGTCGGCTTCAAGGTCTACTACGGTGACGGCGCTCGCCCGGACGTCCTGCATGCAGCAGGCGCGCACCAGGCACGTGCCATCCTGGTGTGCATCGACGACCGCGCCGCCGCCACGCGAATCGCAGAATTGGTGAAGGTGGAGTTCCCACATGCGCAATTGCTCGTGCGCGCCTACGACCGCGAACACGCGATGGAACTGCTCAAGGCCAACGTGGACTATCAGATCCGCGAAACATTCGAATCCGCCATGCTCTTCAGCCGGCAGGCGATCCTGGCGCTGGGCGCCACGCCCGACGAGGCCGACGAAGCCGTCGCCGAGGTGCGCCGCCGCGACACCGAACGCTTCAGCCTCGAAGCCGCGGGTGGCCTGTTCGCCGGTGCAGCCGTGCTGTTCAGCAACGCGGCCAAGAAGGGGGACGCATGAGCCGCGCGGCCTGGGACGATGTCGTCACCTTCTGGCGCGACGCCGGGCCATCGGCCTGGTTCAAGAAGAATCCGGATTTCGACCGTCGCTTTCGCGAACGCTTCCACGACGCGCACTTTGCCGCCGCCCGGCGCGAACACGATGCCTGGGTCACGCAGGAGCCGCACAGCGCGCTCGCGCTGATGCTGCTGCTGGACCAATACCCGCGCAACGCCTTCCGCGGCACGGGCCACATGTACGCCACCGACCCATTGGCCCGGCACTATGCCGACCGCCTGGTCGCCCAGGGCTTCGACCAGCGGATCGAGGAGTCGCTGCGCCTGTTCTGCTACCTGCCCTTCGCGCACTCGGAAGACATGTCGGACCAGCAGCGTTCACTTGCCCTGAACCGCGCGTTGAGCGCCGAGTCGGGCGACCATGCGCAGGGCCATCTGGACATCATCCGCCGCTTCGGCCGCTTCCCGCACCGCAACCACCTGCTCGGCCGCACGACGACGACCGAAGAACAGGCCTTCATGGACGCGGGCGGCTTCGCCGGCTGAGCCGGCCTTCGCCACTCAGTGGCCGACCTGGCGCGTCGCGTGCTGGCGGCGTCGCGCCAAGGAATCCCAGAACGCAACGACGATCACCACCACCGTCGTGCCGGTGCCCGCGATCGCAATGCTCAGGTGCCCGATCACGGGAATCAACAGCGCCAGCAGCAGCAGGCCGACGCCGTGCGAGACCGGGAAGCTGCCATGCACCACACGCTTGAACAGGGCGTTGCCCAGCAGGTAGATCGCCGGCCCGCCGAGCAGCACGGCGAGGTACTTGGGCTCGACGTGGTGGTCCCCGTGGCCGATGACGAGATCGTCGGCCACCGCCGAGGCGATGATCCCAGCGATGAGGACCACGTGAATGTAGTGGAACTGCGCGCCGATGCGGCCCGGGTCCTCGGCGTGTTCGATCACATGGCTGGCCGCCTTGCTGCTGGTGTCGAAGTAGATCCACCACATCGCGATGCTGCCGAGGAAGGTGACGGCCATCTCGAAGACCGCCCACACGTCCCATTCCTTCGCCAGGGCGAAGGATGCACCGCTGGCCAGCACCGACTCGCCCAGCGCAACGATCACGAAGAGCTGGCAGCGCTCGGCCAGGTGTCCGCCGTCGATGGTCCATTCGCTGGTCGCCGAACGCCCCAGCCCGGGAAAGGCGAAACCCGTCATGGGCGAGAAGTATTCGCAGGCCACCGCGACGGCCCACAGGCCCAGGCGCAGCATGCCGTCGCTGGCCAGGCCGCCCGCGATCCAGAACACCGCCGAAACGCACAGCCAGGCCAGCATGCGCCGGAAGTTGGGCGCCATGGGACTGCCGCGCTCCAGGGCCAGCAGCACCCACGCCGTTCGGCCGACCTGGATCAGCGCATAGCAGGCGGCAAAGATGAGCCCCCGGTCCGCGAAGGCCTGCGGCAGCGCAGCCGACATCACCAGGGCGACCACCATGATGGCGAACAGCACCAGCCGGATCGGGAGCGCGCCCGGGTTGAACCAGTTGGTCATCCACGACGTGTACTGCCAGCCGAGCCAGACCGCGAACCACATGAGCAGCGTCTGCGCCGCGCCGAGAACAGTGAGGTGCTCGAGCAGGTAGTGGGACAACTGCGTGACGGCGAAGACGTAGACCAGGTCGAAGAAGAGTTCTTCGTTGAGGACCTTGGCCTCATGGGTCCGCGAACGCAGCAGCGGCTGGCGTGGAAGGCTGTCGTTGTGCATCTGTGCCCCTTCGCGCTCCCCGGCGCGCGACGCGATCATCGCATGGGCGCACGGCGGAATCGGCCGCCGCGGACCGGCTCGAGGCGGGCTCAGAGCTTCTCGGTCTCACCGCTGCGCGGCTGCCACTTCATCAATCGTCGCTCGATCATGCCGACGAGGCCATCGAGCACCAGCGCGAAGGCGGTGAGCACGGCGATCCCGGCGAACACGGTGTTGACATCGAAGGTGCCCTCGGCCTGCAGGATGAGGTAGCCCACCCCGCGCGCCGAACCCAGGTACTCGCCCACCACGGCGCCGACGAAGGCCAGGCCCACCGAGGTGTGCAGGCTGGAGAAGACCCAGCTCGTGGCACTGGGCAGGTACACCGTGCGCAACAGCTGCCGCTGGTTGGCGCCCAGCATCCGCGCGTTGGCCAGCACCACCGGGCTGACCTCGCGCACGCCCTGATAGACGTTGAAGAAGACGATGAAGAACACCAGCGTCACGGCCAGCGCCACCTTGCTCCAGATGCCCAGGCCGAACCACAGCGCGAAGATCGGCGCGAGGATCACGCGCGGCATCGAATTGGCCGCCTTGATGTAGGGGTCGAGGATGAGGCTGGCCGTGGGCGCCAGCGCCAGCCACAGACCGCAGGCCAGCCCGAGCACGGTGCCGATGCCGAAGGCCAGCACCGTCTCCAGCAGCGTCACGCCCAAATGGATGTAGATATCGGCATTGCCCTTGAGCCCGTCGGGAAAGAGCGCATTGGGCGGCACGTCGACCGGCAGGAACCAGCTCCAGATGCGGCCGGCCACCTGGATCGGCTCGCCGAGGAAGAAGGCGAACTTCTGGTCACGCGAGGCCACGTGCCACAGCACCAGCAGCATGACGAGCAGCGCGAGTTGCCACACGCGCGCATTGCGTTCGTTGGGACGCAGCATCAGGCGGCCTTTTTCAACTGTTGCGCATAGCCCTTGAGGACCTCCTCGCGCAGCACGTCCCAGATCTGCGTGTGCAGTTCGACGAAGCGCGGCTGCATGCGGACCTCGGCCACGTTGCGCGGCCGGGCCAGGTCGATCGTGAACTCGCCGATCGGGTGCGTGGCCGGGCCCGCCGACAGCACGACCACGCGGTCGCTCATGGCAATGGCCTCATCGAGGTCATGCGTGATGAACAGCACCGCCTTCCGCCTGGCTGCCCACAGATCGAGCACCTCGTTCTCCATCAGCTGCCGCGTCTGGATGTCGAGTGCGCTGAAGGGCTCGTCCATGAGGATGATGTCGGGGTCCAGCGCCAGGGTCTGGGCCAGCGCCGTGCGCTTGCGCATGCCGCCCGAGAGCTGGTGCGGGTAGCGGTCGCCGAAGCCCGCCAGGCCGACACGCGCCAGCCATTGTTCGGCCTGCGCCCTCGCCTCGCGCTCGGGCACGCCGCGGTACTGCAGGCCGACCAGCACGTTGTCGATCGCGCTGCGCCAGGGCATGAGCGCCTCGGTCTGGAACATGTAGCCGGCCCGGGCGTTGATCCCCGCCAGCGGTTGGCCGAAGACACGCACCGTGCCCGACGACGGCGCGAGCAGCCCGGCCGCGACGTTCAGCAGCGTCGACTTGCCGCAGCCGGTGGGCCCGACGACCGAGACGAATTCGCCGGCACCGACGCGCAGGGTGGTGTCCGCCACTGCGGTGTAGCGCTGACGCGCGTCGTCCTTGGCGCGGAAGGTACAAATGATGTCGAGCAGTTCGAGGGCGTGGTCGGACATGTCAGTGGCGCCCGGCCGCCCGAAGGCACTGACGCACCCCCTCGGGGGGCAGCGGACCGCGCACAGCGGGGAAGCGTGGGGGCATCTTCATTTCTCAGAAAACGAAATCCCGGCGCGAAGGCCGGGACGCAGTGGTGCGACGGGCGCTTAGGCCTTGAAGCGATCCTTGGCGCGGCGGGCGAAGTCGTTGGTGTAGATCTTGTCCAGGTCGATGCGATCGCCCTTGACCGTGGTGTCGAAGCTGGTGATGGCGGCCAGCGCGGTTTTCGGCCCGTCGGCCGGCACGATGCCATCTGGCGAGATCGCTTCGCGCACCTTGTCGAACGAGGCCAGGTACAGCGCCCGGTCGCCCAGCAGGTAGGTCTCGGGCACGGTCTTGATGATGTCGCCGGGGCCGGCGGTCTGCAGCCACTTCAGGCCGTGCACGATGGCGTTGGCCAGTGCCTGGCAGGTGTTGGGGTTCTTCTGCACGAACTCGGCCGGTGCGTACAGGCAGGCCGCGGGCATCGGGCCGCCGAAGACTTCCTGCGTGCCCTTGAGCGTGCGGGTGTCGCTGATGATCTTCACATCGCCCTTCTGCTCGAGCATGGTCATCACCGGGTCGGTGTTGCTGATCGCATCGATCTGCCCCGAGCGCAGCGCAGTCAGCGCGCCGGCGGCGACGCCCACGCCGATGTAGCTCACGTCACTGGCCTTGAGGCCACCACGCGAGAGCACGAGGTTGGCGACCATGTTGGTCGACGATCCGGGCGCCGAGACGCCGATCTTCTTGCCCTTGAGGTCGGCGATCGACTTGTAGTTCGCCAGGTTCTTCGTCGACACGCCCACCGCGATCTGCGGTGCGCGGCCCTGCAGCACGAAGGCCTGGAAGAACTGGTTCTTCGCCTGCAGGTTGATGGTGTGCTCGAAGGCACCCGAGCACACGTCGGCCGAGCCGCCGACCACGGCTTGCAGCGCGCGCGCACCGCCCGCGAAATCGGAGATCTCGACGTCCAGGCCTTCGGCCTTGAAGTAGCCGAGCTGTTCGGAGATGGTGAGCGGCAGGTAGTAGAACGCGGCCTTGCCACCGACGGCGATCGAGACCTTGGACTTCTCGAGCTTGGGCTGCGCACGCAGTGCGGGTGCAGCGATCAGTGCGGCGCCGGCCATGGCCAGCGAGTGGAAGGAGCGTCGGTTGAGCATGAGGGACAGGCGTGTCGTTCTGGAGGGACCCGATCGAGCTTAGGTGGCGACCCTGCCGAAGGCATCCGGAACATCCCGACGCGGGTTTCCACGGTAAGCCGAAACGCTCAGCGCACGGGCTCGCTGCCCCTCAGGCAGGCGTCAGCGCGCGACGAAGAAAATCGCGAAGTTGAGCAGCAGCGCTGCGGCCCACACCAGGCTGCGCAGCGTGCTGCGGCCGCGCACGTACAGCGAGATGTAGACCACGCGCAGCAGCACGTAGGCCAGGGCCAGCGCATCGAGACGCCCCTGCGCGGCACCGAACTGATGGGCCGCGACGACGGCACCGATGAACAGCGGCAGGCCTTCGAAGCTGTTGGCCTGTGCCGCGTTGGCGCGCGCACGCCATCCGCTCTGGCGCGCCGCCCATTCGCGCGGTGCGTTGTTGTCACCCGGGCCGAAGGCGCCGGCCTTGGCGAGCCACGCCGATGCGTAGGGCAGCAGCGCAGCTGCGATAACGCACCAGTACGCCAGGGTGAGGTGGGTGAAGCTCATCGCGTCTCCGAATGAAATTTATGAACCAAATCGGCTCGCAGCGCCCGCCGGGCGGGCGCGAGCAGCTATCAAAAAAATAGCGCTTGCTGGCTCTGGCATCAGCGTCGATCGACCAGCGCGTGCGCGATGGTGCCCAGGTCGACGTACTCCAGCTCGCTGCCCGCCGGCACGCCGCGCGCCAGCCGCGTCACAGTGAGGCCGCGCGAGCGCAGCGCCTCGCCGATCACATGCGCCGTGGCCTCGCCCTCGGCGGTGAAGTTGGTGGCGAGGATGACCTCGCTGACCTGGCCGTCGAGTGCGCGCTCCATCAGCCGGTGCAGGCCGATGTCGCGCACGCCGATGCCATCGAGCGGGCTGAGCTTGCCCATGAGCACGAAGTAGTAGCCGCGGAAGGCGTTGGTGCGTTCCAGCGCGGCCTGATCCGCCGGCGTCTCCACCACCGCAAGCTTGCTCGCGTCGCGGCGCGGGTCGCGGCACACGTTGCAGATGTCCGCTTCGGTGAAGGTGTTGCAACGGTCGCAGTGGCGAACGGTGCCGGCGGCGGTCTGCAGCGCACGCGCGAGCAGCTGCGCGCCCTCGCGGTCGTGTTGCAGCAGGTGGAAGGCCATGCGCGAGGCCGACTTGACGCCCACGCCCGGCAGGCGCCGAAGGGCGTCGACCAGGGCATCGAGCGAACTGGCGTCGGACACGGTCAGCGCTCCTTCTCGACGCGCGCGCGGTACAGCGGCAGCCAGTCGCCGGGCGCGCCGGCGCAGCGTCGCTGGTAGTCGTAGCTCGCGGGCACGAAGGCCTTGCCGTCGAAGGCCCATTGCACCGCGTAGCCGCAATCGCCGACGCCGCGTCCTTTGGAGGCACTGGAGAGCGTCGCCGTGTCCGGGGCGTAGTCGCCTTCGGACACGACGGCCGCATCGTCCGCGCGCTCCGCCGCCGGCGCACCCGGCGGGCGTGGCAGCGCCACCGGCACGGCGCGGGCCGGGGCGTTGCGCGGCACCCGCAGCACGATCTGCCCCTGCTGGTAGGCGCCGCGCCAGCAGCTCAGCAGCACCAGTGCCTCGTCGCCCGTGAGCGGGTCGGCCTCGTCGCCGCTGAAGTCCTTGAGTTGCGGGTCGCAGCGCTGCTTGAGCAGCGGGCCCTGCGCCGCGCGCACCGCCTTGGCCAGCGCAGCCGCGTCGGCCAGGGGCGGCGGCGTGGGCGCCGCGCGCACCACCGGCGCCATGGGTCCGTTGGGCACCGCGCCGGCACCACCGCCACCGGCCTTGCCCAGCGCCGTGCTGTTGCCGACGCGGCCCTGCACGTCGTCGACAAACAGCAGCGCCGCTGCCAGGCCGTCGAGCGGCACCTGCGGTCCCTTGGCATCGGCCGTGAGTTGCAGCACGCGCCCGTTGGCGATCGCGCGCACGAAACGCAACGCATCGTCCTGCTTCAGCCCATGGCTCTCGCCATCGGCCTTGCCGGTCCAGGCGGCCTTGAGCGCCAGCGGCTTGCCGTCCAGGCGCATCTGCGCAGGATCGAAGTCGGAGGCCAGCCAGAGCGTGGCCTGCAGCTCGCCCGTACCCCCGGACTCGCGCCAGATCTCGAGCGTGGCCGTGGCCTCGCCTTCCTTCTCCGGCGCGGACTTGGCGGTGCAGGCGCGCACGTTGTCGCAGCCGACGATCCAGTCCTTGAACTCGCGGTAAGCCGGCACCCCAGGCGCGGCCATGGCGGTGCCGAGGGCCAGGGCGCCGCAGGCGGCCGCGATCCAGCGCCAGGCGGTGCGCATCAGAAGGGCAGCTTCATGCCCGGGGGCAGGCCCGGCATGCCGGAGGCGATCTTGCCCATCTTCTGCTCGCTCGTTTCCTCGGCCTTGCGCACGGCGGCGTTGAAGGCGGCAGCGACCAGGTCTTCGAGCATGTCCTTGTCGTCAGCCAGCAGGCTGGGATCGATGGTGACGCGCTTGACGTCGTGCTTGCAGGTCATGACGACCTTCACCAGGCCGGCGCCGGACTCGCCCTCGACCTCGATCGTGGCGAGTTCTTCCTGGGCTTTCTTGAGGTTGTCCTGCATCGCCTGCGCCTGCTTCATGAGGCCGGCGAGTTGTCCTTTGTTGAACATGCTTGGGTTTCCTTGTAGTCGAAAGGGATGGGTAAAGGATGGACTTCAGGCCGGCTTGAGTGTGCCGGGGACGATGCGCGCGTCCCACTGGCGCATCAGCGACTGCACCTCGGGGTCGTTGTGGATCGCCTCCTCGGCGGCTCGCTGGCGCGCCTCGGCGGCCAGCCGGTTGCGGCGCGCAGGGCTGTCGTTCACGGCGCCGATCTCGATGGCGATGCGCACGGCATGGCCGGCACCGGCCAGGGCATTCTGCAGCTTCTCGCGGCTGGCGGGCTGGTTCAGGGTCTCGCGCTCGACGCGCAGCAGCCACTGGTCGACGTCGCGCGCCACCAGCTGCGACTGCAGCGCCAGCTCGCGCGCCAGCGCACCGATGGCCTCGGCCAGCACGAGCTGGGTGACGGTCGCGTGCCAGAAGTCGCCGTCCTCGCTCGGCGGGATGGGCGCCAGCGCCGTCTCGCGTGGCAGCTCGCGCGCACCGGGTGGCGGCTGCACGCGCAGCGGCACCGCGAGCACCTCGTCGCGCGGCACCGCGCCGGCTGCGGGCGCACGATCGGCCACGGGCCGGCGCAGGGGCGCGTCGACCACGGGCACACGCTGGCCGGGGCGGGCCTGCAATGCGGGAGCCTCTTCCGGCGCGGGCACCGACGGTGGCATCGCGGGTTGGGTGGCTGACGGCGCTTCGGTGTCTGACGATGGCCGCGGCGTGGCTGCCCTCGCGGGCAGCGGTGCGGGCGCAGGCTCCACCGCCGGCGCGGTTGCGGATGCGGATGCCGTGGTGGCAGGAGTGCGGGCTGCCGGCGCCTCAGCCGGCGCTTTCAGCGGACTTTTTTTTTCAGCCGCGGCGCCCTCGCCCGCCGGCTTGAAGGCCAGCAGACGCAGCAGCACCATGGTCAGGCCGGCGTACTCGTCGGGCGCCAGGCCCAGTTCGCCGCGGCCGTGCAGGCACAGGCTGTAGAGCAACTGCGTCTCGTCGGCCGGCATCAGCGCTGCCAGGCGCGCGACCTCGGCAGCGTCGGGGTCGGCGCCATCGGCCGCGGCGGTGCGCGAAGGCACCGCCTGCAGTACCGCCATGGCCTGCAGCACGCTGGTCATTTCCTCCAGCGTGGAGGCGGCCGAGAGGCCGTCACGCCGCAGCGCCTCGGCCGTCTCGACCACGGTGCGGCCGTCGCCCAGCGCGAGCGCCTCGATCAGCGCGTGCACATGGCCGCGGTCGGCGCTGCCCAGCATCTGGCGCACGCCGCCTTCGACCAGTTCGCCATTGCCGTATGCGATGGCCTGGTCGGTGAGCGAGAGCGCATCGCGCATCGAGCCGCGGGCGGCGCGTGCCAGCAGGCGCAGCGCGCCGGGCTCCGCCGCCACCTGCTCGGCGCCGAGCACGCGCGTGAGGTGCTCGAGCACCGTCTCGGGCGCCATCGGCCGCAGGTTGAACTGCAGGCAGCGCGACAGCACCGTGACCGGCACCTTCTGCGGGTCGGTGGTGGCCAGCACGAACTTGAGGTACTCGGGCGGCTCCTCCAGCGTCTTGAGCATCGCGTTGAACGCGGTGTTCGTGAGCATGTGCACTTCGTCGATCATGAAGACCTTGAAGCGACCCTGCACCGGCTTGTAGACCGCCTGTTCGAGCAGGCCCTGCACTTCGTCGACGCCGCGGTTGGACGCGGCATCGAGCTCGGTGTAGTCGACGAAGCGGCCGGAATCGATGTCGGTGCAGGCCTGGCATACGCCGCACGGCGTGGCGGTGATGCCGCCCTTCCCGTCCGGCCCTTGGCAGTTGAGGGACTTGGCCAGGATGCGCGACACCGTGGTCTTGCCCACGCCGCGTGTGCCGGTGAACAGGTAGGCGTGGTGCAGCCGCTGCTGCGTCAGTGCGTTCGTGAGGGCCTGCACCACGTGCTCCTGGCCCACCATCTCCCCGAAATTGCGTGGGCGGTACTTGCGGGCGAGCACGAGGTAAGACATTGCGCCCATTCTAGAAGCGCCCCATCGCACGACCCGGCGCACCGAGGGTGCATTCGGGGCACGGGTAGAATCGTCGGTGACGGGCCTCCCCGCATGGTGAAGCGGCCAACCGGGTCAGGTGGGGAACCAAGCAGCCCTAACTGTGTAGCCAGTGCCGGGGGTAAGGCTCGTCACCTTCTTCTCTCCCTCCTCGATGTTCCTCCGCAGACCGACCTGGTCTGCGGCGCAAGCCCGTTCGCGGCCCTCGCCACTGATGGGTCTGCCTGTGTTTGGTGCAACGAAATACTGGATAAATAACCAGTATGATGCCTCGTCCACTCCATCACCCGAGGCAGACAGCATGGACCACCCGGCCGCGCGACCGATGTCGGCAAGCGCACAGATCCTCCGTTTTCCTGCACGATCGCCGGCCGCACCGCAGCGCTGGACCCGGTCAACCTGGCCCTTTGGCCGCGCCATGGTGCCCGCGCCGGCCGACCTTCGGCTGCAAGCCGCGCGGGTGCTGGCCACGACGGCGCGCTACTGGTTCGTGGGCGATTGAGCCGTCACGCCGCGTCGCTCGGGGTAGGCGCCCTGAGCGAACAGCGCAGCGTAGTGGGCCAGCCGATCGGCCAAGCCGGCCAGGCGCTGGGCTGCGCCGGGCTCCTCGTGCAGAAGCGCCTCGAGGCCCTCTGCATAGGCATCGGTCAGTGCCTGCCATTCGCTGAAGCTCTGTCCCAGTTCATCGGTCAAGGGCATGTCGAGTCTCCTGGCCTTGCGGTATCGGACGACCGCGCCGTCCAGCGACAGCGCTGCACAAGGCTAGGGCCGCACACGCCGGGCGACCACCCCGGCATCTCCTGTGAATCCGGTCGGCCGATCCGCGCGTACACACCTGTCCGCCCTCTTTCGGTTGCGCCATGGACCTCTGGAAACCCTACCGACTGAACTTTGACCTGGAGACCGGGCCGCCCGCCGCCAGAGCCATCGCGCGCGTGCGCGAATGCGCTTCGCCCGAACGTCTGCAAGGGGTGCTCGCCGCCGGCACGGGCGCGGGGCTGCTGGGCGGGTTGGCGCCCATCGTTGCCTCGGAAGCCATCTGGGGCTGGGCGTTGCTGCAGGCGGTGCTGCTGGCGGCCGCCATCGCGCTGCCGATCTTCTACTGGGTGCGCATCGCCGACCTGCTCGCGACCGCTGCACATCCGCTGGGCCCGGCGGAAGCGCGTGTGTTCGCGGCGTGGGCCGAGCGCGACGAAACGGTGGGCCGCTACTGGGTCGAACTGGTGCGGCAGCGCCGCTCGGCGGTGTACGGCGACTATGCGGCGCTGGTGGCCCATGTGGCTCGTGTGGCGGGCCGCACGCCGGGTTCTAACAGCGAATTGCACCGATTGGCCGCCGTGCGGAACCCGACCCGCCGCCCTCTGCACGCCGGCTGAGCGTCCGGCGACGACGGGCAATTCAGCGGCCAAGGCGCCTGGCGTCCCGCCCGGCCAGCAATGCTTCCAGCTTGCGGGCCAGCAGGAGGGGGTCGTGCTCGAGCGTCGGCTGCGAATAGCAGCCCAGGGCGACCCCCTCGTAGGACACCTCGACGTCTCGGAACGCCTGCCCCAGCGCTGTCGCGGCGTCGTGCAGGCATTCCGCCATCGAGCGCAGGCCGTGGCGCTCGTAGCGCACGTCGCCCTCGCCCATCCGTACGCTGTAGTCGAAGTGGCGCAGCCGGATCCTTCTGATCGCCACATGCGGTCTCATGCGTTGCCTTCCCTGTCCGACATCGTTGTCCTCCCCGCCTGTCCGGCGCCCCCCGTGAACGAATGACGGGGCCCCCCGGTAGACACCGGCCGGTGCGCTAATCGCCTTTGCCTGCCAAGTACCGCACGACACCGCGCGCCGCCACCACCCCACTGGCCAGGGTGGCCGTGAGCAGGTAGCCGCCGGTGGGAGCCTCCCAGTCGAGCATTTCGCCGGCCATGAACAGCCCCGGCACCGCCTGGGCCATGAGGTCGGGCTGCAGCGCCCCGAAACGCACGCCGCCGGCGGTGCTGATCGCTTCGGCGACGGGGCGCGGCGCCATGACGGTGATCGGGGCGGCCTTGAGCGTGGCGGCCACGCGCTGGGCGTCGTGCAGCGCCTCCCGGGGCAGCACCTCGTGCAGCAGCGCCGACTTGATCGCGTCCAGGTTCAAGCGGCTTTTCAGGTGGCTGCCCAGCGAGCGAGCGCCGCGCTGCTGCACGGCCGCCAGCACCTGGGCGGCACTTCGGTCGGGCAGCAGGTCGACGTGCAGCGTGGCCTGGCCGCGCGCGGCGATCTCGTCGCGCAGCAGCGCGGATACGGCGTAGACCAGGCTGCCCTCGATGCCGGTGGCCGTGACCACGAACTCGCCCTTGCGCGAGAAGCGCCGGCCCTGGCCGTCCACGAAGTCGATCGCCACCGACTTGAAGGGCTGGCCGGCGAAGCGGTCGGCGAAGAACGGCGTCCAGCCCGCCGGGCCGACGTCGAAGCCGCAATTGGCCGGCTGCAGCGGTGCCATGTCGATGCCGCGTTCGCGCAGCAGCGGCACCCACGCGCCGTCGGAACCCAGCCGCGGCCAGCTCGCGCCGCCCAGGGCCAGCACGACTGCATCGGCCGCCACCAAGGCCTCCCCGTCCGGCGTGGCGAAGCGCAGCGCTGCGCCTTCGCCGGCCCAGCCGATCCAACGGTGCCGCATGTGTAAGCGCACCCCGGCGGCGCGCAGGCGGTGCAGCCACGCGCGCAGCAGCGGGGCCGCCTTCATGTCGGTGGGAAACACGCGCTTCGATGTCCCGACGAAGGTCTCGACGCCCAGGCCGTGCGCCCAGTCGCGCAGCGCCTGCGCATCGAAGGCCTCGAGCATGGGCTCGACCTGCGCGCGCCGTTCACCGAAGCGGCCGGCAAAGGCCTCGAAGGGCTCGGCATGCGTGAGGTTGAGGCCGCCCCGCCCAGCGAGGAGGAACTTGCGGCCCACCGAGGGCATGGCGTCGTACAGATCGACCTGCACGCCGGCGGCCGACAGTCGCTCGGCCGCCATGAGGCCCGCCGGGCCGCCGCCGACGATCGCTACCCGCGCCTGGGTCATGTCACCTCCACCAGTTCGCCCTGGCCAGTAAGAAAAGCCGCGCGCACGGTGTCGCCGGGGTAGGCCTCGCGCACCGCGTCTCGATAGCGCTGCAACTGGGCGATGAGGCTGTCATCGCGCTCCGGATGGCCAGCCGACTTGTAGTCGAGCACCCACCAGCCTTCGCCCCGTCGACGCACCAGCCGGTCGATGCGCAGCACCGCGCCGCCGTGGGTCAGCGTGACCTCGTTGCCGTGCCAGTCGATGGCCTCGGCGTCCCAGGCCCAGGCGCCGGCGCCGGCGCGGATGCGCTCGGCCAGCACAGCCGCGCCGCGCGCCCGCGACAGCGGCAGGCCGAATTCCCGCGCGGCCGCCCGCACATGGGCGCCCGGCACCGGCTGTCCGGGCTGCGCCCATTCGAGGAGGCGGTGCACCGCCTGGCCGAAGGCGGCCGAGACGGCTCCCACCTTTGCTATCTTTTCGATAGCTGGTCGCGCAGGCGGGGCAGGCGTTGCAGGCATTTTTTTCATGTAAAAGGCGTCGCCAGGCGCGCCGACGGAATCACGCTCCAGCGTGGCCGACGCAGCCGCCGCGTCGACCGGCGCGGCCAACGCTTCGAGCCGCATCCACCAGCTCTGCGGATTGGAACGCGCGGCCGCCACGGCCGACACGACCAGTTCCTCGCGCGCCCGCGTGGTCGCGACGTACAGGGCGTTGATCTCCTCGCGCTGCCGCTCGGCTTGCTCGCGCGCCAGCAGCTCGGCGGCGCAGGCAGGCGGCCGCTTCTCGCTGGCCAGGAACACGAAGCGCTGCGGCGCCGGCGCTTCGCCCGGCCAGTCGACCAGCACGCCCATGGTCTGCGCGCGCTGGGCCTGCGCGTCGGTGTCGAGGAGCAGCACCAACTCGGCCTCCAGCCCCTTGGCGCCGTGCACGGTGAGCAGTTGCACCGCGTCGGCGGCCGCCACCGAGGGCGCGCGCAGCCGGCCCGCGCGCAGTGCGCGCACGAAGGCGTAGGGCGTGGCGAAGCGGGCGCCGTCCAGTTCCAGCGAGGCCGCCAGCAGCCCGCGCAGGTTGGCCAGCACGCCGGCACGCAGCGCGGCGGGCACGGCGGCGGCGAAGCGCGCCAGCACGTCGGCCTGGTGGTAGATGGCGTTCAGCGCGTCGTGCGGCGGCAGCGTATCGACCAGGCGCTGCCAGGCCAGCAGGCGCTCGCCAATGCCGGCCAGCGCGGGCGGTAGGTCGGTGGCCTGCGTCAGGAGCGCGAACCAGCCCGGCCTTGCCGACGCATCGGCCTGCCGCTGGCGAACGGCCAGCTCGACAAGCGCGGCGTCGTCCAGGCCGAAGATGGGCGACTTCAGCGCACGCGCCAACGACAGCGTGTGTCGCGGCGAGACCAGCGCGTCGAGCAGCGCGGCCACGTCCTGCACCTCGGGCGCGGCGTGCAGGTCGTTCTTCTCGGGCTGCTGCACGGGGATCTGCAGGCGCCGCAGTTCGTCCTGGAGCAGCGCGAGCCGGCTGCGCTTACGCGCCAGCACCATGATGTCGCCGGGCCCGAGGCCGCCCACGATGCGCTCGGCGATCCATTGCGCAACCTGCCGGCTTTCGAGCTGCAACAGCCGCTCTTCGGGCAGCACGCGCGGCGTGGTGAGGCTGTCGCGCCAGGCGGGCGCCGGCTCGGCGCCGGCGTCGCTGGCGGCGGCCTTGTCGGGGCGCTCGATGCGCGGCAGCCGCATGACGGCGCCCGCCTCGGGCGACTCGGTGGTGTGGGCGCGGAAGCCCTGCGTCTCGCCGGCCTGCTGGGCCGCATCCATGACCGCGTTGACGGCCGCGATGACGCCCTGCGCGTTGCGGCGCGTGTGGTCGCACTGCAGCAGGTCGCCGCCCAGCCCTTCGCGCACATACTGCTGGGCCGCGACGAAGACTTGCGGCTCGGCGCGGCGGAAGCGGTAGATGCTCTGCTTCGGGTCGCCCACGATGAACACGCTGGGCCGGCGGCCGCCGGCGCCCGCATAGCTGCCCAGCCAGCCGTACAGCGCCTGCCATTGCAGCGGGTTGGTGTCCTGGAACTCGTCGATGAGCAGATGCCGCACGCCGGCATCGAGCCGCTCCAGCACCCAGCCCCACAGTTCGGGCTCGCCCAGCAGCAGGCGCGCCGCGCGTTCGACGTCGTTCATGTCGACCCATGCATGGGCATGCTTGACCTCGCCGTAGGTGGCGATCAGCAGGCGCGTGAGCCGCGCCAGGCGTTGCTGGTACAGCCACGCCTCGTGCTGTGCCTGCGCCGCGCAGAGCAGTTGCAGCTCTTGCTCCGCGGCCTGCGCGGCCGGGAACTTCTGCAGGTTCTTCGTGAGCCGGTCTTCGTCGGCGACGAAGAAGGCCTTGCGCAGTCGGGCCAGGGCCTGCTCGGCCAGCGCTGCGTCGACCGGCGCGAGCCCGAGCACGTCGATCACCGCCTCGGCGGCCTTCTGCGGCGTCTTGTTCGATTCGCGGCCCAGCTCGCGCGCCCAGCCGATCCAGCGCTGGCGCACCGCGTCGTCGCACAGGCGAGCGGCGGGCGCCTCCAGGCCGGCCAGCGCAGGCCAGCGTTCGGCGACCGGCTGCACGCCGGCGTCCACCGCGCCCGCGGCATCGGCCAGCACGAACTCGGTGCGTCGGTTGAGCGCCTCGTCGAGCGCCTTGGCGGTCTGCGAACGGCCGTGCGTGGCGACGAGCGCCTCGTAGTCGGCGCGCGCCGCGGGGTCGGCCACCAGCGCGGCCTGGAAGGGTCGCCAGGTGCGTGAGCGCGCCTCGGCGTCGTCTTCCAGCAGTTGGTAGCTGGCGGGCAGCTGCAGCCGCTGCAGCACGGCCACCGGTGCATTGCGCAGCAGGCCGGCGAACCAGGCGTGGAAGGTGCGGAACTGCACCGCCCGGCCCTGTGCGAGCAGTTGCGCATAGAGCCCCGCCAGCCGCGGCGCGGCGGCCCCGGCCTGCACGGGCGACATGCCGCGCGCAACAAGCTCGGGCACCAGGTCGGCCGGCGGACGGTGGGCGAAGTCCTCCAGCCATTCGTCGAGGCGCTGGCGCATCTCGCCGGCCGCCTTCTTGGTGAAGGTGATGGCCAGGATTTCCTGGGGCAGGCAGGCCGACTCGCCCTCTCCCAGCAGTGCGCGCAGGATGCGGGAGACCAGCATCCAGGTCTTGCCGGCGCCGGCGCAGGCCTCCACGGCCACTGAGCGCCGCGGGTCGCAGGCCACGGCGTAGAAGGCGGCGCGGGGGACGAGCTGGCCGTTGTGACGGTAGGCGGCTTGACTCACGAGCGGCTCCCCCCGCGACGAGGCGCGTCCTCGGCCGCCGCCCGGCCGCTCCGAAGGCGGCCGGCCTCCCCCTCGGGGGGTGGCGTGGCACGACCGGAGGGAGTGCAAAGCTGGGGGGCATCTTCACTCCAGAAATCCTTGCGGCACAGGCCCCGCGCGGCACAGAACTCGCAGACGGCGCCCTCGCCCAACGCGGGCATCGCGGCACCCTCGCCGATGCGGCGCAGGTCGTGCAGGATGCCTTCGACCAGCGCATCGCGCGCTGCCACCACCTCGGTCTGCTCCACCGTCTGCGTGCCCGAGGCCTTCTCACCCACGTTGACGTAGGCGGCACGCAGTGTGTCTTCGTCCAGCAGCGCCGCATAGAAGGCCAGTTGCGTGTCTTCGAACGGCTCCTTGACGCGCTGCCTCGAGCTGTCGAGCGATTCGGTCTTGTAGTCGATCACGTAGGCACGGCCATCGGCCTGCAGGCGGTCGATCCGGTCGAGGCGGCCGATCAGACGCACATCGCCCAGAGGCTGCTCCAGCCGGGGCTCGGCCTGCTCGAAGATTGCACCCTCGTCCGCCTCGTGCGCGGCCAGCCAGTCGAGGTAGCCCTCGCGGACAGCGGGCCAGGCGGCCGCAAAGGGCAGGAAGTCCGGCTCGGACAGGCCCATGGCCTGGGTGGCCTGCTGGGATGCTATAGAAATCATAGCTGCTCGCGCCCGCCGGTCGGGCGTTGGCGCCGCTTTCAGTGCCGCATGGAAGTGGTTCAGCACCTCGTGCAGCCAGTTGCCGAAATCGCGCTTGTCGACCTCGCCTTCGAGCTCATCGCTGCGCGCCAGGCCGAGCTGGCGCAGCGCGAAGAAGCGGTAGGGGCAGTGGCGCAGGTCGTCGTATGCGCTGGCCGAAAGGTGCGTCACCGGCAGCGCATCGCCACGCGGCAGCGGCGGCTGCGTGGGCTGCGGCGTGACCGGCACGAGCGAGCGCGGATCGTCGGCCGCCTGCGTCGCCCCGGCCAGGCGCAATGCCTGCACGAAGGGACCGGGCCGCACGGGCTCGCCCGCCGCGTCGAACCGGCGCCACACGAGGTCCAGCGAGGGCGCATGCAGCGCCAGCAACCACGCGGCGCGTTGAGCCTGCGCGAGCGTGTCACGAGACGGCAGGCCGATAGCGGCGCGCTGGGCCTCGGTCCAGTCACCGGGCGGCTCGGGGCTCGCCGGCAGGCGCTGGTCGTCGCAGCCGGGGATGACGACCGCCGCAAAGGCGCGGCCCAGCAGTTGCGCGAGCGGCAGCACGATCACCGTCGGCTCGCCCATGCCAGGCACGGCCAGAACGACGCTGGCCGCCTCGAGCACGTCACGGGCCCAGGCGCTGAATTCGACCAGGCTGCTGCGTCCGCCGCCGCTGCGCAGCTCGCCCGGTGCCTCGTCGAGGTAGAGCGCGCCGACGACCTCGATGCCGGCCGCGTCGGTGACCAGCCCATCCCACTGGTCGGCGGTCTGGAGCAGTTCGCGCATCGCGCGCAGCCAGTCGTCCTGCAGGCGGGGCTGGGCCATGGTTGCGCGCGCGGCTTCGACATCGGCCGTCAGCGCAACAAGCACCGCGTCGCCCGCGCGCGCACCGGTGCCCTCGCCTGTCTGCGCAATGAAGTGGCACCAGGCGTTCCAGTCGCGCAGGCCACGGTCGCGCAGGCGCACCTCCAGCGCGTCGAGCGTGTCACCGCGCCAGCGCGGCGTGTTCTTGAGCCAGTCGAGCACCTCGTCGCTGCGTGCGTCGTGCGCGCAGGCACGCAGCGCACCCATCGCCTGCGCGGCGGCGCGCGTGGTGGAGAGCTTCCAGCCCGTCTCGTCCTGCACGGCGACGCCATGGGCGGTGAGTTGCGCGCCGATGCGACGCGTGAGGGCACGGTCGGTGGCGACCAGCGCCACCGGCGCCTGCCCGGCCGCGACGCGTTGCATGACGCAGGCGGTGGCACGCTCGGCCTCGTCCTCCGGGTCGTCGGCCGCATGCAAGGCCGCCATCGTGCCGACCTCGGTCGGGACGCCTGCGATCGGCAGGCGCAGCACGCGCGCCGGGCCGAAAAGCGCAGCGAGCGACTGCGTGAGCGGATCGGCCTGCAGGCCCTCGAGCACGATCAGCGCATCGGCCTGCGCAAGCGCTGCGCCGTCAAGCAGCACGTCGGTCGCATACGACGAGCTGGCCACCCAGGCCAGCGCGATGCCGTTGAGCGCGCTCTCGGTGTCGAACCAGGCCGAGCCACGGCCCGCAGCGATCGCGGGCTGCACGGATTGCGCCCAGGCCGCACGCTGCTGCGGCGGCTGTGCGGCGGCCAGCGGCGCGAGTTGCTGCGCGATGTCGACCAGCCGGCCGGCCAGCGCGTGCCGCAGGCCGCCCTGGCCGGCACGCGTCAGCAGCGATTGCGCGGTGAGCAGGTCGCGCGCCATGTCGAAGGCGATGTCGTCCTCGGCCGGCACGAAGCCGCCCGCACTGCGCGCCCAGTTGCGCGTGGTCTCGAAGCGCGGCGCGAAGCCGGCATTCCCGCACTGCGCCCACATCGCCCGACCGATCGCGATCAACTGGCCGTAGGGCACGAGAACGATGGTGCGTGCGGGGTGCAGCGAATGCTGCGCGATGTGCGCGGCGATGCGTGCGACCAGGCCCTGCAGCGGGTCGCACCACAGCGCATGCGCGGGGTCGTTCAGGGCAGCATTCATGGGGTGCGGCGCAGGGCGCAACGAGGGGGAAAGCTATCGCCGCCATAGCCTGTGCGCAGGGCACGACGGCTCTTGGTTTCTGTCACAATGGCCCGCACTGTAGCTGCACCGCAACCACACACAGCGCTAAGGAACAGCCCATGGCCAGCGAACTCATCAAGCACGTTTCCGATTCGTCTTTCGAAGCCGACGTCCTGCAATCCGACAAGCCCGTGCTCGTGGACTACTGGGCCGAATGGTGCGGTCCCTGCAAGATGATCGCGCCCATCCTGGACGACGTCTCGGCCACCTACGAAGGCAAGCTGCAGATCGCCAAGATGAACGTCGACGAGAACCGCGACATCCCGGCCAAGTTCGGCATCCGCGGCATCCCCACGCTGATGGTCTTCAAGAACGGCCAGCTCGCCGCCACCAAGGTCGGCGCGATGAGCAAGGCGCAGCTCACGGCCTTCATCGATCAGCAGCTCGCCTGAGCCGACGCACACACCGTCGCCTCTCCGACACGAACGGCCGGTGCGCAATGCCCGGCCGTTCTTTTTTCCTGTCATAATCTCTCGCACTCACCGGCCTCACCCAAGCCCGGTCGAATTCCAAGGTTTGCAGGGCATCAATCTCGCCCCGCCGCAAACCCCTCCCCTCCCGCAGACATTCCAGAATTCCCCCCACGGGGTCATTCCATGCACCTGAACGAACTCAAGGCACTGCACGTGTCGGAACTCCTGAAGCAGGCCGAAGCACTCGAGATCGAGAACGTCGGCCGCATGCGCAAGCAGGAACTGATGTTCGCGATCATCAAGAAGCGCGCGAAGGCCGGCGAGCAGGTGTTCGCCGACGGCGTTCTGGAGATCCTGCCCGACGGCTTCGGCTTTCTGCGCAGCCCGGACACGAGCTTCACCGCGAGCACCGACGACATCTACATCAGCCCGAGCCAGGTGCGCCGCTTCAACCTGCACACCGGCGACATGATCGAGGGCGAGGTGCGTATTCCGAAGGACGGCGAGCGCTACTTCGCGCTGACCAAGCTCGACAAGGTCAACGACGGCGCGCCGGAGGCGAACAAGCACAAGGTGATGTTCGAGAACCTGACGCCGCTGTTCCCCAAGGAACAGATGAAGCTCGAGCGCGACAACTTCAAGGGCGACGAGAACATCACCGGCCGCGTGATCGACATCATCGCCCCCATCGGCAAGGGCCAGCGCGCGCTGCTCGTCGCACCGCCCAAGAGCGGCAAGACGGTGATGATGCAGCACATCGCCCACGCCATCGCGGCCAACTACCCCGACACGCACATGATGGTGCTGCTCGTGGACGAGCGCCCCGAGGAAGTGACCGAGATGCAGCGTAGCGTGCGTGCCGAGGTCATCGCCTCCACCTTCGACGAGCCCGCCGCCCGCCACGTGCACGTGGCCGAGATGGTCATCGAGCGCGCCAAGCGCCTGGTCGAACTCAAGAAGGACGTGGTGATCCTGCTCGACTCCATCACGCGCCTGGCCCGTGCCTACAACAACGTGGTGCCCTCGTCGGGCAAGGTGCTCACCGGCGGTGTGGACGCCAACGCGCTGCAGCGGCCCAAGCGCTTCCTGGGCGCGGCGCGCAACGTCGAGGAAGGCGGTTCGCTGACCATCATCGGCACCGCGCTGATCGACACCGGCAGCCGCATGGACGAAGTGATCTTCGAAGAGTTCAAGGGCACGGGCAACAGCGAAATCCACCTGGACCGCCGCCTCTATGAAAAGCGCGTGTTCCCCTCCATCCAGCTCAACCGCAGCGGCACGCGCCGCGAAGAGCTGCTGGTCGAGCCGGCCGTGCTCAAGAAGATGTACGTGCTGCGCCGCATCCTCAACCCGATGGGCACGATGGACGCGATCGACTTCCTGCTCGACAAGTTGCGCAACACCAAGACGAACGGCGAGTTCTTCGAGTCGATGAACACCTGATCGCCGCGCCTTCGGA
>JAFEEH010000136.1 GCA_018241185.1 Pseudomonadota bacterium | reverse complement strand
GGATCCGCCAGGCCATCACGCGCTCGATCGCCGACCAGGCGCGCACCATCCGCATCCCGGTGCACATGATCGAGACGATCAACAAGATGAACCGCATCAGCCGCCAGCACCTGCAGGAGTTCGGCTTCGAGCCCGATGCGTCCATCCTGGCCGAGCGCATGGAGATCCCCGAGGACAAGATCCGCAAGATCATGAAGATCGCCAAGGAGCCGATCTCCATGGAGACGCCGATCGGCGACGACGACGATTCGCACCTGGGCGATTTCATCGAGGACACCAACAACACGGCACCGATCGAGGCGGCCATGCAGGCCGGCCTGCGCGACGTGGTGAAGGACATCCTCGACTCGCTGACGCCGCGCGAAGCCAAGGTGCTGCGCATGCGTTTCGGCATCGAGATGAGCACGGACCACACGCTGGAAGAAGTCGGCAAGCAGTTCGACGTCACCCGCGAGCGCATCCGCCAGATCGAGGCCAAGGCCCTGCGCAAGCTCAAGCACCCGAGCCGCTCGGACAAGCTGCGTTCGTTCATCGACACGCTGTAAGCGACCCGCGGCTTTTGGCCCAAAAGCGCCCGCAGCGCCCGTCATTCGGGCGCGGGGCGCTCTTCTTTTTGTAGCAAATACCGAACCCGAAGCATGAACCCCGACGCCGCCAAACTCTGGCAGAGCCCCCGCTGGGCCCTGGCCGCCCTGCTCGCGGTGCTCGGCATGCTGGGGCCTTTCTCGATCGACACCTACATCCCGGCCTTCTCGGGCATCCAGGCGTCGATCGGCGCCACGCCGGTGGAAATGCAGCAGACGCTGTCGGCCTACCTGTTCGGCTTCGCCTTCATGAACCTGTTCCACGGCGCGCTGTCGGACAGCTTCGGGCGACGGCCGGTCGTGCTGGTGGGGATCGCCGTGTTCACGCTCGCCTCGCTGGGTTGCGCGCTGTCGCAGACCATCGGTCAGCTCGTCTTCTTCCGCGCGCTTCAGGGCCTGTCGACCGGTGCGGGCATCGTGGTGTCGCGCGCGGTGATCCGCGACATGTTCCCGCCGGCCGAGGCGCAGAAGGTGATGAGCCAGGTGACGATCTATTTCGGCGTCGCACCGGCCATCGCGCCCATCGTGGGCGGCTTCCTGTTCGTGCACCTGGGCTGGCACAGCATCTTCTGGTTCCTGGTGGGGGTGGGCGTGGTGCTGTTCGTCGCCAACTTCAAGCTGTTGCCCGAGACGCTGCATGCGAGCGAGCGCCAGCCTTTTCGCGCCCGCGACCTGATGCGCGGCTACTGGCAGCTGTGCTCCGACCCGCGCTTCCTGCTGCTCGCGCTGGCCAGCGGCGTGCCTTTCAACGGCATGTTCCTCTACGTGCTGTCGGCTCCGGCCTTCCTGGGCGACCACCTCAAGCTCGCGCCCACGCAGTTCTTCTGGTTCTTCCTGCTGACCATCGCCGGCATCATGGGCGGCGCCTGGGCCAGCGGCCGCAAGGCGGGCAAGGTGGCGCCCAAGCGGCAGATCCGCGACGGCTTCTTCATCATGCTGCTGACCTCGCTGGTCAACGTGGCGGCCAATGCGCTGTTCGAGCCGCACCCGCTGTGGGCGCTGTGGCCCATCGCGGTGTTCGCCTTCGGCTGGGCGCTGATGGTGCCGGTGGTCACGCTGCTGGTGCTCGACCTGCACCCCGCGCGGCGCGGCATGGCCTCGTCGCTGCAGGCGGTGATCGGCTCCACGGCCAACGGCATCGTGGCGGGCGCCATCGCGCCGCTGGTCATGCACTCGCCGCTCGCGCTCGCGCTCACCTCGCTGCTGATGATGGGCGTGGGCCTGGTCGCGTGGGCGTGGCTGCACCGACGCTGGCCCGAGATCGGGCGCGCCGCCGAGGTCGCCTGAGACGCGCGCAGCCGCGCGTCAAGCGCCCGGCCGGGCGGGCCTGCGCAGCACAGGGCCATGCGGGCCGACGCCTGCGCAGCCTGAGATTCATGCATTAAATTGGCCTGCAGCGCCCGTCCAGCCTGCGCGAACAGCTATCGTTTCGATAGCAGATCACGCCGGGACGATCCCGCAGCGCTGCACACAATCCATCGACCGGGGGGGCGGTCCCCATCCTCACTGGAGACTGCCATGGCCTGGACCGTCCTCTTCATCGCCGGCTTGCTCGAGACCGGATGGGCCATCGGCCTGAAGTACACCGAAGGCTTCACGCGCCTGTGGCCCTCGGTCGGCACCGTGCTCGCGATGGTGCTGAGCGTCGTGCTGCTGGGCTGGGCCATGAAGACCCTGCCCGTCGGCACCGCCTACGCGGTGTGGACCGGCATCGGTGCCGTCGGCACCGTGGTCCTGGGCATCGTCCTGTTCCACGAGCCGGCCACGGCCGCGCGCCTGGGCTGCGTCGCGCTGATCGTGGCGGGGATCCTGGGGCTGAAGCTCACCAGCGCGCCTTGATCCGGCGCTGCGGCCTTGCGGAAACGTCGCTGTGGCGGCAAGACCACGGCGCCGCTCCAGGCAACGTGCCGAACGAAAACCATCGTTCTCTTTTCCGGACCAGGCCCGGCCCCGGACGCCCACACAATTTCATGACTCAGATGACATTTAGTTTCAATTGTTAACATGCTCGGCGAAATACGGGATGTCCCGTCTCGAGGAACGAGCAATGAATCGGAGTTATCGAACCGTGTGGAATGCGGCCCTGGGCGCCTGCGTGGCGGCGGCCGAGAACGTGAGGGCAACGCGCGGCGGCAAGGTCTGCGGCAGTCGACGCACAGCCACAGCAGGCGCGGCATGGGCCTTGATGGCTCTGGCGGCCGGCGGCGCGGCGCAGGCAGCGACTTTGACTGCCAATACCGAAGCCGCGTTGATCAATGCCATCAACGCGGCCAACGCCAGTCCTGACGCCACGTCGACGATCACCCTCAACGGCAGCTTCACGGTCACCGGCGTGCTGCCACAGCCCAAGCCGGGCGTGACCATCGTGGGCACCGGACGCACCCTCACCATCGCCTCGGCCGGCGGCGCCGAACTCAACATCCAGTCGGGCGCCGCCTACCAGAACGGCGTGATCAATATCGGGACGATTGCCGCAACGTCCGGCACCCTCGTGGCGCAAGGCAGCGGGGCGAGCATCACGACCGCCAATGCGGTCGCAGTCGGCAGTGCAGGCACGGGCACCCTGCGCGTGCTGGACAGTGCCACAGTCAAGGCGGCATCGATCACCACGGGGGCCGTGCAGTCGACCATCGACGTCCTGGACGGCGCCTCGCTGACCCTCACAGGGGCGCTGACCACCGGCGCCGGCCAGAGCACCATCACCGTCGCCCGCGGTGGATCGTTGTCGACCGGCGGCAACCTCGCACTGGCGAACGGCACATCCACCTTGCGCGTGCAAGACGGCGGCCAGGTGAGCGGCGGCAGCCTGACCATCGGCACCGGCGGCAAGGGCACCCTCGAGGTGTCCGGCAAGGGCTCCTCGCTCGGCCTGACCGGCATCCTGCAAAGTGGAGCAGCTGGTGCCACCATCACCGTGGCGAGCGGCGCATCCTTGTCGGCGGCGAGCAACCTGCTCCTCGGCAACGGCAACAGCACCCTCAGCGTGCTCGATGGCTCGACCGTGACCGCCAACGCCCTTGCGGTCGGGTCCGGCGGCAAGGGCATGGTCGAGGTGCTCGGCGGCTCGACGCTGACCCTTACGGGCGACCTGAACACGGGGCTGAACCAGAACGCGATCACCGTGGCGCAGGGCGCCACCCTCTCGGCGGCCAACATCGGCACGGGCGTCGGCTCCAACACCCTCAGCGTGCTGGACGGTGGCGCGATCAACCTCGGCAACAACGCGAACCTGGCTGGCAACTTCGCCGGGCGCAATGGCGGCAGCGCCGACGTCACCGTGAGCGGCGCCGGGGCCGTGTTCAATCCCCTGAGCGGCTACTACCACCACACCGGAACGCTGAACGTGTCCGCGGGCGGCACGGTGCAGTCCAACACCGTGCAGCTGGGCGCGAGCATCGGCGACGTCTTCACCGGCGTCGTCACCGGAGCAGGGTCGCTGCTGGGCAGCGCCAACAACAACCTGTCCATGGGCGCAAACGGCGCGGCCTCCGTCACCGTGGCCGATGGCGCGCGGCTGACGTCGGGCACCAACGGCACGAACACGCTCTTCCTGGGCGGCACCAATGGCTCGGGTGCGCTGAACATCGGTGCTGCGTCCGGAGACACGGCAGCGGCGCCCGGCACCGTCACCGCCTCGAGCATTTTGGGCGCGGGCAGCAAGGCGACCGTGAACTTCAACCACAACGCCAGCGCGTACGAGTTCTCGACGCCGATCACGGGTACCGCCGCCGTCAACCAGATCGGCACCGGCACGACCCTCCTGACGGGCGCCAATACCTACAGCGGCATCACCACCCTCTCGCAAGGCACGCTGCAGATCGGCAACGGCGGCAGCACCGGCAGCCTCGGCAGCGCGGCGGTCGTCAACGATGCATCGCTGGTGTTCAACCGGGCCGACGACATTGCGGTCCTCAACTCGATCAGCGGCAGCGGCAGCGTGACGCAGAACGGCACCGGCACGCTCACGATCAACAACGCCAACAGCTACACGGGTGGCACGTCGGTGGCGCGGGGCACGGTGGTCGCGGCCGCCACCGGCGCACTGGGCAGCGGCCCGGTCGATGTCGCAAGCTCGGCGGCGCTGAGTATCACGGGCACGACCGATGCGGGCAGCCTGGTCATCAACGCCGGTGAGAGCAGCAACACGCCCAGCGCCAACGGCGGCTTCGTGCAGTTCCGCGACGACAGCACGGCAGGGCTGGCGCAGATCTCTGCGGCCACGGGCGCGGCCATCGAATTCCGCGACCGCGCGAGCGCGGGTGCATCGTCCATCGACAACGCGGGCGGCGTCGTCTTCTACGACACCAGCTCGGCCGGGTCCACCCGAATCACCAACCGCAGCGGCGGCCAGACGACCTTCTTCGACCAGGGCTCGGCCGGCCAGGCCACCATCACCAACGAAGCCGGCGGCCTGCTGGACCTGTTCGACAACAGCAGCGCAGCGGCCGCGACAGTGATCAACGAGGCCGGCGGGCGCGTGCGCATCAGCGGCACGGCCGCGGGCACCACCATCGGGTCGCTCTCGGGCGACGGCAACGTCGTCCTCGGGGCGCGCACACTGACCACCGGCGGCCTGAACACCAGCACCGCCATCGGCGGCACGATCTCCGGCAACGGCGGCGCGCTGGTCAAGGAAGGCACGGGCACCCTGACCCTCTCGGGCGCCAACACCTACACCGGCGGCACGGCCCTCAAGGCCGGCACGCTGGCCGTGGCCAACAACAGCGCGTTGGGTACCGGCGCCCTGGCCATGGACGACGGCACCACGCTGGCCTTCGCGGCCGACAACCTGACGATCGCCAACGCGATC
>JAFEEH010000135.1 GCA_018241185.1 Pseudomonadota bacterium | reverse complement strand
CGAAGAGCTGCTGCTGGCGCCCGAGGTGCTGCAGAAGACCCGCATCCTGCGCCAGTTCATGTACAACATGGACGAGATCGAGTCGATGGAAATGGTCCTCAAGAGCATGAAGGCCACCAAGACCAACGTCGAGTTCTTCGACATGATGCGCCGAGGGGGCTGATCACCGTCGCCCGCCGTGCGCTCGCAGCGAAACCCGCCCAACGGCGGGTTTTCTCTTTTCAGCGATGCAGTGCGCGTCCTTCGAGTGCGCTCCGTTGCCCCAGGTCGAGCCACTCCATCAGCTCGACGGCTTCCTCGAGCGAGACCGGCGCCCGCCCCTCACCGCGGATCGCATCGCGCACCATCGCGTAATAGCGCGTGTAGTCGCCAGGCACGTTGCGCACGGCCTGCGTGACGGCCTGGCCATCGACGGCCGGGCGCACCCACTGCCCTTCCAGCGGGTCGACGCCCCATCTGTCGCCGCCGGGTGTCGCGCCAGCGCGCAGTGCATCCTCCTGGGGGTCGACGCCGTGCTTGACGTAGCTGCCTGCAGTCCCGTGCAGCAAATAGCGTGGGGCAGCATGCGCGGCCAGCGTGGTCGCATGCAGCACCACCCGCAGCGGTGCGGTCGGACCGCTCTCGTAGCGCAGCACGGCGTGGAAGTAGTCCTCGACCTGTGCGCCGTCGCGCAGCACCGCGCTGTCGAGTTGCAGGGTGTCGGGCGATCCGAACAGCTGCAGCGCCTGGTCCAGCAGATGCGAGCCCAGGTCCACCCACAACCCGGCGCCAGGCACGGCCTGCTCGCGCCAGCGATCACGCACCTCGGGCCGGAAGCGGTCGAAATGCGATTCGAAATACACCGGCCTTCCCACCACACCCTGCGCCAGCAGGCCGCGCAGGGTCAGGAAATCCGCATCCCAGCGCCGGTTCTGGTAGACGGTAAGCACGAGGCCGCGTTGGCGCGCAAGTTCCGCCAGCTCGCGCGCTTGGCCCGCATCGAGTGTGAACGGCTTGTCGACGACGACATGCTTGCCGGCCAGCAGCGCCTGCCGCGCCACCGGGTGGTGCTGGGCGTTGGGCGTCGCGACCACCACGAGGTCGATGTCCGGGCGGGCCACCAGCGCATCGACATCAGGCACGACGGCCACGCCCGGCCAGGCCGCATGCACCCTGTGCGGCTGCGAACTGGCCACGGCGGCCAGCACCATGCCGGGCACGGCAGCGATCACCGGCGCATGGAAGGTCTGGCCGGCGAAGCCGAAGCCGACCACGCCCACACGCACGGGCGCAGGGCTGGCAGAAGAAGCACCGGATTTCGGATCGGGGGCGGTCATGGGCGCAGGGAATTGACGACGGGCATGGCCAGTATGCGATAATCGAAGGCTTCCCGCGAAAAGTGCACCCGGCACACCGCCGGCTTGCCAGCCGCCCCAGGACCTCGCGTCCGGCGCTGCTGCCAGATGTGGCTCTCGCATCGACCCTCGAGGAAAAGACCATGGCCAAAGAAGGCATTCACCCCAACTACCGCGAAGTGCTGTTCGTGGACCTCTCCAACGGTTTCAAGTTCGTGACGCGTTCGTGCGCGAACACCAAGGAAACCGGCAAGGCCGACGATGGCCGCGAACTGCCGCTGTTCAAGCTCGACACCTCGAGCGAGTCGCACCCCTTCTACACCGGCACCCAGAAGTCGGTCGACAACATGGGCGGCCGCGTGGAGCGCTTCCGCAACAAGTTCGGCAAGACCGCGCTGTCGAAGTAAGCTTCTTCGCCGACCACCTGCACGCCGGCCGCCGGATGTGCAACGGGCAGCCCGGGTGACCGCGCTGCCCTTTTTCTTGCTTTTTCCCACCGTCGTCTCCGACGACACCCGGTCCCGTTGAATCAGCCCACGCCCGCCATCGTTGCCCAGAGCGCCGTGCGCCGCCTGCCGCGCATCGCGCTGCTGATGCTTTGCGCGGCCTACCTGATGCCGGGCCTGCTGGGGCGCGGGCCGTGGAAGAGCGCCGATGTCACGGCCTTCGGCTACATGTCGGCACTGGCGCAGAACACGGCCGGCATCGCGCGCTGGTTCGACCCCCTGCTGCTCGGCCTGCGGCCCGAGACGCCGGCCCTGCTGCCCTACTGGCTGGGCGCCTGGGCCATCCAGCTGGCCCCGTGGCTGCGGCCCGACCTGGCCGTGCGCATCGTGTTCGCCCTGATGCTGTGGGGCACCTTCACGGCCACCTGGTATGCCGTGTACTACCTGGCCCGCACACCGCGCGCGCAGCCCGTGGCTTTCGCCTTCGGCGGCGAGGCGCGTCCCACCGACTACGCACGCGCCATGGCCGACGGCGGCCTGCTCGCCCTCATCGCCAGCCTCGGACTGGCCCAGCTGGGCCACGAGACCACACCCGCGCTGGCGCAGCTCTTCTTCGTGGCCTGCCTGTTCTACGGCGTTGCCGCCCTGCCCTACCGCCGCACTGCGCCCCTCGTCGGGCTGGCGGTCGGCAGCCTCGGCCTCGCACTGAGCGGTGCGCCCTCGCTCGGGCTGGCGCTGGGGCTGGGCGCGCTGTGGCTCGCGATCCGCGAACACCGCGGCGCCGCACGCGACGACAGCACCGAACCCGCGCCGACTTTCGGCTGGCCCGCCATCGCCGGCGTCGCCCTCGCGGTGGCGATCGCGCTTTTGGTCGCCGTCGCGCTCAAGCAGGTCCACTGGCGCATCGCCCTGCCGGGCTCACACCCCGGCATATCGGCCTGGTCGGACTGGCGCAGCCTCATCAAGCTCTTCATCTGGTTCACCTGGCCGGCCTGGCCGCTGGCCGTGTGGACCCTGTGGCGCTGGCGCCGGCAGCTCGGTGCGCGCCATGTCGCACTGCCACTGTGGTTCTTGCTCGTGCCGGTGGCCGCCACCCTGCTGACCGACTTCGCCGATCGCTCCCTGCTGCTGGCACTCCCGGCCCTGGCCACGCTCGCCGCCTTCGCGCTGCCGACCTTCCGGCGCAGCGTGTCGGCGCTGATCGACTGGTTCACGCTGCTGTTCTTCAGCGGTTCGGCGGTGCTGATCTGGCTGTACTGGATCGCCATGCAGACCGGCACGCCGCCCAAGATGGCGGGCAGCGTCGCGCGCCTGGCGCCCGGCTACGTGGCCGAGTTTTCGCCGCTGGCGTTCGTGCTGGCCGTGCTGGCCACGCTGGTCTGGTGCTGGCTGGTGCGCTGGCGCACCGGCCGACACCGCGCCGCCCTGTGGAAGACGCTGGTGCTGCCGGCCGGCGGCGTGACGCTGTGCTGGATGCTGCTGATGACGCTGTGGCTGCCCGCGCTCGACCACGCTCTGAGCTACGCGCCCCAGGTGCGCGCCATCGCGCAGCGCACCGGCCCCACGCGCTGCGTGGCCGAACTGGGCGTGGGCCGCGCGCAGATCGCCGCGCTGCGCCACCACGCGGGCTTCGAACTGCAACCGATCAACTCGCACACCGAGTGCGACTGGCTGATCGTCAAGCCCGAGGTCGTGAGCCTGCTGCACCACATCGTGAGCCTGGAGGACTGGCGCCTCATCGGTACCTTCCGCCGCACCACCAACCCCAACGACGACCTGCTGCTCTACCAGCGTGCGCCGGCGAGCCAGTGACGTCGCGGTGAACGCCATCCGGTCCGGGACCAGCGAGCGCGCCACCATCGCCCGCCATGCCGGCACGGTGCTGGTCGGGCAGCTCGCCGTGATGGCCTTCGGTGTCACCGACACCATCGTCGCCGGCCGCTTCGCCGAGAACGCCCTGGCGGCCCTGTCGGTCGGGGCGGCCATCTTCATCAGCGTGTTCGTCTCGCTGATGGGTGCGCTGCAGGCACTCCTGCCGATCTGGGCCGAACTGCACGGCGCGGGCCGCGGCGACGACATGGGCCGTTCGGTGCGCCAGTCGCTGTACCTGTGCGGGGCGGCGATCGTAGTGGGCATGGCTGTGCTGCTTTTCCCGCAACCGCTGCTGCGCTGGACGCAGGTGCCCGAGGCCATGCAGGCCGATGTCGTGCGCTATCTCGGCGTGCTGGCCTTTGCCCTGCCGCCGGCCCTGCTCTTTCGCCTGTACAGCACGCTCAACCAGGCCCTGGGACGTCCGCAACTCGTGACCTGGCTGCAGCTCGGCTCGCTGGCCGTCAAGTTGCCGCTGTCGATCCTGCTGACCTTCGGCGGGCTGGGCGTGCCGCCGCTCGGGCTGCTGGGCTGCGGACTCGCGACGCTGGCCGTCAACTGGCTGATGTTCGGCACGGCGGTATGGCTGCTGCGCACCCAGCCACTGTACCGCGCCTTCGCGCTGTGGCGGCGCCCCGAGCGGCCGGACTGGGCGCAGCTGCGGCAGTTCGCGCGGCTCGGCGTGCCCGGCGGGCTGTCGGTGCTGGTGGAGGTCACCTCCTTCACGCTGATGGCGCTGTTCATCGCGCGCCTGGGCACCACTGCGGCGGCCGCCCACCAGATTGCCTCCAACCTGACCGCCGTGGCCTACATGGCGCCGCTGTCGCTCGGCCTGGCGACCAGCGCGCGAGTGAGCTACTGGCTCGGCGCAGGCGATGCGGTCAAGGCCCGCCATGCCTGCCGCCTGGGCTTCGAACTGGCCCTGGCCTGCGGCCTCGTCGCCGCCGGCACCATGGCCCTGGCGCGCTTTCCCTTGGCCGGGCTGTACTCCAAGAACCCCGAAGTGGTCGCCCTGGCTGCGACGCTGCTGCTCGCCACGGCCGCCTATCACCTGGCCGACGCGACGCAGACCATGTGCGTCTTCGTGCTGCGCTGCTACCGCGTCACGGTGCTGCCCCTGGTCATCTACTGTGCATTGCTGTGGGGGCTCGGCCTGGCCGGCAGCTACCTGCTGGCGTACCACGGGCTCGGCCCGGTCACGGCGATGCGCTCTCCGCTGGCGTTCTGGATCATGAGCGCGGCGGCGCTAGGGCTCACGGCGCTGATCTTTGTGCTGTTGCTTGTTTCAGTCCTCAGGCGATCACGCTCACCGGCCGCGCCGGCCGCAGCCGCGTGACCGGGAACAGCAGCGCGAAGCGCGAGCCCTGCCCCGGTGTGCTCTCGATGCGCAGCTGCGCGCCATGGCGCTGCGCGATGTGTTTCACGATCGCCAGCCCCAGGCCGGTCCCGCCCGTCTCGCGCGACCGGCTGCGGTCCACGCGGTAGAAGCGTTCGGTCAGCCGCGGGATGTGTTCGGCCGCGATGCCCGGCCCCGTGTCGCGCACCGCGAACTCGCCGCGGCCATCGGGCAGCAGGCGCCAGGTCACCGTCACCTCGCCGCCCGGCGGCGTGTAGCGCACGGCATTGCTCACCAGGTTGGACATGGCGCTCTGCAACTCGGTGGCAGCACCCGAGAGTTCCGAGTCGGACTCGATCGCAAAGAAGAGGCGGTGCCCCTGCGCCGACAGCCGCTCCGACAGTCCGCGCGCCTCGTCCTCGCAATGCGCCAGCAGCGCCCGTACCCGCGTCCACTGGTTCATCGGCGGCGCGGCGCTGCCTTCCAGCCGCGACAACGTCAACAGGTCCTGCACCAGCGTGCCCATGCGCTGTGCCTGCTGGCCCATGAGGCCGAGGTAACGGCTGCGCTCGTCGGCCTCCAGCGGCAGGCTCTGCAGCGTCTCGACGAAGCCGGTGAGCACGGTGAGGGGCGTGCGGATCTCGTGCGACACGTTGGCGACGAAATCGCGCCGCATCGCATCCGCCTGCTCCAGCGCGGTGATGTCGCGGGTCAGCAGCAACCGCCGGTTGCCGGCATAGGGATGCACCTGCACCGACAGCCGCATGAGTTTGCCGTGCGGCCCGGTCTGCATCGAGGGCGCATCGATGACCACGTCGCGGCTGTAGTTCCACGACGCGAGATAGGCGACGAAAGCCGGGTCGCGCACGAGGTTGGCCAAGTGCTGCTGCAAGTCGCGCTCGGCGTCGATGCCCAGTTGCAAGGCCGCCGTCTGGTTGCACCATTCGATGCGGCCCTGTTCATCGATCAGCACCACGCCGTTGGGCGAGGCCTGGATGGCCTCGAGGAACTCGTGCAGCCGGTCCTCGG
>JAFEEH010000134.1 GCA_018241185.1 Pseudomonadota bacterium | reverse complement strand
TGCCTGCTGCCGGTGATCGTGTTCGCGGTCGTATGCACGCGGGTCAGCGGCCAGGGGGGACACGGTCCGCGTCCGCCCTTGCTGCCCTGGTTCGCCGTCGCCTTCGCGGGCTTCGTGGCGATCCGCAGCGCTGGCTGGCTGCCCGCGGCGGCGGTGCGTGCCGGCAGCGACCTGTCCGGCTGGTGCCTCGTGGCGTCGATGGCCGCGATCGGCATGAAGACCCGGCTGCGAGAACTGATCACCGTCGGCCTCAAGCCGGTGGTGCTGATGGTGGGTGAGACGGCGTTCCTGGCTGTCCTGGCGCTCACGCTCATCCGCTGCCTGTCCTGAATCCATTGGCCTGAACGAGGAGACACCACCATGAAGACCATCCTGCCGGCGCTGTGCGCGCTCGCGACGGCGACAGGCGCCGCCGCGCAGTCGTCCGTCGCCATCTTCGGCGTCGTCGATGCCGGCATCAGCCACTACAGCACCCGAAGCCAGTCGTGGGGTGCGGCCGTGCCGCGGCAGTCCACGCAGAGCCAGACGGTGCAGTCGCCCTCGGGCTACGGCTCCAGCCGGCTGGGCTTTCGCGGCACCGAAGACCTGGGCGGCGGCTATGCGGCAGGGTTCTGGCTGGAAGCGCCGCTGGCCAACGACGTCGGCGGAGGCGTCGCCAACTTCGGCCGGCGCTCCACGCTGAGCCTGTCGGGCCCCTTCGGCGAGCTGCGCCTGGGGCGGGACTACACCGCCTCGTTCTGGAACGACGGCGTGTTCGATCCCTTCG
Source organism: Pseudomonadota bacterium (assembly GCA_018241185.1). Classification (GTDB taxonomy): domain Bacteria; phylum Pseudomonadota; class Gammaproteobacteria; order Burkholderiales; family Burkholderiaceae_C; genus Xenophilus. The sequence continues at coordinate 16,700 of JAFEEH010000134.1, read as the reverse complement.
GCGTCAACGGCGTGGGCACCAACCTGATCGCGGTGGTCAACAGCAACCTCGCCGCGTCGCGTGCGCTGGCCACCGGCGGGCTGCTCAACGGCGGCCTGTCCGCCGGCACCGACAGCTACCTGCGCACCAGCAACGCCGTCAGCTACTTCCTGCCGCCGGGGCTGGCGGGCGTGTATGGCCAGGTCCAGTACGCACTGCACGAAAACACCCGCACCGACAGCGATCCGGCCAGCCCGTCCCGGCGGGGGCGCTACGTCGGCGGCCGGCTGGGGTGGGCCAGCGGCCCGGCCGATGTGGCGCTGGGCTATGGCGAGAGTACGCTGCTGAGCACCGCGGCCCGCGGCGAGAAGATCCGCAGCCTGAATCTCGGCGCGTCCTACGACTTCGGGGTGGTCAAGGTCTTCGGCGAATGGTCCCGCGTGCAGGACGTGCGCCGTGACGGCGCCGCGCTGCCCACGACGCGGACCGACCGCTACGACGGTCTGCTGGCCGGCGTGAACGTGCCGGTCGGCCCGGGCGTCATCCGCGCCTCGGTGGCACGGGTGCGCTTCGACAACGGCAATGGCCTGCCCGACGCCGACGCGTCGGTCGGCAAGCTGGCGTTGGGCTACGTGCACAACCTGTCGAAGCGCACGGCGCTGTATGCGACGGTCGCGCGCATCGACATCCGCAATGGCCGCAACAACCCGACCGTGATGGGCGTCACGCCCCTGGTGCTGAGCCTGCCGGCGATCTTTCCGCAACCGGGCTATCTCAGCACGGGGGGCATGGAGCCCCGCCGTGCGCTGGGCTACGACGTCGGCATCCGGCACGCTTTCTGACGGGTGCCCTGCGAGCAGATTACAAGGGAAAAGTGACGGTAGCGCGCGTCCCGCCTGCGGGGGCAGCTATCAATTCCATAGCGGCGCGCTCGCCGTACAGCGTGTGCAGGCGTTCGCGCACCTGCTGCACGCCGAAGCCGCCGCCGTCCTCGCGCGCGGAGGCATGGGTGCCCGCATCCGGCGGCAGTCCGACGCCGGTGTCGGCCACCTCGAGCACCAGCCGCACGCCATCGGCGGCGGACGTCCGGCGCGCGCTCACGCGGATCTCGCCGCCGTCCACCTTGGGCTCCAGGCCGTGACGGATGGCGTTCTCCACCAGCGGCTGCAGCAACAGCGGCGGCACGGGCACCTCGCGCAGGTCCTCGGGCAGGTCGAGCGTGAAGCGCAGGCGCTCGCCCATGCGCACGGCCATCAGCGCCAGGTAGTCGGCCAGGCGTGCGAACTCCTGCGCCAGCGGATGCTGCGTGGCGCGCGAGCCGGCGAGGGTGGCGCGCAGGTAGCCGTTGAGCCGGTCGAGCATGGCCACGGCGCGCGGCGGGTCCAGCGTGATGAGCACACGCAGGTTGGCCAGCGTGTTGAACAGCATGTGCGGCTCCAACTGCGTTTCGAGCAGCTTGAGCTTGGCCTCGGTGGCGTCGCGCTCGGCCTTGGCGATGTCGGCCGCCAGCGCCGCCGCCTTGCCGCGGCTGTGGAAGTAGTACGCCCCCACCGCGCCGGCCGCGATGGTGATGTAGAGGCTGGCGGCGCTGTCGCGCGAGCTGGCGGTGCGCCCGGCCGAGGCCGGCCCGATGAGCTGGAAGGCCAGCCAGTCGCCGACGTAGAAGCCGACCCCGATGCCCACCGCGGTGAGCACCAGCCCGCGCCAGCCCCGCGGCCAGCCGTGGCCGCCATCCAGGCTGGTGTGGCAGTGCCTGGCCGGAACGAGGAAACGGCCGAACTCCATCGTGGCCCAGCACAGGCTGCCGATGCACACCGAATACACGAGCTGCGACCCGTAGCTGCGGTTGGGCCACATCAGCGTGGTGAACACGGCCACCACGCTGCACAGCGCCAGCACCTGGAGCCAGTGGCGGAGGGCATCGCGCCAGTCGATGCTCATGGGGTGGCCAGGGGCAGTGCGGCGGTGGCGGGCGGTGCATCCGACGCGACCGGCACGGCGGCGCGGGCACGCAACTCCTCGGTGGTGTCGCCACCGCCGGGCCGCCAGCCGGGCGGGCGCCACAGGTAGCCCAGCGCCTCGCCCATCGAGCGCGCGCCGCGCAGGTCCTGCCACAGCGCCTTCCACTGGCCGAACTCGATCTGCAGCAGGTTGTGCCCCTGGATGGGATGAACCAGCCCGTAGCGCGGCGGCTCCTCGGCGCGCTCGGGAATGTAGGTGCCGAAGAGCCGGTCGAAGACGATCAGGACGCCGCCGTAGTTGCCGTCCAGGTATGGGAGGTTGCTCGCGTGGTGCACGCGGTGGGCCGAGGGCGTGTTGAGCACCCATTCGAGCGGACCGAGCCGCGGGATCCAGGTGGCGTGGATCCAGAACTGGTAGAGCAGGTTGAGCGTGAACAGCACCAGCACCACGCGCGGGGGCAGGCCCAGCAGCGGCGGCAGCAGGAAGAAGCCCAGCGTGCCGGTGAGCTTGCCGGTCCAGCCGAAGCGGTAGGCGGCCGACAGGTTGAGCTGGTTGGGCGTGTGGTGGATCGAATGTGTGCACCAGAACCAGCGCACGCGGTGCGCCGCGCGGTGGTACCCGTAGTAGCAGAACTCCTGCGCCAGGAAGGCCGCGGCCCAGCCGCTCCAGTGGTCCATGCGCACGGTGAAGAGGCGGTGCGCGTAGAGCCAGTCCATCCAGCCCAGCCAGAAGCCCAGCGGCAGCAGCCAGCGCAGCGGGTATTCGCGCACCAGGAAGTCGAAGACCGAGATGCCCGCCGCCTTCCAGTCGTAGCCGCCGGTGGCGGCGTTCACGCCGCGGCGCAGCGACAGCACGATCGCCTCGGCCAGCGAGCACACCAGCACCGTGACGACGGCGAGCTTGAGGATGGTGACGAGGAGCGTGGGCATGGTCAGGAGGCGGTCGCAGCGGCAGCCTGCAGATTCTTCACGAAGAAGCCGACGATCCGCGAGTAGATACCCGGCAGCACGCTGCGCTCGAACCCCGGCGGGTCGTTCAGCAGCCGGGCCAGATTGGGCGGCAGGTCCGGCACCTGCGGCGACAGGATCGAGCCGTGGCCGCCCTGCGGCATGTCGGCCAGCACCGGGCAGCGCTCGCCGCAGGCGGCATGCACCGCGTCGAGGTGAAAGCGCGGCGCGAGCCAGGCGTCCTGCCCCGCGCGCACCAGCGCCAGCGGCACGCGCGGCGTGGCGATCGACGCCATGTCGATCGGCGTGGCCATCGGCACCGCCGCCACCACGGCCGCGATGCGCGGGTCCTTCCATTCGCGCCAGGCCGTGTCGTTGCCCAGCTTCAGGCGGATCACCTGGCGCGCGATGGCCATCTTGCTGCTGTCCAGCACGCCGCCGGTGAGCGTGGTGCTCAGCCCGACGCAGCCCGCGAAGTCGTCGGCGATGTGCGCTTCGCAATGCTTCGCGAGCAGCGCCGGCGACCAGCGTGCGCCGGCCAGCGTCAGCACCGTGATGCCGCCGGCCGACATGCCGTAGGCGCCCACGCGCTGCAGGTCCAGCTGCAGCGGCGCGAAGCGGCCGCCCGGTGCCGACTGCGCCGCCACCGCGTCGATGGCCTGCGACATCTCCTTGGGCCGCCGCGCCCAGGCCACGGGGCCGACGTCGGAGGTGTCCTGGAAGTTGTCGCCCGCGTGCAGCGGCATCGCGACCGTGAAGCCGGCGGCCACCAGCGCCTGCACGAGGTCGAACTGCGGCCACACCGCGCCGCCGGAGCCATGCGACAGCACGACCAGGCGCCTGTTGCCCCGAGCTGCCGGCGCGTTGAGCGCCACGCGGACGGTGAAGGGGCCGCGCGCCACGTCGGCTGGCGCGGCCTCGGTGGGGTAGGCGACGGTAACGGGCCCAGTGCCGGGCGGCGGTGGCAGCACGGCCAGGCCGGTGGCCGCCTGTGCCGGCGATGTGCCCAGGCCCGCCAGCAGCAGGCCCAGGACGGCCAACGCCCCGCGCCACCGGGACGGCAGGGCGGGGCGCTGGCCGGGAGAACGGGTGGGGGCAGCAGGCGGCAGGGTCGGTGTCATCGCGGCCTCACAGGGGTATTTGCTATCGTTTTGGTAGCTGCTCGCGCCCGTCCGACGGGCGCTGGAGGCCAATTCTTCTTCAAGAACTCGCCACTCACCGCGGGTCGGTCCCGGCGGTGCGCAGGCGGGCCCGTTCGCGCGCCACCATGCGGCCCATCACCGGATTGCCCGGCGCGAAGACCCACACGGCCATGCCGTGGAAGAACAGGCCCAGGCCCCAGCCCAGCAGCGGGAAGATCGCCCAGTGGCGGCCGCTGGCGACCGACAGCGCGATCAGGCCGAGGTTGACCACCACGTACACGGCGGCGTGCAGGTACCAGCCCAGCTTGGCCTTGGCGCGGCGCTGGGCGAGGTGGTCGAGCCGGGCTTCCTCAACGGGCGAGAGGCGGGGGGCGGCGGTGTTCATGGCGGTACTCCTCGGGGATCGGGTGGCGGGTGCTCAGGCGGCGGCGGTGGCGGCATGGCCGCGGAAGGCCAGCTTCCACAGGCGCAAGGCGCGGCCGGCGAAGATCCCGCTGAACAGGCCGTAGAGCGCGCTGATGCCGACGGCGAAGCCGGTCTGGTGGGCGTACTCGGGGTGGAAGGCGAGCGTGACGCCGACCGCGTACTTGGTGAAGAAGATGCCCATCATCAGCACCAGCGGCACGGCGCTGCCGGGCTGGAAGAAGCGGCGGCTGTCGGTGTCGTAGCGCACGGCGGGGTTGAGCGGGATGCGGCTCACCACGGCCAACGCCACGGCCGCGGCGGCGGCCCAGCCGGCCAGCGCGCTCAGGCCGGCGGGCGACTGGCCGAAGGCGGTCGCCAGGCCGTAGACGGCAAAGCCCACCATGGCCAGCGGCATCGCGATCACGCGGTTCAGGTGCGCGCTGCCGGCGGTCAGCTGCTTGCCGCCCAGCCAGGCCAGCAGGCCGAAGACGACGAAAACCCAGGTCGGGGTGTGGGTCAGGATCTCGAACAGCATGGGAAGCTCCTTGGTGCGGTGTGGGGGTGACGGAAGTCGATGGCGTGACTGTGCGCGCCGCCCGCATACCGAACCAGCGGTGTGCGACGAAGTGCAGGAGCGAGGGACGAAATGCACCGCCGGCGGATGGGCGGTGGCGTGCCGGCGGCCCGTGCGCGGCATGGCTGCACGCGCGCGTTGCGAGCCAAATCGGCCTCCAGCGCCCGTGGGGCGGGCGCTGGCAGCTATGAATTCAATAGCGGGTCAGGGCCCGGGCCGAAGCCCGCCGACCCCAGGAGCCGTCAGGCCGGCTGCGGCGCCAGCGCCGGCGGCCCGGCGGGCCGGTCGCCCTCGATGCGGGTGCGCGGCAGGAACTGCGGGTACTCGCGCTGCATGAAGTCGATCAGCCCCTCGCGCACCTGGCAGCGCAGGTCGAAGGCCTGGCCCGACGAGGCGGCGGTGCACAGAACCCGCAACTGCATGGTGCGCTCGGTGGTGTCGGTCACCACCAGGTTGAAAAAGCGCTGGTCCCAGTTCGGCGAGGCGCGCACGATGCGTTCGACTTCGGCGCGCAGCGGCGCGATGGGCATGCCGAAGTCGACGTAGAAGAACACCGAGCCCAGCAGCTGCGAGCTGTTGCGCGTCCAGTTCTGGAACGGCTTCTCGATGAAGTACTGCAGCGGGATGATGAGCCGCCGGTCGTCCCAGATCTTCAGCACCACGTAGCTGCCGGTGATCTCCTCGACGCGGCCCCATTCGCCCTCCACGATCAGCACGTCGTCGATGCGGATGGGCTGCGCCAGTGCGATCTGCAGGCCGGCGATCAGGTTGCTGAACACCGGCTTGGCGGCCAGGCCGCCGACGATGCCGATCACCCCGGCCGACGCCAGAAGGCTGGCCCCGACCTGCTTGGCGCCGGGAAAGGTCATCAGCATCATGGCCGCGCCGATCACCACCGCGATGCTCATCGCGCTGCGCGCGATCACGCGCGTCTGCGTGAGGATGCGGCGGGCGTTCATGTTGTCCTCCACGTCCACAGGATGGGCCGCGATCACGCCGTCGGCGAAGCCGCGGATCACGCGCACCACCGCCCAGGTCATGCAGGCGATGAGCAGCAGCCCGTTGAGGTGGCGCACGCGGTCGATGAAGTGCAGGTCGTCGGGCGCGGCCTGCCACACGCCTTGCAGGGCGATCAGCGGCAGCACGAAGCCGGCGGCGCTGCGCACGGCTTTCACGATCGCGTGCACCAGCGGCATCGGCCTCGTGATGCGCGAGAGCACGGCCTGCGCGATGCGGTGCACCGCCGTGGCCGCCACGATGGCGATCAGGGCGGCGAGCCAGGTGTGGAACCAGGGATGGGCGAGGAGGGTGTCGAAACGCATTCGTTCTCCGGTGGTGCGGCCCGCCTCGGGGCCGCAGTGGGAAGGCCGCCGCCGGGCACGGCGGCCAGGTCGGCGGAACGGTTCAGGCCGCGTGGGCCTGGGGGGTCGGCGATTCGGTCGCCATCGTTTGCACGATGCGTGCCGCGTCGGCCTGCAGCTGCGTCGCCAGGCCGATGGCCAGGTCGAGGCGGCGCAGCAGCCAGGGGCTGATGTCGTTGTCGAAAGGATCGGGCAGGGGGATCGGCCCGGCCGGCAGCGAGGGCGGCGCCACCGTGTCGTCGACGTCCGACATGTTGCCCGCGGCCGCCGCGCCGATCACCGCCTCGATGCGGGCGGCGGCCCGCGCGAGGGGGGCTTCGATGGCGGCAGGCGTGAGCCGGTCGCGGCGCAGCACCAGCATCGACTTCACCGAACTGAGCTGCGCCAGCAACTGGTAGCTGTGAGCCTGCAGCCGCTGCAGAGGTTCCAGCGGCGGGCGCACGGCGCGCGGTTCGGACAGCGAGCGCTGCGTGGCCTGCACCAGCGCCGACAGGCTGTCGAAGGCCTCGCGCCGGGCCAGGCGCCATTCGAGCTCGGGGCTGGTGTCGACGGAGTGGAGCTGGCCAAGCGCGAGTGCGAGCTTGGCATGGCGCGCCTGCGCGGCCAGCGTGCGCGTGACCAGCGCCGGGATCTGCGTGCGTTCCCACGAGGGCAGCACGTAGCAGAAGGCCCAGGCGAGCGAGGCGCCGATGAGCGTGTCGCCGATGCGCTCGAACAGCGCGAAGGTCGGGCTCGCGCCGGCAAAGAGCATGTGCGCCTGCACCAGCCCCAGCACCGTGGCGCCGACGGCCGTCACCGTGTACTTGCGCACCGCGAAGCCGTGGGCCACGGCCTGGGCCAGGGTCATGACGATGAGCAGCTCCAGCGCGCCGGGGTGCGAGGACAGCAGCGCCACTGCCAGCACGCAGCCCAGCAGCGTGCCGGCCACGCGCTGATTGCGCCGCTCCAGCGTCTGCGCGAGGCTGCCGCGCAGCACCACGACGATGGTCAGCAGGATCCAGTAATCGTGCGAGCCCCAGGGCATGGCCACGGCGACCAGGTAGCCCGCGGCCAGCGCGAGTGCGGCGCGGATGGCATGGCGCAGCGGTGGCGCGTCCCAGCGCCACAGCGCGAGGAAGGGGCGGATCGACCAGTCGGTGGGGCTGACGAACATCTGCCAGTTGGCGCGTACCACGGCCAGGTCGGGCGCCACCTCGCCGCGTGCCAGGCCCGCGAGGCGCACCGCCTCGTCGTTGAGGTGGCCCAGGCGGCTGGCCAGGCCACGCGCCAGCATGGCGGCCGAAGGGCCGGCCCGGTTGCTTTCCTCGTGCGCTTCTTCGTGCCGCGAGCGGATGGCGGCCAGCTCAGGGCGGCGATCGACGATGGCGGCCGGCCGGCGGAACAGCAGCAGCGAATCGGCCAGGTGCTCGACGTCGTCGGCCACCGCCTCGAGCACGCCGCGGATGGCCTTGAGCGCAGGCGCATGGCGCGGGTGGCTGCGCAGCGATTCGAGGTCGAGCTCGCTGGCCAGCAGGTGGTCGCGCATCTCGAGCACCGTCATCAGCATGCCCGCCAGGCGCTGGCGGCGCGGCGTGCGCGGCGATTCGAGCACCAGGTCGCGCGCGGCCTGCAGCTGGTCGGCCAGGGCCGCCTGCTGGCGCAGCAACTGGCCCAGCAGCGGGGCCGCGACCTCGCGCACGTCGTCGGAGTCGTCGGGCGCGCGGAACTGCCGTGCCTGCGTGCGCATGAGCGCCGACACCGACAGCAGCAGGTCGGCCATCATCTGCACGCGGTATCGCGCATTGAGCGCCAGGTTGGCCAGCGTGGCGTAGACCACGTACAGGCCCGCGCCCAACGCCATGTGCAGCGTGCGCACCAGCGCCTGGTGCAGGCCCTCGGGCGGCGGCGTGGCGAGCGAGAACACCATGGCGAGCATCACCGCGATGGCGATCGGGATGCCGCGCTTGCCCCAGGCCATGGCCAGGAAGGCGAGGAAGGTCGCGGGCACCAGCAGCAGGCCCAGGCGCCAGGGCGCGTGGTGCAGCATCTGCACCGCGAAGAACAGCGGCAGGCCCAGCAGCGGTGCCGGCAGCATCTGCCGCAGCTTGCCGCGACGCGGGCCGGGCCGGTCGGGCGGGCTGGCGACGATCACGCCGGTGGCGGCCGAGGCGCCGGCCAGCGCGCCCAGCCACAGGTGCACGCCGCCCGAGATCAGCAGCAGGCCCAGCGCGACCGACAGGCCGCAGGCCACGTCGGCGCTCAGCAGCATGCGCAGCGCCGAACGCGTGCGCTGCGAGAGGTGGCTGAGCGGGCCGCTGGCGATCACTCGCTGGCGGTGCCGGGCGCGGCGTCGCCGCTGGCGGCGGGGGTTTCGACCGGGCGCTTGGCGCGGATCATCTTGCGCGCGGGCGCCTGTGCCGGCGCGGGTGAAGGCGCTGCCTGCGCTTCGGGCGCGGGCTGGCTCAGCTCGACCGTTGAGCGCGCGTAGACGTCGTCGCTGCCGCCGGCCGTCTGGCGCGTGGGGTCGGTCGCGCGGATGCGTTCGCTGGCGGCGAGCTTGGCGTCCACGCCCGCGAACTTGCTGTACTTGGAGAGGATGGGCACCAGCTGGCCGTAGATGCGCGGTGCGCCGGCCAGCACCTCGCGCTGGTCGAGGTACTCGCCCTCGCCGGTGAAGTTGCCGACGAGGCCGCCGGCCTCCGTCACGAGCAGCGAGCCTGCGGCCACGTCCCAGGGATTCAGGCCCGACTCGAAGAAGGCCTCGGCGAAGCCGGCGGCGACGTAGGCCAGGTCCAGTGCGGCCGCGCCGGGGCGGCGCAGGCCGGCGGCGCGCGGCATCAGGTCGGCCATCATGGCCAGGTACTGCTTGAAGTTGTCGCCCGCGCGGAAGGGGAAGCCGGTGGAGATCAGGCTCTCTTCGAGCCGCGTGCGCTTGGACACGCGGATGCGCCGCTCGTTGAGGAAGGCGCCGCGCCCGCGGGAGGCGGTGAAGAGGTCGTTGCGTGTGGGGTCGTAGACCACGGCCTGCTCGACCTTGCCGCGAACCGCGAGCGCGATCGACACGCAGTAGACCGGAAAGCCGTGGATGAAGTTGGTGGTGCCGTCCAGCGGATCGATGATCCAGACGAATTCGGAATCCTTGGCGCCGCGCTCGCTGCCCGATTCCTCGGCCAGGATGCCGTGGCCGGGGTAGGCGGTGAGCAGCGTCTCGATGATCGCGGCCTCGCTCGCGTGGTCCACCTCGGTCACGAAGTCGTTCACCTGCTTTTGCGACACGCGCACGGCTTCGACGTCGAGCGCCGCGCGGTTGATGATGGCGCCGGCGGCGCGTGCGGCCTTGATGGCCACGTTGAGCATGGGGTGCAGGTTGGACGACATGGATTTTCGAGTGGGCGGAACCGCGCCGCGGGTGGCGGGGTTCGTGGACTTGCTGGAAGAGCGGGCGCGCCGGGCCGGCGATGCGGGCGGCGAGAATCCGCGATTTTACCGGCTCGGCTCTCGGCCCGCCCCGGTGCACCGCCCGCCCATCCATGCGCACCCGCTTCATCCTGATCCAGACCAGCCACGCAGGCAACGTGGGCGCGGCCGCGCGCGCGATGCGCACCATGGGCTTCGACGATCTCGTGCTGGTGGCGCCGCGCTGGCCCAACGTGCTGCGGCGCGAGGAGACCATCCAGCGCGCCAGCGGCGCCCTCGACGTGCTGGAGAAGGCCCGCATCGTCGACACGCTGGACGAGGCGCTGGACGGTCTCACGCACCTGTGCGCCACCGCGATGGTGCCGCGCGACTTCGGCCCGCCCACGCGCGCGCCGCGGCCGCATTTCGAATCGCTGGTGGCGGCCGGCATGCCGCAGCATGTGGGGCTGCTCTTCGGCTCGGAACGCTTCGGCATGCGCAACGAGGACGTGTACCGCTGCCACGTCGCCCTGTCGATTCCCACCGATCCGGCCTTCGGCTCGCTCAACCTCGGCGCGGCGATCCAGCTGATCGCCTACGAGTGGCGCCAGGCGCTGGGCGGCTTCGAGGTGAAGGACGCGACGCCCCAGCCGCAGGCGGCGGACGCCGCGGCGCTGGCCGGCATGCTCGAGCATTGGGAGCGCTCGCTGGTCGAGATCGGCTTCCTCGACCCGGCCGCGCCCAAGAAGCTCATGCCGCGACTCACGCAGTTGTTCAACCGCGCGCAGCCGACGCCGGAAGAGATCCACATCCTGCGCGGCATCGCCAAGGCGATGGCGGACACGCGGCGGGGCTGAACGGGCGCACCGCCAGCAAGGTCTCCCCACAGGCGGCCGATGGGCCCGCGGAGCCGCCCTTAGACTCGCCAGCCCATTTGCTCATAGCCAGAACATCCATCATGTTCAGCCGCCTGCGCTCCGACATCCGCTGCATCCTTGAGCGGGACCCGGCTGCACGCAGCGCCTGGGAGGTGCTCACGCTCTACCCCGGCCTGCATGCGGTGGTCCTGCACCGGGCGGCGCACGCTTGCTGGACGCGCGGGTTCAAGTGGCCGGGCCGGGCCATCTCGCAACTTTCGCGCTGGCTCACGGGCATCGAGATCCATCCCGGCGCCAAGCTTGGCGAGCGCGTCTTCTTCGACCACGCCATGGGCGTGGTGGTCGGCGAGACGGCCGAGATCGGCGACGGCTGCACGATCTACCAGGGGGTGACCCTGGGCGGCACCTCGCTCTACAAGGGCACCAAGCGGCACCCGACGCTGGGCCGCGACGTGGTCGTGAGCGCGGGCGCCAAGGTGCTGGGTGGCTTCACCGTGGGCGACGGCGCCAAGATCGGTTCCAACGCGGTGGTCATCAAGCCGGTGCCCGCGGGCGCGACGGCGGTGGGCATCCCGGCGCGGATCATCCTGCCGAAAGTCGACGCGAAAGGCGATGCCGCGCACGCAGGCGACGCCGCGATGGCCGCCCCGCGCTTCTCGGCTTATGGCATCACGCCCGACGACGACCCGCTGAGCCAGGCCATGCGCGGCCTGATCGACAACGCCGCCAACCAGGAGCAGCAGATCGCGCTGCTGTGGCAGGCGCTGGAGGCGCTGTCCGAGCGCGTGCGGGTGCCGCGCGGCGACTGCGGGCCGGCCGAGGCAGCGCGCGAAGCCGGCTTCGAGGCCGAGCGGCTCACGCAGCTCGTGGGCAAGTGAGCCGCCGTCAGTCCAGCCGGAAGCGCCCGCTGTAGCGGAACACCTCGCCCCACAGGGGATGGCGGATGGCCATCCTCATCGTGAACGCGCCCTCGTCGCCCGGCACGGGGCGTTCCTCCACATAGGCACGGCCCAGCAGCAGGTGCAGCGGCAACGGCAGGTGCCACCGACCCAATCGCCACACATAGCCCACATCGCGGAAGACCAGCGCGCCGTCCTCTGCGGTCACGCGCAGGCGCAGGCCGAGCCCGAAGCGCACCCACTCGATGACCTCATGACGTGCCGTGTCGGCCACCGTCATGTGAGAGCGGAAGTGGAACACCGGCCGGCCTGGGAAGCGGAAGCGGCGGTCCCAATACAGGGCGGCGTCCTGCGGCCGGCAGCCATAGTGCACCTCGATCGGCACGTCGCGCCCGGTGTGCGGCACCAGCGCACCGAAGAGCCGGCCGGCAGGCATTAGCAGCGCCGCCCAGTGGGCGCGCCAGACCTCGTCCATGCGGCCGCGCACGGTCATGCGGTCCTCGGAATAGGGGCGCAGGCTGTAGTGGCGCCGCACCACGGCGCCCAGGCGCTGCCAGTCGGCGTCGCCGAGCACGTCCTGGAAGACGGGCATGTGTGTCATCCCGCGATCGTCGCCTGTTCCGCGCGGGCCTTGTACAGGCCGAGGATGTGCTCGGAGAAATCGCCCAGCAGGAAATGCGCGACGCGGTCGGCGTACCAGTTGAAGCGCGTGCTGACGCGCCAGGCGACGTCGATGCGCAGTTCGGTGCCGCCCGCGCGGGGCGTCAGCGTGTACGTGGTCTCGCGCAGGTCGAAGTAGTGGCCGCCGATCAGGACGTGGTCGTCCAGCGCGCCCTGGGGAAAGGAGTCGGGCGAGAAGCGGTAGGTCCAGCGCAGGCGCTGCGGCGGCGACCATTCGGCCACCACCTCCTCGAAGTGCACGTTCTTCTGCCAGCGCACTTCGCGCACGCGGCCTTCGGGACGTTCCTCGGTCACGCCCTCCACCGGCATCGGCACGCCGATGCGCCAGGCCCAGGCGCCGCCGATCTCGGCCGGACGGATGTCGCGGGCGTTGTTCAGTTCGTGCCACACGCGTTCGGGCGGCGCGGCGATGAAGACGCTGCGGGTGGTGGACGAGAACTGGTCCGGGTTGGGCAGCATCGGCTCGAGCGCGCCCAGCGCAAGGGGCCGCAAGGCGAAGGAATACACGGCCTGCTTCGGCCAGTGCGTGATGCGGCACACGATGCCCATGGCCAGCCCGCCCAGGCTGCCCATCACGGCGAAGAGCGGCACGACGACGATGGCGCAGATGATTCCTTCGATGAACACCATCAGCGTGCCGGCGACGAAGAGCGCCGTCGCCACCCACGGTGCCCACAGGTAGTAGCCGAAGCTGCGGCGGCGGATGCGCTCGGCGGCGTACACCGTGACCGCGCCGCACACGGCCGGCGCGAGGTAGATGAAGGCGCCGAGCATGGCCGAGAAGGGGCCGCCAGGCGCGCCCCAGAACAGCAGCCGGATCACCAGCGCGACACCGGCGCCGACGAAGAACGGCGTCCAGCCGGAAAAGGGCAGGTTCGCAGCCGGCGGCACGGCAATGTCCGGCGCGGGGGTGGCCGGTGACAACGAGGCGGCTCGCGTCGTGTCGTCGTTCATGGCAGGCCCCCATCGCTGCGCCGTACGGCCGTGACCAGGGCGTAGTCGAAGTCGCGCCAGAACAGGCCCAGCGCCAGCGCGCAGTAGCTGGCCACGATGTGCTTGCGCCGCCAGGGCGTGAGCCGGCCGCGCGCCTTCCACAGCTCGGCGATGGCAAAGCGCGTGGCCAGGAAGGGCACGTGCAGCGCGCTGGGGGCGATGCGCCAGCGCAGCGAACGGAAGCTCACGTCCTCGAAGCCTTCGGCGCGCAGCGCGGCCAGGAAGGCCTCGCGCTGCGCCAGCGTCGGCACGGCCCAACTGTCGGCCCACAGGCGGTGCAGCCAGCCTGCCAGGCGGCCAGGCCGTTCGCGCAGAAGAAAGCCATCGAGAACCACCAGCCGGGCGCCGGGCTTGAGCAGGCGCGCCGCCTCGCGGCAGAAGGCGCGCTTGTCGGTGCCGGGGGCGTAGCAGGCACTCTCGACGGCCCACGCGCCGTCGGCCTGTGCGGCCGGCAGGCCGGTGCGGGTGAAGTCGGCTTCCAGGTGCACGGCGCGCTCGGCCACGCCGGCGGCGGCGTCGAGCCGGCGGGCGATGCCGTTCTGCACCGCCACGTTCGTCACCGTCACCGCATGCAGCTGCGGCCAGCGCTGCAGCAGCGCGCGCGTGGTGGCGCCGGCGCCGCAGCCGAGGTCGACCACGCAGGCCGGTTGCCGCATGTCGAGACGAAGTGCCTCGCCCACCACGTGGTTCATGGCGTCGAGCATCGACTCGCGCCGCAGCGGGTTGAGCCCGGCGCGCCAGTAGCCGAAGTGCATGTTGTAGGCCGGGCTCCAGGCGCGGTAGTCGTGCGCCACCTCGGTGAAGTAGTCCTGCGTGTCGCGTGGCGTGATGGCCTGGTCTGCTATGAAATCGATAGCTGTTCGCGCAAGCGGGGCGGGCGCTGCGGGCCGATTCGGCATGAAATTCAGGGTGGGGTGTGTCATTTGGCTTCCCCTCTCTTCGAAGCACGGGTTCACTGCATCCGCAGCGCCGGCCAGTTCGCCATGGGCCGGCCCATGGCCAGCCTGGCGGCGAAGGCCGGAGCGCTGCACATCACCGACCTCCCTCTTCGCCCGCCCGGGCGGGCAAGGCGCATGCGCCGTCGCGGCACGAGGCGGCGCGCCGGGCGGCCCGGCGTGCTGCCCGCCCGAGGAAGGGTTCGACGAGCCAGGCCGGCAGCCGGCGGCGATGGCGTGCGAGCACCGGGTAGGCGCGCGCGGCGGCGTGCGAGATGCCGGGCAGGCCCAGCAGGGCGCTGACGAGCGGCAGGCCGACCGCCGCGTGGGCCACACGGAAGCTTTCGATGCCGGTGTAGACGCGGCCCGCCGCATCGACGGCATGGATCGTGGTCATCAGCGCGGCGCGCGGCGCCGGGCCTCCGGCGAAGCCTTCGGGCGAGCAGTCGACAAAGGCGAGGCGGCCCGCGGTGTCGCGCGCCCTGAGGTTGCGCATCTCGCCGCTGCACAGCTGGCAGCTGCCGTCGTAATACAGGGTGACGGGGTAGGCAGGGGCAAGATGTCTGTGCATGGTTGATGCTTTCGAAATTTCAGTCAAAACAGAAATATTGAGGCAAAAAAACACGACGGTTCAGATCATCGGCAGGCCGCCCTGCAAGTGGTCGTCGTCGCCAGGCTTGCGGGGGTCTGCAGGTGCTGCCGCGGGGTCGCCCCGCACGAATCGCTGCACGCTCGCGCCCAGGCTCAGCACCTTGTCGAGCGTGCCGGGCGACAGGCGCAGCATTTCGTCGGCCCAGGCGCCCAGCTTGGCCATCAGTTCCATCGTGGCGCGGATGCGGTCCTGCGCATCGGCCGGCTCACGCGCGAAGTCGGGGTGGGCGACGATCTCGCGCAGCATGCGGGTGGTGGGGTCGAACTCGCGCTCCTTGCGCTCGCGCACGACGGTGCGGAACAGCTCCCACACGTCGACGCTGGTCTCGAAGTAGTCGCGCCGGTCGCCGAGCATGTGCGTCACGCGCACCAGGTTCCAGGCCTGCAGTTCCTTCAGGCTGTTGCTCACGTTGGAGCGGGCGACGTTGAGCGTCTCGGACAGTTCCTCGGCGTGCAGGGGCTTGCCGTGCACGAAGAGCAGGGCGTGGATCTGCGAGACGGTGCGGTTGACGCCCCACATCGAGCCCATCTCGCCCCAGTGCAGGACGAACTTGCGTTGCAGATCGGTCAGTTCCATGGGTTGGAGCTTATCGTTTCCGAAATTTCTGTCAACAAAGAAATTGACGGCAGGCAACTCTTGTTGTCGAAAGTTTGTGCAGCAAAAAATACTGTTTTTATGTACAGTAATTTATGGCCGACGCCCACATTCCCCTGCACGCGATCAAGGGCCGCGGGGCGGCCTCGCGGCTCGCGCACCGCTTCGAGAAGGACGTGCGCGACGACTTCGACGACGGCTGGGGCACGATGGATGACGAGGCGCAAGGCGCATCGGAGGCCGCACCGCTGCAGACCGAGGTGCGCTTCGAGGACGTGAAGTCGGTGCTGAGCCACAACGATTCGCCCGACATTCCTTTCGAGCGTTCGCTCAACCCCTACCGCGGCTGCGAGCACGGCTGCATCTACTGCTTCGCGCGGCCCACGCACAGTTATCTGAACCTGTCGCCGGGACTGGACTTCGAGACCAAGCTCATCGCCAAGCGCAACGTCGCCGAAGTGCTGCGAAAGGAGATCGGCCAGCGGGCATATCGGCCCGCCGAGATCGCCATCGGCACGGCCACCGACTGCTACCAGCCCATCGAGCGCGAACTCAAGCTCACGCGCGCCGTGATCGAGGTGCTGCAGGAGGCGCGGCACCCGTTCGCGCTGGTGACCAAGTCCAGCGCCGTCGAGCGCGACCTGGACCTCATCGCGCCGATGGCCGCGCAGCGACTGGCGGCGGTGTACGTGACCGTGACCACGCTCGACGGCGAGCTCGCGCGCAAGCTGGAACCGCGTGCCGCGGCGCCGCATCGCCGCCTGCGCACCATCCGCACGCTGGCCGAGGCCGGTGTGCCGGTGGGCGTGAGCGTGGCGCCGCAGATCCCCTTCGTCACCGAAGACATGGAGCAGGTGCTCGAAGCCGCGTGGGAGGCCGGTGCGCGCTCGGCCTTCTACACCGTGATTCGCCTGCCCTGGGAGGTGGCGCCGCTCTTCAAGGAATGGCTCGAACTGCACTACCCCCAGCGCGCGCCGCGCATCATGGCCCGCATCCGCGAGATGCGCGGCGGCAAGGACTACGACGCCGACTTCGCCACCCGGATGAAGGGCAGCGGCCTGTGGTCCGAGCTGATCGCCCAGCGATTCGCGAAGACGGTGCAGCGCCTGGGCTTCAACCGCGAGCGCATCGCGCATGACCTCACGGCCTTCCGGCCGCCGGGCGCGCAGGGGCAGGGCAATCTGTTCTGAGTACCCATCCTAGGGAAGGTCTGAACAAGCCGGCTTGGCCCGCATGTTGGGAGCAGTGAACCGACGCGTGACCGAAAAACGCGTCCTCGGGGGCGCGTCATTCGGCCTCTTCAGGCTTCTTGCTCGCCCCACG
>JAFEEH010000133.1 GCA_018241185.1 Pseudomonadota bacterium | reverse complement strand
GCAGACCAATCTAGAAAGAAGGAGAAGACCAAGAACTTATCCACACCGTGAGCCGCCAGGCTCGCAAAGAGGGTGGGTCAATATTCGATGGAAATGCCGGGTCAGGATTCCATGGAAATCAACAAACAGACAGGGTCTTGAGCCGGGAGAGGTTCGGAGAATCGCAGCAAGAACGGTGTCAGCACGGGTCCAAGCTGAGCTTCAGTTGTCATCTGTCGTCTCCCGCTTGACCTCGGTCAGTTTGGTTGTTGCCTGAAGCACGACTCCATCGTGGACCTCAACCACGAACGGGAGGCGCTCGGGTGACGTCACGTCGAACTCGACCTCGGAAGACTGATCCGAGCCTTCCTTGCCCATACCGAGGCGCATGAGTAGCGGTCTTGCATCCATCGCTCTTCCCTCCCTGTATCGGTGTTGCTGATCCAGACGATCAAACATCGTCTGTCGATTCACGGCCCAC
Source organism: Pseudomonadota bacterium (assembly GCA_018241185.1). GTDB lineage: Bacteria > Pseudomonadota > Gammaproteobacteria > Burkholderiales > Burkholderiaceae_C > Xenophilus. Next base: position 2,554 of record JAFEEH010000133.1, on the reverse strand, counting down.
GGCTGTGACCTTTGACCTGCGCGCCATAGAGACGCCATCGCCATCTTTGGGCAATAGGGGGTGGAAGTGGTTCTAGGTGGGTAGCAGCGCACTGCTCAGCAGCGGCAAAGATGTCGCATGGCGAGGACGCTCTGAAAACGAGCGGCAGTGGGCGTACACCATCACATACCTTCATGTTCTTCTCCTCGGCATTGTTTTGTAACGATTCTGCCTGTTTGCTGCGGCGTACTCAAGCCAGGCGCCTTGATGTGTCCCGGCTGTGTTCAGACAGGTCAACGGGTGGCCACGGTCCGCAGGGGGCTTCGTCCTGTGGCGTGATCCTCGGCTGGGCAGGGGCATGACGGCCTTGGTGCTGGGCGCAACGTTCGTGAATCGCTGGTCTTTTGAACGCAAGGGCCTGGCCATGGGGTTGCTGGCTGGCAGCAGTGCGACGGGCCGGCTCGTCTTTCTTCCGCTGGCTACCTGGCTGATCAAAACTATGGTTGGCGCGCTGCGCTAGCGGCATCCGGCCGCAACTGCTGTGCGGACACATCTCGTTGTAGTCGGCTCGCCAGCAATCTCGGCGCGGGCCAGCCTCGTGCTCTGAAACCAATGCGCTTTCAGGCACTCGTCGCGGAACTCGCGTTTGAAGCTATCGATATGGGCGTTCTGCGTGGGCTTGCCTGGCTAGTTGAGGATGTGTCGCACGCCTTTGGCCCGCGCCCAGGTGACCTGCCCCTCACTCGGTACCAGCTGGGCGCTCTCTGCCCGAATCTGAATAGCCGCAAAGCAGTTGCTGGTCAACTACCGCAACCAGTCTGAAGCGGGCGTTACAAGTTAGGCGAAAGAGCACGTTTGCTATCCAAGCGTGCGGTCAATTCGAAGTTCATGGCTCTTTCGGCTCGGCCGATGTTCGCCCTGTACTGCGATGGCGGAACTCACCATGGAGCGGGCTGGGAACGCGCAAGCGAGGCGTTGAGTTGCCCACTGCGTAGAGAGCGGACTCCGCGCCGTCGGGAGGGCGAACCGTCCAGATCGATGTCGCCTGCGGCTTCCTCATCAAGAATATCAATTGAAGGCGAGAGGCTGATCTTCACCTAAACCCCTAGCACCGAATGGCGCTTTCTGATGCACCCCTATTCAGCTCACGACCTCGCCATCTTCAGACCTACAGGCTTTGTGCAAATTTGCGCTCCGAATCGGTGAGGCAGCTTAATGGCCCGAATGAATGGGGATGCTTGGCTGCATGCAAGCGGCTTGTCTAAGATGAAGTAAAAAATATCATTCGCCGCATGATGTAGGAGAAAAACCGGTGCTTGCGCAGTAGTGTCAGAGAAATACAAGAATGCGCACTTACCGTTTCTCTTGAATTGGACTTAGCACTGCTAGGTTTTTGGTCCGGTAGCGTACAGCCAATGCGTTGCTGACGTTCAACTCCACATGGAGAAAAAAGGTAGTGATATGGCAAGCTTTCACCATCACTTGAAGAGTGGAAAAAAGGGAACGGCCGCTGGGCATGCGAGATACATCGCCCGCGAGGGGAGGTTTAGCGATCGCGCTGACCTCATTGCCAGTGGGCACGGCAATATGCCGGATTGGGCAAGCGGGAATCCACAATCGTTCTGGCGAGCGGGAGATAAATATGAGCGATCAAATGGCGCTGTGTTTCGCGAGCACGAAATTGCACTGCCCATGGAACTGACGGTCCCTCAGCAACTTGAGCTGGCCATGAGTTTGATTGACGGATTGGTTGGAAATCAACCCTTCCAGTATGCAGTGCACGCGCCAGCGAGTTCGTTGGAAGGGTGCGTTAATACCCATTTGCATCTCATGTATTCCTCCAGACGACCTGATGGGATTGCACGCAGTCCTGAGCAAACATTTCGTCGATACAATGCCAAGGAGCCTGCTTTGGGCGGAGCTAGGAAGGACAGCGGCGGAAGAAGCCCTCTGGAGCTTCGAGACGAATTGATCAACTTGCGCAGCAAGTGCGCTTTCTTGCAGAACGAGGCGCTAGCGAAATATGGCCATTCTGGCCGAGTCGATCATCGAACGCTCGAGCAGCAAGGTGTTGCCAGAGCGGCGGAGGCGCACCTAGGGCCTGCCCGCATCCGGCGGATGGATGCAGCCTCACGCGAGTCGTATGTGTCACAACGCAGCCGACTGTTCGAAAGCTAGGCCCATGAACCACCCTATGAACTGGACCGCTATTAGGTCCACTTCGGGGCTATTCTGCTAAGCAATAGCAGAATAGCCCATCCGCCCGATCAACCACTGAGAAAGACCCCTGGCCACAGTTCGCTGCCGTTGTAAGGTGGGCGATCCGGTATCGGAGGCGGCTTGTGCCCACGCTTCTCCTCAAATCGGGTCATTAACAAGCTGTTCGTCGCGCTGTCTTCTGGCGGCGGCGGCCTGGAGGCGTTTTGTGGGCTCTTTTGGTCCCAACTTACGAGGTGGACATCCCAAGAGCCCCGCGACCCTTCATAAACTTTAACTTTGCCCTGCGCCTCCAACGCTTTGATTGCGGGTTGCAACCTGCCGACGAACCGAATGGGCTTGGTTGTGATATAGCGAG
>JAFEEH010000132.1 GCA_018241185.1 Pseudomonadota bacterium | reverse complement strand
GACTTCCGCGAATGCTGCGTGCGCAGCCTGAGCCGCGTGCAGCTGCCGCAGTGGACGCCCGACTTCGAAAAGGTCGACGTCGAGGCGCTGGTCGAGCAGATCCGCCAGCGCCTGCTGCCGCAGCGCGGCGTGTTCGCGCTGGCCGACGAGATCCTCATCACCGTGGGCTCGCAGCACGCGTGCTACCTGCTGGCCGAGGCGCTGTTCGACCGCGGCTCGCGTGTCGGGTTCGAGGAGCCGGGCCATCCGCACGCGCGCAACTCCTTCTCGGTGCGCGGGCCGCAGATGGTCAACATCGCGGTCGACGACGAGGGCCTGGTGGTCGACGCCATGCCCGACATCGATTACGTCTTCGTCACGCCCTCGCACCAGAGCCCCACCACGCGCACGCTGAGCCTGGAGCGTCGCCAGTGGCTGCTGCGCAAGGCCGAGCTGCACGACTTCGTCATCATCGAGGACGACTACGAGGCCGAGAACCTCTACGCCGGTACGCCGATGCCCGCGCTCAAGAGCCTGGACACGAGCGGCCGCGTGGTCTACATCGGCTCGCTGTCCAAGAGCCTGTCGCCCGCGCTGCGGCTGGGCTATATCGTGGCGCCGCGCGAGCTGATCGCCGAACTGCGCGTGCTGCGCCATGCGCAGGTGCGGCATCCCAGCGCCTTCCTGCAGCATGCCTACGCAATGTTCCTGTCGCTGGGCCACCACGAGTCGCATGCGCGGCGCGTCAACACCATCGTGCAGGAGCGCCTCGCGCGCGTGGCCGACGCGCTGCGGCGCCACCTGCCGGACTTCCGCTTCGCGCTGCCCCAGGGCGGTGCGTCGTTGTGGGTCGAGGGGCCGGACTGGCTCGACTCGGCCGAGCTGGCCGACGTGGCGCGCGGCCACGGGGTGCTGATCGAGGCCGGCCGCGTGTTCTACGACCAGCCGCCGTACCCGTGCCCGCAGTTCCGGCTGCGGCTGTCGTCCATCTCGGGCGCGCAGATCGATGCGGGCATCCGCGCGCTCGCGCTCGCGGTGCAGGAGCTGGCGGCGGCGCGGGGTGTGCGCCGCAGCGGCACCGGCCTCGTGCACTGAACACGGCTTGCCTTGCTTGGTGGGCGCATGAGCTTCTGAGGAACGCGTCGTTCGCGGCAGTGCGCAGGCCGCACAGAATGCGCCGGCCCCAGGCGCCGTGGTCGCGGCAGCCGATTGATAACGAATGTGACGAATTCGGCGCCAGCGCAGCAATCACGGGCGCTGCAGGCCGATTGCACTTTGTGATTCCGACGCCTCGGCTGCGCCGAAGCGGTGCCGTGCACGTTCCATCGCACCAGCCGGGTGCCGGCGTCGCGACGCTGGCTCCAGCGATCGCGCGGCGCTGGCACTTGGTGGCGCCCGGTCCGCGCCGCAGAGTGCGGGGCATCGATCCATCAACCGTTTCGCTGGAGGTTTCCATGACGACGTTCGCTCCCCGCCTCGCGGCCACCGCGCTGCTCGCCGCCCTTGCCTTCGGCGCACAGGCCCAGACCAAGGAAGTCACCATCGCCCACCAGGACATGGTGGTGCCCTGGCGCTATGCGCAGGTCACGGGCGAGATCGAGAAGGCCACGGGCTACAAGATCAACTTCCGCAAGTTCGCCGGCGGCGGCGACGTGATACGCGCGATGGCCTCGGGCCAGGTGCAGATCGGCGAGGCCGGCTCGGCGCCCGTCGCCTCCGCGCTGTCGCAGGGGCTGCCGGTGGAGCTGGTCTGGATCCTGGACAACATCAACGACGCCGAGGCCATGGTGGCGCGCAACGGCTCGGGGGTGAACAGCCTGGCCGACCTCAAGGGCAAGAAGATCGGCGTGCCCTTCACCTCGACCACGCACTTCCACACGCTGGTCGCGCTGGAAGCGGCCAAGGTCGACCCGGCGCAGGTCAAGATCCTCAACATGCGCCCGCCGGAGATCGCCGCCGCCTGGGAGCGGGGCGACATCGACGCCACCTTCGTCTGGGACCCGGTGCTGTCCAAGGTCAAGGCCAGCGGCAAGCAGATCATCAGCTCGGGCCAGATCGCGCAGCAGACCGGCAAGGCGACCTTCGACGGCATCATCGCCAACAAGGCCTGGGCGGCGTCCAACGCCGACTTCATGGTGAAGTTCCTGTCCGCCATCGCGAAGGCCGACGCCAGCTACACGGCCGGCAAGGCGCAATGGAGCGTGGGCTCGCCGCAGGTCAAGGCGGTGGCGCAGGTCACCGGCGCCACCGAGGCCGACGTGCCGGCCGCCATGGCGCTGTACCGCTTCGTGCCGCCGGCCGAGCAGGCCTCGGCCACCTGGTTGGGCGGCGGTACCAAGGGCGGCGCCGCCCAGTCGCTGGCGGCCACCGCCGCCTTCCTCAAGACGCAGGGCACCATCGGCAACGTGCTGCCTGACTACAGCGTGGGCGTGAACCCGGCGTACGCGGCCAAGGCCGTGACCACGCCCTGACGATTCGCGACGCGGAAGGACGCACATGCAGGGACTGCGCATCGAGAACGTCGGCGTGACCTACGCCGGCGACAACGGGCAGGACGTGCTGGCGCTGCAGAAGGTGGACCTCAGCTTCGCGCGCGGCGAGTTCGTGGTCGCCGTCGGCGCCTCGGGCTGCGGCAAGACCACGCTGCTGTCGTCCATCGCCGGCTTCATGGCGCCGAGCGAGGGCTACATCTTCGTCAACGGCCGGCAGGTCGAGGGGCCGGGCGCCGACCGCGGCGTGGTGTTCCAGAAGCATGCGCTGATGCCCTGGCTCAACGTGATCGACAACGTCGCCTTCGGGCTGAAGATGCGCGGCGTGGGCAAGGCCGAGCGCCATGCCGAGGCGATGAAGCAGGTCCGCGCCGTGGGGCTGGAGCGCTACGCCACGCACGCGGTGTACCAGCTCTCCGGCGGGCAGCAGCAGCGCGTGGGCATCGCGCGGGCACTGGCCTCCAACCCGGCCATGCTGCTGATGGACGAGCCCTTCGGCGCGCTGGACTCGCTCACGCGCGAGCAGGTGCAGGAGTCGGTGCTGCAGATCTGGGCGCGGGAGCAGAAGCTGGTCTTCTTCATCACGCACGACGTGGAGGAAGCGCTCTTCCTGGCCACGCAGCTGATCGTGATGACGCCCTCGCCCGGCCGCGTGTCGCGGCGCTACGAACTCGACTTCGGCCGCCAGTACGTGGCCGGCGGCAACGCCCGTGCCATCAAGTCGCAGCCGGAGTTCATCCGCCTGCGAGAAGAGGTGATCGATGCCATCCACGCGGGCGCCGGTGCGGCGACCGCGCACTGACGGGAGCCACGCCATGAGCAGTCCTGCCACGCCGATGGTCGCTGGCCATGCGGCGCCTGCCGCATCCGCGGCGTCGCACACCCCTGCGCCAGCCGCGGCGAGTCCATCTGCCCGCAAGGTCCGCGGCCACCGCCGCCCCGGCGAGGGCAGCACCACGGCCATCAGCATCGCCACGGTCGTCGTGCTGTGCGTGCTCTGGTGGGCCGCGGCGGCGCTGGCCTGGCTGCCGCCGCTGGTGCTGCCTTCGCCCGCCTCTGTGTGGGACGCCTTCGTCGCCGCGGTGAAAGGCCAGGGGCAGGGCGGCAAGCCGCTGCTGGAGCACTTCCTCTGGAGCCTGGGACGCGTGTTCGGCGCCTTCGCGCTGGCCTGCATCACGGCGATTCCGGTGGGCATCCTCATGGGCACCTCGCGCGTGATGCGCGGCGTGTTCGACCCCATCATCGAGTTCTACCGCCCGCTGCCGCCGCTGGCCTACCTGCCGCTGGTCATCATCTGGTTCGGCATAGAAGAAACCTCGAAGGTGGTGCTGATCTACCTGGCCTGCTTCGCGCCCCTGGCCGTGGCGGCCCGCGCCGGGGTGAAGTCGGTGGGCAGCGAACAGATCAACGCGGCCCTCTCGCTGGGTGCGAGCCGCTGGCAGGTGGTGCGCCACGTCGTGCTGCCGGCTGCGCTGCCCGACATCCTCACCGGCATGCGCATCGCCATCGGCTTCGGCTGGACCACCCTGGTGGCGGCCGAGATGGTGGCGGCCACCGCGGGCCTGGGGCAGCTGGTGCTCAACGCCAGCAACTTCCTGCGCACCGACGTGGTGGTGATGGGCATCATCGTCATCGGCATCGTGGCGCTGCTGTTCGACCTGCTAATGCGACGCATCGAGGGCTGGCTGGTGCCGTGGAAGGGGCGGATGTAGGCCGGGCCGCCGCGGCCCGCCGGACACGGCGTCCTATTCGGCCTTGATCTTCCCCTGGGTCACGATGGCGCCGAACTTGTCCTGCTCCGCGCGCAGGAAGCGTGCGAAGTCCTGTGGACCCAGGCCCATCGGCGTGACGCCGCTGTCGGCGAAGTTCTTGCGCATGGCCGGCTCGGCCAGCACTTCGCGCAAGGCCGTGTCGAGCCGGGCCACGATGTCGGGCGGTGTGCCCTTGGGCACGAAGACGCCCTGCCACACCATGACGTCGGCACCCTTCCAGGCGGGCTCGCTGCTGCCCAGAACGGGGGCTTCGGGCATGGCGGGCGAAGGCTTGTCGTCCATCACGCCGTAGAGGCGCACCTGGCCCGCCCGTGCCTGCTGCATCACCATCGACAGGGGCAGCACCGCCAGGTCCAGCTGGTTGCCGCTGAGGTCGGTCACGATTTGCTGCCCGTTGCGGTAGGGCACATGCACCATGTCGACACCACCCTTCTGCTTGAGCATCTCGCCGCCCAGGTGCAGCGAGGTGCCCACGCCCGAGGTGGCGTAGCTGTACTTGCCCGGGTGGGCCTGCATGTCGGCGTACAGGTCGTGGGCGGACTTCGCGGGCAGGCCCGGCCGCCCGGCGAGCACGAGGGGCTGGGCGCCCAGCAGCGTCACGGGCTGCAGATCGCGCAGCCCGTCGTAGCGCACGGTGGAGGGGGTGACCATCCTGGCGATGACCACGGCGCTTTCCACCGACATGAGCAAGGTGTAGCCGTCGGGTTTGGCGCGTGCGACCTTGTCGGTCCCGATGACGCCGCCGGCGCCCGGCAGGTTCTCGATGATCACCGTCTGCCCGAGCCGTTTGCCCAGATCGGGAGCGACCCAGCGAGCGATCACATCCACGTTGCCGCCTGCCGCGTAGGGCACGAGCAGGGTGATCGGATGGGCCGGCCAGGCGGGCCCGGCGGCCAAGGCCAGAGGGGTTGCCAGCGGGCTCGCCATGGCAAGCATGAGGCCCACGGCACGAAGGCCCAGGCGGCGGCATGGCGAAGAAGGGGGGCGGCTCATGAGCAAACTCCTGCGGAACGAGGGTCAGTGGATGGGGCGCGGGTCGCCTCGGACGGCGCGGTCAGCGCGGCGATCTGCTGCGCGAAGCGCCCACGCAAGCTGCGCTTGGCGTCCGCGTCCAACCAGCAGGCGTCGACACCGGCCAGGCTGAAATCGCAGGCTTCCTTCCAGCCCCAGCCGCATCCTTCCAGCACGGTTGCGAGGGTGTGGGTCTGGTCGGTGTGGAACATCGCCGGGTCGTCGGTGTTCAGGCTCAGGGCGAGGCCGGCGTCGTGCATGGCGCGGATGCTGTTCAGCCGCTGCTGCCGGTTGCGGCGCACGCTCGTGATGCCGCAGACGCAGAAGTAGACGCCGCAGTCCCGCGCCTGGCGTACGCCCTCGTCGCTGGCGAGCAGGTTGTAGCCATGGTCGAGGCGGTCGCAGCCGAGCAGCTGCAGGCAGTCCCGCACGTTCGACGGCGGCGCGTCCTGGAGGGTCTGGTTGTCTTCGCAGACATGCGCCGTGCGCCGCAGTCCGGCGCGCCCGGCGCGCTGGAACAGGTCCGCCAGCCGGGCCGGCGGACCGGCGCGTTCGGGGCCGTCCACACCGATGCCGACCACGAGTTCATGCCGCTGCGACACGATGTCGTCCATCGCCTGGTCGGCAGAGGCCAGCGGCAATCCGCGGTCGATCGCGGCAATCAGCAGGGCCGAGCAACCGAAGTCCCGCCCGGCTGCCCGCACCCCCGCCGCCAGCCCCTCGAGCTGCACGCGGTACGGCACGCCGTGGGGCAGGTAGTACTGCGGGTTGAACGACATCTCCGCGTGCCAGGTGCCCGCCGCCGCGGCGTCCTCGAGCGCTTCGTAGGCCATGCGGTGAAAGTCGTCGGCGGTGCGCAACGCGCCAGCGCTCAGGCGCAGGACGTCGATGAAGTCGTCGAAATCGCGGTAGGTGTACAGGCTGTCCACCGGGCGCGGCAGCGCCAGGCCGTGGCGCTGCGCGAGCGCGGCGAGCGTGGCCGGACGCAGCGTGCCGGCGATGTGCAGATGCAGATCCACCTTGGGCAGCTGGCGCAGCATCGGGAGGGACGGTGTGCCGTGCGGCACCGGATCGGGCTGGGTGTCATCCATGCTTCGAACCTTATCGACCGCGCGCACCTGCACCCAGGGCTGCGCTGCGCACCGGGTTATGACAGCGGTGTCATGACCCGGCCCGCTGTGCCAGGCCGCGCGCCGCGGCGATCAACTCCTCGCGCAACCATCGAACGGCATGGTCGGTGTGCGTGCGCTCGTGCCAGACCAGCCGATAGCGCATCGGCTTGATCCGTGCCGGAAAGGGCACGATCGCCAGGCCGTGCACGCGCGCGAAGTCCTCGGCGAGCAGGCGTCCGGTGGTGAAGACTAGGTCGGTGCGCGCCAGCATGCCCGGGGCCAGGCCCAGGAACTGGGTGTGCACCGTGGTGCGCATCGCGGCCCCGATGTCGGCCAGCTGGGCGTCGATGACGGTGCCCTGTCCGGGCATGTGCTCCAGCGAGGTCAGGTGGCCGGCGCGCAGGTACTGGTCCAGCGTCATGGCGCCGGGCGCCGCCAGTGGATGGCCGGCGCGCAGCAGGCACACCAGCGGTTCGTTCAGCAGCCCGGTCGCCCGCAGGTGCGCGGGCAGTTCGGGCCAGACGGTGATCACGACGTCCACATCGCCATCGGCCAGTTGCCGATAGTGCTCGAAGCGCGACCCCAGGCCGCGGATCACCAGGTCGCAATGCGGCGCGTGGCGACCGATGCTCTCGGCGATGCTGCCGAAGAAGGCCGTGGGCAGGAAGTCGTAGGTCGCGATGCGGAAGCTGCGGCGCAGCTCGTGCAGTGGCCTGGGCTGCGCATGCGACACGAGCAGCGACATGTCCGCCAGGATGCGCCGGGCCGGGGCTGCCAGGGCCTGGGCGCGATCGGTGAGCACCATGTGGTTGCCTACCCGGACCAGCAGCGGATCTCCGATCAGCCGTCGCAGCGTCGCGAGGTGGCGGCTCATGGCCGACTGGGCGATGCCCAGGCGGGCCGCCGCCTGCGAGACGCCCGACTCCTCGAGCAGCGCGTTGAGCGAGCGCAGCAGCGGTTCGTCCAGTCGCCGCGCCGTGTCCTCGCTCGAATCGTTGGGCGCCATGGCAGGAGTGCTTCCGGAGTCGTGCCGTCGCCCGCGCGGGCTCAGCGCGGCAGCAGCCGCTTCAGGTACAGCCCCGTGTGGCTCGCCGCCGTGGCGGCCACGGTCTCGGGCGTGCCGGCCACCACCACGGTGCCGCCGCCCGCGCCGCCTTCTGGGCCCATGTCGATGAGCCAGTCGGCGGTCTTGATGACGTCCAGGTTGTGCTCGATCACGACGATGGTGTTGCCTGCGTCGCGCAGTTGGTGCAGCACCTTGAGCAGCAGCTCGATGTCGGCGAAGTGCAGGCCGGTGGTGGGTTCGTCGAGGATGTAGAGCGTGCGGCCGGTGTCGCGCTTGGACAGTTCCAGCGCCAGCTTGACGCGCTGTGCCTCGCCGCCGGACAGCGTGGTCGCGCTCTGGCCGAGCTTGATGTACGAAAGGCCCACGTCCAGCAGCGTGCGCAGCTTGCGCTCGATGGTGGGCACGGCCTTCAGGAACTCGTGTGCGTCCTCCACCGTCATGTCGAGGATCTGCGCGATGTTGCGGCCCTTGTACTGGACCTCCAGCGTTTCGCGGTTGTAGCGCTGGCCCTTGCAGACCTCGCAGGGCACGTACACGTCGGGCAGGAAATGCATCTCCACCTTGACCACGCCGTCGCCCTGGCAGGCCTCGCAGCGGCCGCCGGCCACGTTGAAGCTGAAGCGGCCGGGGCCGTAGCCGCGCTCGCGCGCGGTGTTGGTCTCGGCCATCAGTTCGCGGATGGGCGTGAACAGGCCCGTGTAGGTGGCCGGGTTGCTGCGCGGCGTGCGGCCGATGGGCGACTGGTCGACGTTGATGACCTTGTCGAAATACTCGATGCCTTCGACCGCCTCGTGCGGTGCCGGCTCCTCGTGCGCGCGGTACAGCGTACGCGCCACGGCAGCGTACAGCGTGTCGTTGACCAGCGTGGACTTGCCCGAGCCCGACACGCCGGTCACGCAGGTCAGCAGGCCGACCGGGAAGGCCGCGCTCACGTTCTTGAGGTTGTTGCCGGTGGCGCCGACGATGCGGATCTCCTGCAGCGCGCCTTGCGTGGCCAGGTGCTGTGCCTCGCGCGCCGCGCGGCGTTCGGCTGCCGGGCTGGGCGGGAATTTCGACGCCTTGCGCGGCTCCGGCTCGGCTTTGCGCATCACGGGCAGCCAGGGTGTGCGGCGCGCCGGCACCTCGATCTTCCGCGTGCCCGAGAGGTACTGGCCGGTGAGCGACCCGGGGTTGGCCGACACCTCCTGGTGCGTGCCCTGCGCCATCACGCGGCCGCCGTGGATGCCGGCGCCCGGCCCCATGTCGATCACGTGGTCGGCGGCGTGGATCATGTCCTCGTCGTGCTCGACCACGATCACGGAATTGCCGATGTCACGCGGGTGCTTCAGCGTGCCGATCAGGCGGTCGTTGTCGCGCTGGTGCAGGCCGATGCTGGGCTCGTCGAGCACGTACATCACGCCCGTGAGGCCCGAGCCGATCTGCGAGGCCAGGCGGATGCGCTGCGCCTCGCCGCCCGACAGCGTCTCGGCGCTGCGGTCCAGGCTCAGGTAGTTCAGGCCCACGTCGTTGAGGAACTTGAGCCGAAGGCCGATCTCGCGCACGACCTTGTCGGCGATCTCGGCCTTGGCGCCCTGCAGGTGCAGGCCCTGGAAGTACGCGAGGCTGTCGCGCAGCGTCATGTGGCTGAGCTCATAGATCGCGGCACGGGCCGGCTGCCCGTCTTCGCCCACGGCCTGCGCATCGACCAGGAACACGTTGCGCGCCTCGCGCCGCAGCCGCGAGCCGCCGCAGTCGGGGCAGGGCTGCAGGTTGCGAAAGCGGGCCAGGTCTTCGCGCACCATGACCGAGTCGGTCTCGCGGTAGCGCCGCTCCATGTTCGGGATGATGCCCTCGAAGGGGTGCTTCTTGGTCAGCTTGCGGCCGGCCGAGGCGCCCGATTCCATGGTGTAGGCGAACTTGATCTCTTCCTCGCCCGAGCCGTGCAGCACCACCTGCTGCACCTCGGCGGGCAGCGACTCGAAGGGCGCGTCGATGTCGAACCTGTAGTGCTTGGCCACGCTCTCCAGCATGCTGAAGTAGTAGCCGTTGCGCCGGTCCCAGCCCTTGATGGCGCCGCTGGCGAGCGACAGCGACGGGAAGGCCACCACGCGCGCCGGGTCGAAGAACTCGCGGTGCCCCAGGCCATCGCAGGTCGGGCACGCACCCACTGGCGAGTTGAAGGAAAAGAGGCGCGGCTCCAGCTCGGCCAGCGAGTAGTGGCACAGCGGGCAGGCGAACTTGGCGTTGAAGAGGTGTTCGCGCGCACCCGTTCGCACTGAGCCTGTCGAAGTGCCGGCCCCGGCTTCGACAGGCTCAGCCCGAACGGCATGGGGTGCATCCGTCTCCAGCGCGATCGCGCGGCCGTCGGCCAGGCGCAGCGCGGCCTCGAAGCTCTCGGCCAGGCGCTGCTGCATGTCGGGCCGGGCGCGCAGGCGGTCGATCACCACGTCGATGTCGTGCTTCTCGGTCTTCTTGAGCTTGGGCAGGTCGTTGTATTCGTAGGTCTGCCCGTCGACGCGGAAGCGCACATAGCCGCTGGCCTGCATCTCGGCGAAGAGCTCGAGAAACTCACCCTTCTTCTCGCGCGCCACCGGCGCCAGGATCATCAGCCGTGGCTCGCCGGGGATCGCGAGCACCGCATCGACCATCTGCGATACCGTCTGCGCCTGCAGCGGCAGGTGGTGGTCGGGGCAGTAGGGCGTGCCGGCGCGCGCGAACAGCAGGCGCAGGTAGTCGTGGATCTCGGTGACGGTGCCGACGGTGGAGCGCGGGTTGTGGCTGGTGGCCTTCTGCTCGATGCTGATGGCGGGCGACAGGCCCTCGATCAGGTCGACGTCGGGCTTGTCCATGAGCTGCAGGAACTGCCGCGCATAGGCCGACAGGCTCTCGACGTAGCGGCGCTGGCCTTCGGCATAGAGCGTGTCGAAGGCCAGGCTGGACTTGCCCGAGCCCGACAGGCCCGTGATCACCACCAGCTTGTTGCGCGGGATGTCGAGGTCGACGTTCTTGAGGTTGTGGGTGCGCGCGCCGCGGATGCTGATGCGCTGCTGGGCCAGCAGGCGGCCGAGGTAGGCGTCGTCGTCGAGTGGGGCTCGGTCGGGGGCGTTCACGGGCGGGAGGCGGTCGGTGCAGGGCAACCGGGCATGATAGACCGCCCCGCCTTTCAGCGCACCGGCGCGGATTCGCCGGCCGGCGGCGGGTCGGCCGGCGGCGCCTCGGGCACCGCCACTGGCGGCGCCGGTGGGGCCGGGGCTGCGATGGCGTTCGCGACCATGTGCTCCGCCAGCGCCTCGTACAGCGGCCGGCTGATCATGCGCGACACCAGGCTGGCCAGCATGGCGCTGGCCATCAGGCTCAGCACCATCGAGTGGCCGTCCACCATCTCCATGACGATGATGAAGGCGGTGAGCGGCGCCTGCGTCACCGCGGCCAGGAAACCGGCCATGCCCATTGCGATCAGCGCGGGGCCGAGGTCGGCGCTGAAGAGGTGCGCCACGCCGTCGCCGATGCCGGCGCCGATGGACAGGGAGGGCGCGAAGATGCCGCCCGGTACGCCGCACCAGGCGGTGACCCAGGTGGCGATGAACTTGAGCAGTGTGTAGATCGGCGTCAGCTCGTCGTGGCCGGCCAGCATCTGCTTGACCGCCTCCGAGCCGGCGCCGAAGGTCACGCCGCCGGTGACCAGCCCGATCACCGCGATGAGCAGGCCGCCCGCGGCCGCGAAGCGCACCGGCCAGCGCGCGCGCCAGCGGTTGAGCCGCTCGGGTGCGCCGGTGAGGGAGGCGATCATCAACCGCGCGAACAGGCCGCCGGCCACCCCCGCGAGCAGCGCCACGAGCAGCCCTGGCGCGAGGATGTCCCAGCCCAGCCGCGGTACGCGGATGACGCCGAAATAGCTGAGGTTGCCGAAGGCCGACACCGCCACCAGGCCGGCCAGCACGATGGCGGTGATGATCACGCCGCTGGCACGCGCCTCCAGCCGGCCTGCCAATTCCTCGATGGCGAAGACCACGCCGGCCAGCGGGGCGTTGAAGGCCGCGGCGATGCCCGCCGCCCCACCGGCGATCAGCAGCGCGCGCATGTCGACCGTCGAGTTGGGCGACAGCCAGCGTTTCGCATGCTGCATCACGCCTGCCGCCACCTGCACCGAGGGGCCTTCGCGGCCGATGGAAAGCCCCCCGGCGAAGCCCGCCACGCCCAGCCCCACCTTGGCCAGCGTGAGACGCAGCGAGGCGAAGCGCCCGCGCCGCTCGGGCGGCAGCGCCGGGTCGAGCGCGGCCTTGATCTGCGGGATGCCGGAACCCGCCGCGCCAGGGAACCAGCGGCGCGTGATCCACACGATGCCGGCCGTCAGCGCGGGCGTCCACAGCAGGATGAGCCAGGCGTGGCTGCCGTGGATCGCCTGGAAGAGGCCGAAGGCCCAGTCCGCCGCGATGGTGAAGCCCACCACGAAGAGGCCCGCGAGCACCGCGTAGCCCAGCACGATCGCGCGGTCCAGCCACAGGCGCCAGCTCGACAGCTCGCTGCGCAGGTTCTCGAAGAAATCGGGCTCGTGGTTCATCGGCGAAAAGGGGGATTGTGCAGGGATGCGCACCCACCCGATGTCGGCCCGCGGCGCATGCGGCGGCGGCAGGCGCATCGGGCACAATCGCCGGTTCGTCTCGATTCCTTCCGCTCTTCTCACCTATCAGGGGCAGTGCACATGGCATCCGTCAACAAAGTCATCCTCGTCGGCAACCTCGGCCGCGATCCCGAAACCCGCACCTTTCCCAGCGGCGACCAGGTCTGCAACGTGACCATCGCCACCACCGACAAGTGGAAGGACAAGCAGTCCGGCGAAATGCGCGAAGCCACCGAGTGGCACCGCCTGGTGTTCAACGGCCGCCTGGCCGAGATCGCCGCGCAGTACCTGCGCAAGGGCTCGCAGATCTACGTCGAAGGCCAGATCCGCACCCGCAAGTACCAGGACAAGGACGGCGTCGAGAAGTACGCCACCGACATCCGCGTCGACCAGATGCAGATGCTGGGCAGCCGACAGGGCCAGGGCGCACCGTCGGGCGGTGGTGACGACGACGGCTACGGCGGCGGGGGTGGCTACGGCGGTGGTGGGGGTGGCGGCTACGCATCGCGTGCGCCGGCCGCGGCGCCGCGTGCCCCCGCGCCGCGCGCGCCCGCACCGGCGCCGCAGCGTTCGTCGACCGGTTTCGACGACATGGACGACGACATTCCGTTCTGAGTCGACACACCAGGCGTCTGACCCGTCCTGAATTGCGTTGACACCCAAACAGCCGGCGTTCAGCCGGCCACAGACGCCCGGTGCACAGCATCGGGCGTTCGCATTTTGAGCGACAGGTGCGGTCGCTCTTGGTTGTAGATCT
>JAFEEH010000131.1 GCA_018241185.1 Pseudomonadota bacterium | reverse complement strand
TGCCTGACGCTGCGGCCCGGCAGCGGCGCCCCTCTGCCCACGGCGGTCGCCGAGAAGCTGCGCACCGTACCGAACCCCGACCCCCGGCCCGGAATGGCGCCCGCAGCGTCCACCGCGCAGGCCGTCAACCTGGTGCGGGGCCCCACCGCCGGTGCCGACGCATCGCCGAGCGTCAGCCAGATCACCTTCGATATCGGCTCGTCGACCCTCGGCGGCGCGGCGATGTCGACGCTCGACCAGATCGCGGCGCTCGCACGCAAGCAGAACGTCGACATCACGCTCGCCGCCCGCGACACCGAGAACTGGGACGCGCGCAAGCGGGACGGACTCATCGACGAGCGGGTCTCTGCCGTGGTGGGGGCCCTCGCCTCGCGCGGCATCGCGCCGGGTGCGGTCGCCGTGGTCTGGCGGCCCGACCCGGCCGATACCTCGATCCACCGGGGCGAGCCCGGCCTGCAGGTCATTGCCCGGCTGCGCGTGGCCGGCGGCGCCGAGGTGCCACGCATCGAGCGGCCGGCGCGCAACGAACAAGGCAAATAAAAGAAGAGAAGCGGCAAGGGGAACCGGAGGAGGAGACACCAGCGACCACATACCTCTCGTTGATACATGCATGCCCGGCCGACGCCGGCACCACCCACCTTTCATTCATTCCGAAATCAGTGTCATCATGAAATCACGCAAGAACCTTCGCAGTGCGCGGAACCGCCAACTCACGCGCACCCAAGTCAGCATGGCCGTCCTGGCCTCCGTCATCGCCGGCGGCGCGATGGCCGAACCGCTGAACGCCGACGCCAGCATCACCGTGCACAACGCTGCGGGCGTCCAAACCGCGACAGTCCTCGGGCACCCGGCCAGCCAGTCGAACCAGCTCAACATCGAAACCGTCGGGGCACAGGCTGTGGATGGCGCGACGATGATTTCCGCCGACGCGGCCAATGCCAGCACGGTGGGCGTCGAGTCCAACGCCGTCAAGGCGAACGCGGTCGGCAATGCCTTCGTGGGCAACATCGACCTGTCGGTGACCGACGGCGTGGGCGTGGCCGCCTACGCATGGCAGAACAACACCGGCCGGGTGAACTCACTGGTCCAGGGCAACGAGCTGGGCGCGCAACTGGGTTCGCTCAGCGGCAGCACGGCCTCGGTGCTCGACAACAGTATCTCCGCCAGCACGGTGGTCAACAGCGCGTCGACGACGCTCTCCGGCACCGTGCCGGTGGACCATGCGTCGGACTCGACCGGCTCGGTGGTCTTCGACAACACGAACCCGGACTTCTTCGTCTCCAAGGGCACGCTGGTCCTGCAGACCTACCAGAAGGGCCGCGACTCCACGGGCAATGCAGATACCGCCGCATCGACCGCACGGGCTGAGGACAACACCATCGCGTTGACGGTCGGCACCGACATCAACGGCACCACCTCCTCGTCGCCCCGGCTGGACGGCAATGCGATCGCCTCGAGCGCGAAGAGCAACGTGGCGACCAACCTGATCGACATCCAGGCCGGCGGCGCGTCGACCTTCGCGGGCAGTGCGGTGCTGGTCAACGACCAGGCACGTTCCTCGCCGACGGAGGCGACCGCCAAGCTCACCTCGGCCACCACGCAGAACGCACGGATTATCGCCGGCGTTTCGGGCACCGACGGCGCCGTCAACACCCTCACCGGCAGCCTCTCGGCCGCCGGCAACAGCATCACCAGCACCGCCACGGGCAACGAGGCCGTGGGCGCTGCGCCGGGCACCGTGGGCAATCGCATCGCACTGGCCAACGGCGTTTCCTTCGTCGACGAGGGTGCGCCCGCCTCGCCGTCGGGCCAGGTGGCCTACGGCGCGGGCAGCGCGCTGGCGTACGGCGCCGACGCATCGCTGGTGATCACCAACTCGCAGGTCAACTTCTCCCCGCTGTCGAGCACCACGCAGTCGGCCGGTGTCGCCGCAGCAGTCCAGTCCGTGAATGGCGGCTCGGTGGCGGTGGACGACAACACCGTCCGCGCCAAGGCGGTGGGCAGCGCCGCGTCGAGCGAGATCGCCGTGGGCGGTGCCGCGTCGTTCACCGGCTCGGCCGCGATCGTCAACAACCAGCAGAACCTGAACTCCTCGGGCAACACGGCAGCGGCCGTAACGGCCACCTCCGCCGACGTGCGCACCATCGCCATGACGGGCGCGACCGGTGGTGTCACGCACGACAGCACGGTATCGGTGAGCGACAACAGCGCCTCAACGGTGGCCTACGGCAACGACGTGAACCAGCGCATCTCGCTGGATGCGAACACGCTCGGCCTGGTCGGCTCGCCCGTGGCGAATCTCACCGGCGGCAGCAAGGGCACGACTGGCAACCTGAACGTCTCGGCCGAAGGCGCACTGACGATCTCCAGCCTGCAGATCAACCAGGGCGCTCCGGTGTCGGCCAGCGCGTCGAGCATCGTCACGGGCATCGATGCCGACTCGCGCGGCACCAACCCGCTCGTGCCGGGCTACAACACCATCGCCGGCAGCACCCTCGGTGCGTCGGGCAACACGCAGGAGGCGGTCGCCGTCGGCAACAACGGCACCAATGGGCTGGCCCTGGAAGGCGCGGCGCTCGGCGTCGGCGGCTCGACGGGCATTGCCAGCGTGCAATACCAGCGCGGGAATGCCACCGCCAGCCTCTCGGACGCCCTCACCGGCATCGCGGCCGGCACGCATGTCGCCGGCGCCGACCTGACGGTGTCGGACAACCTGCAGCGCGCCGTGGCCTACGGCAACCTGGGCAGCAACACCATCGGCGTGGACGTCAACACCGTGCAGCTCGCTGCGCAGAGCGCCGTCGCGTCGCAAGTCACCTACGACTCGACAGCGGCCGGCGGCGCCGTCTTCGACAACGGCGTGGCCACCCAGCCTGCCGTGGTCGCGGTGCACGGCGTGCTCAACGACCAGAAGGTGGGCACGAACACGGGCATCAGCGGCAGCGCCAGCGGCGTCTCCGTCGGCGCGTCGGTGGAAGGCAACCTCAGCGGCAGCACGGTGAGCACCGCCGGCAACGCGGTCGTGGGTGCCGCCTACGGCAACGACGCCACCAACGCCGTCACGACGGCAGTCGGCAACCTCGGCACCGGCTCGGGCGAAGGCTTCGCACCGGTGGCCAACGTCACCAGCACCCAGACCACCGGCACGGGTGTGGGCGTCTCGGCCAGCGTGGGCGGCGGCGACGTGGTGAGCACGACGATCGAGCGCAACGTGGTCGGCTCGACGGTGAGCGCCTCGAACAACGATGTCGAAGCACTCGCCTACGGCAGCCGCGCGGCCAACACGGTCAAGGCATCGGGCAACGAAATGGCGGCCGTGCCGTTGGCGCTGGATGGCCACGGCACCGCCTCGGCCACCAGCAACGGCACCACCACCACGCTGGTCACCGACGCCGCGTTCAGTCTGCAGAACGCGCAGTCCGGGCTGGGTTCGGTCACGGCCTCGCTGGTGGACAACCCCGCGGATCCGGCCTCGTCGGCCCGCGTGCTGGTGCAGGTGGGGCGTGAAGCAAGCGTCGGCGTCCCATCGACGCCGCAGGCCACGCTCATCGACAACGCGACCGTGGGTGCGCAGGGCAACCTGCTGCAGGCCAAGGCCGTGAGCAACGGCGCCACCAATGTCCTGTCGCTCGACGCCAATTCGCTGGCCGCCACCGGTGCCCTGCAGAACATGCAGGTCACCGCCGCGAACGTGTCGTCGGTGATCGGCGTGACCGGCACCGCCCCGACGGACGGCGGCCCCTTCGGCTACCAGATCACGGGCACCGGACTCGCGCACAGCGGCACCATGTTCACCGCGGGGACGCTGTACGTCGACACGTCGAGCCTGTCCTCCGACGCGATCGCCTATCTGCAGGCTCAGGGCTGGGGCGTATCGGGCCCGCACCAACTGTCGCGCAATGCCGCGGGGTATGCGGCAACGATCCCGCAGTACGCCGACCTCTCCGAAGGCGGCTCGATCTCGCTGAGCGGCAACGTTCCCCCCTCCACCGGCACGCCCAACGGCGGCGGCGTGGTGCTGGCCGTGCGCGGCGGCGAGTCGATCACCGTGCGGGACAGCCGCCTGTCCGTGTCCGGCAACACGACGGCTGGTTCGGTGACGGGCAATGCCGCCACGAACACCGCGAGCGCCAGCGCAAACGGCCTGTCGAGCACCTCGGGCAGCGATGCCGCCTCGGCCAGCACGGCCGGCGGCGCACTCACTGCCCGGGCCGACCTGGCCCTGAGCAACGTGCAGGCGGTCAACACCTCGAGCTTGAACAGCGCGGTCTACGGCACTTTCGCCATCGATGCCACGCCGGGCGCCGCAGTCAGCGGCTCCACCCTGACCGTCGACGGCAATGCGCAGAGCGCCCGCTCGGTGGCCAACACCGCTACCAACACGGTCGCGACGGCTGCCAACCAGACGGCCGCCAGCTCTGCGCTGCTGTCGGTGCAAGGCAGCGCCGGCGCGGTGTCGACCTCTTCGGGCCTGGAAATGTTCGCCCCGGCGGCCGTGTCCCAGAGCACCGTTTCGCTGTCGAACAACAGCAACGTGGCGCTGGGCGTGGCCAACGACGCGACCAACAAGGTGAGCGTCGCCGGTGGGGCGAGCGTCGCCTCGTTGGACGAAGGCCTGGCGTCGGCCTCGAGCAGCGTCGTCGGCACCTCGGCGGTCGCGGACCATGTCCTGGTCAACCAGCAGTCGTCCATCGGGACGGGTGTGAGCAGCAATGCGACCACCCGCATCTACAACAACGACAGCGTCCTGGCGGGCAGCACGGGCGTGGCGGGCAGCACGTTGACCATCAGCGGCAACAGCACGGTGGCCGAGGCCTCGGCCAACCGCGCGAGCAACACGCTGAGCATCGACGGGCCAGCCAGCCTGGGAGCCACCGCGGCGCTGAACAACGTGCAAACGAACACGTCGGCGGTGAATGCTTCCGCGTCCACCGACGTCGGCATCGCACTGAACGGTGGTGCGGGCCTTCCGTACTACGCGGCCCTCAATGGCGGCACCGTGGCCGTGCAGGGCAACAGCACGGCGGCACTGGCCCGCGGCAATGCGGCCACCAACGTGCTCAATGCCACGCCGGGCGCCAACTACGCCTCGACCTGGAATGATGCGACGGTGTCCATGACCTACGGCGGCTCACCGGCCAGCGGCGCGAGCTCGGCGTCGGCCCAGGCGGCTGCCGTGGTGCTCAACAGCCAGACCAACACCGCGGCGGTCACGGCAAGCAGCACGGGCTCGAGCTACACGGTCGCTCTCAACAGCGGTGTCACACCGGCGACCGGAGTGAGCAACGGCGTCATCGGCGTCAGCGCCAACTCGGTGTCGGCGCAGGCCTACGGCAACAGCGCCACCAATGCGCTTACGCTGTCCGGACTGAACACCGGAGTCGCCTCCGGCGCCATCGGCAACAGCCAGACCAACACCGGTGCGGTGACGGCCCTGGCTACCGCCAACTCGATCGGGACGACGGTGAACGGGGGTGTCAACGCAGCGACCTTGCGTGCGTCGGGCAACCAGGTCACCGCCAGCGCGGTGGGCAACTCGGCGGTCTCCACGATCGCCGCCAAATAGGAGCCTGCCCGACCCACGAGCCCGGCCCGGCTTCGAACGAAGCCGGGCCGGGTACGGAGATTCCGCCCTGGCGCCTCCCGGCCCCCGGCGCCAGTTGAACCTGGAGGTGCGATT
>JAFEEH010000130.1 GCA_018241185.1 Pseudomonadota bacterium | reverse complement strand
TTCTTCAGGCCGGCGTAGCCCGAAGCCTTCACCTCGCCGTTCGGTGCGCCCGGCACGCCCACGCGCGGCAGGAGCGCGCGCCATTTCGCGCGCTCGGCGTCGATGCGCTGCGGCAGCTCCACCACCCATTGCGCGGGGTAGGCGAAGCCCAGGTTCTCGCCGCCCGGTGAGATGTTGTCGGTGATGCCGATCAGGCGCCCGCCGCCGTCGAACAGGCCGCCGCCGCTGGAGCCCGAGGAGATCGCAGCCGAGGTCTGGATGGCGGGCAGCTCGCCGGGCGCCTTCGGCCGCAGCGCCGACACCAGCCCTTCGCTGAGCGTCAACTCCAGCCCGTTGGGGCTGCCGATGGCGTACACCCGCTGGCCGACGCGCACGCCGTCGATCGGCGCAATCTCGACCGTGGCGAGCTTGACCGGCGTGTCGGTGCTCAGCACGCACAGGTCGCGTGCGGGATCGGGGTCGCGCGTGACGCGGCCGATGGGCGCCTGTGTGCCCTTTTGCGAGATGGTGATCTGCGTGGCCGAGCCCACCACGTGGCACGCCGTGACGAGCAGGTCGGGCAGCACGGCCACGGCACTCCCGATCGCCGCCTTGCCGGGGCCGAGCTCGGCTTTCACCGTCCAGACGGAGGGGGACGCGCGCGCGAAAACCGCCTCAGGCTCTGCAGCGCGGGATGCGGTGTGGACACCGAGGGCCGGCACGAGCAGCAGGGCAGGAAGGAGGGCGTGGGCACGCTTCATTCGGGCAGAGCCTAGGCGGATTGGCGTCCGGTGGGCTGTAGGCGGCCGGCACCGCCGCATGAAGGCGCGGGCGATGCGCCGGACAATGCGTGCTTTTCCGCCCAGGTCTTGCCCATGATCACTGTCCACCACCTCAACAACTCCCGTTCGCAGCGCGTGCTGTGGTTGCTCGAGGAGCTCGAGCTGCCCTACGAGATCGTCCACTACCAGCGCCACCCGCAGACGATGCTGGCGCCGCCCGAGCTGCGGCAGGTGCATCCGCTGGGCAAGTCGCCGGTGGTGACGGTGGACGGCCTGGTGCTCGCGGAGTCGGGCGCCATCCTGGAGACGCTGACGGAGCGCTACGGCAACGGCCGACTGGCGCCGCCGGCCGGCTCGCCCGAGGCGGTGCGCTACCGCTACTGGCTGCACTATGCCGAGGGCTCGGCCATGCCGCCCCTGCTGCTCAAGCTGGTGTTCGACCAGATCGAAAAGGCGAAGATGCCCTTCTTCGCCAAGCCCATCGCGCGCGGCATCGCGGCCAAGGCAAAGGCCAGCTTCATCCAGCCGCAGATCTCGACCCACCTGAACTTCATGGAAGGTGAACTGGGCAAGGGCGCATGGTTCGCCGGCGACGCGTTCACGGCCGCCGACATCCAGATGAGCTTCCCCATCGAGGCGGCGCAGGCGCGCGCGGGGTTGAACGAAAAGCGCCCGCGCCTCATGGCCTGGCTGGCGCGTATCCATGCGCGTCCGGCCTACCAGCGCGCGCTGGAACGCGGCGGCCCGTACGAACTGCTGAGCTGATTCTTTCGAACCAAATCGGGCCGCAGCGCCCGTCGGGCGGGCGCGAGCAGCTATGGTTTCGATAGCGACGCGCTGCGTTCGATCACTTGTCCGGCCACAGGTACAGCAGCGCCACCGTCATGCAGATGTAGCGCGCGAACTTGCCGATCGCCATGTAGACCAGGCAGGGCCAGAACGACAGCCGCAGCCAGCCGGCCACCGCGCACAGCGGATCGCCCACCACCGGCAGCCAGCTCAGCAGGCAGGCCTTGGGGCCAAGCTTCTCCAGCCAGGCGAGCACGCGCATGTGGTGCTTCGAATGCGCGTACTTGTCGGCCACCTTGTGCGCGCCATAGCCCATCCACCAGTCGACCGCGCCGCCCAGGGTGTTGCCTGCGGTCGCGACGAGGATCGCGGGCCAGAACATGTCGGGGTTGAGCTTGAGCAGGCCGAACAGCGCCGGCTCCGAGCCCAGCGGCAACAGCGTGGCCGAGATGAACGCGACGATGAACAGCGTCGACAGGCCGAACTGCGGGAGCGCGAGAAGCGCCAGGAGTGAGTCGAGCCAGGCTTGCATGGGTGCGGGAGTATAGGAATCGCCCGGGCGCCGCCCACGTCGGAAACGGTGCCGCGCTGCGGGAGGAATCCGTGCATCCCCGGGGGCCGGCGGGTACCAATCGTTTCAGTGTCCGAAATGGGCGCTGGCTACAATCGATGCCTCATTTTTCAGCAGACGCTGCCACCTTGCGGAGGCGGCGTCTTTGTTTCTCCACCCCTCGCCCCTCCCATGCAGATCGGTTCCATCGCGCTGGACAACCGGCTGTTCGTCGCGCCCATGGCGGGCGTCACCGACCGCCCGTTCCGCATGCTGTGCCGGCGGCTCGGTGCGGGCTATGCGGTGAGCGAGATGGTGACCTCGCGCAAGGAGCTGTGGGGTTCGCTCAAGACGTCGCGACGCGCCAACCATGAGGGCGAGCCTGGCCCCATCGCGGTGCAGATCGCCGGCACCGACGCGGCCATGATGGCCGAGGCCGCGCAGTACAACATCGACCGCGGCGCGCAGATCATCGACATCAACATGGGCTGCCCGGCCAAGAAGGTCTGCAACAAGTGGGCCGGTTCGGCGCTGATGCGCGACGAGCCGCTGGCGCTCGAGATCGCGCAGGCCGTGGTCGATGCCGCGGCGCCGCACGGCGTGCCGGTGACGCTCAAGATGCGCACGGGCTGGAGCCACGACCACCGCAACGCCGTGAAGCTGGCGCGCGACTTCGAGGCCGCCGGCGTGCAGATGCTCACCGTGCACGGCCGCACGCGCGAGCAGGGCTACAAGGGCCATGCGGAGTACGACACCATCACCGCCGTCAAGGCCGCGGTGCGCATCCCGGTGGTGGCCAATGGCGACGTGACCAGCCCCGAGAAGGCGCGCGACGTGCTGGCCGCGACGGGGGCCGACGCGATCATGGTCGGCCGTGCGGCGCAGGGCCGGCCGTGGATCTTCCGCGAGATCGGGCATTTCCTCGCGACCGGCGAGTACATGGCGCCGCCGCTGGTGGCCGAGGTGCGGCGCCTGCTGCTCGACCATCTGCGCGAGCACTATGCGCTGTACGGCGACTACAGCGGCGTGCGCACGGCGCGCAAGCACATCGGCTGGTACGTGCGGGCGTTGCCCGGCGGCGAGGCCTTTCGCGATGCGATGAACCGCATCGAGGACTGCGAGGCGCAGTGGGAGGCGGTGGCCGCCTTCTTCGACGCGCTGGGCGAGCGCATGAAGCGCCTGCCTGTGCAGGCCGACACGGCCGGTGACGAATCCAGGGAAGACGACAACAACGACGAACTCGAGGAGAGCTGCAGCGGCGCGGCCTGATCCGCGTGGCCTTGGGGCCGGCTGCAGTCGACGGGTACCCGACAGAACTGCAAGAACGAAGAAGATGAGCAAGAAACAGATCGAGGAGTGCGTGCGCACCAGCCTGGAGGGCTACTTCCGCGACCTTCGCGGCACCGAGCCCGATGGCATGTACGAGATGATCGTCACCGTGGTCGAGAAACCGCTGCTGGAGGTCGTGATGCTGCGTGCCGAGGGCAACCAGTCGCGCGCCGCGCAGTGGCTGGGCCTGAACCGGAACACCCTGCGCAAGAAACTGGTCGAGCACCGGATCATCAAGTAGCCCTTTCATACGGACTACCGGACGCAGAAGAAACAGCCAAGACAACGCAGAGGACGCAAAAGAACCCTCTTCAGGTCATTCTTTTGCGTCCTCTGCGCAACCTCTGCGTCCCCTGCGCCCGGTTGTCCGAACCCGCATTCACAGCAAGCCACCTCCCATGCAAGCCCTCCTTTCCGTATCCGACAAGACCGGCATCCTCGACTTCGCGAAAGCGCTCCATGACCTCGGCGTGAAGCTGCTGTCCACCGGCGGCACCGCCAAGTTGCTGGCCGATGCGGGCCTGCCCGTCACCGAGGTGGCCGACCACACCGGCTTTCCAGAGATGCTGGACGGCCGCGTGAAGACGCTGCACCCCAAGATCCACGGCGGCCTGCTGGCGCGGCGCGATGTGCCGGCGCACGTGGCGGCCATCGAGCAGCATGGCATCGACACCATCGACCTGCTGGTGGTGAACCTCTACCCCTTCGAGGCCACGGTGGCCAAGCCCGGCTGCACGCTCGAAGACGCGATCGAGAACATCGACATCGGCGGCCCGGCGATGGTGCGCAGCGCGGCCAAGAACTGGAAGGACGTCGCGGTGCTCACCGACGCGTCGCAGTACGCCGTCGCGCTGGAAGAACTGAAGGCCCACGGAAAGATCAGCGAGAAGACCAGGTTCGGCTTCTCGGTCGCGGCCTTCAACCGCATCGCCGACTACGACGGCGCGATCAGCGACTTCCTCTCGGCCGTCGACTTCGAGGCCAGCCAGGGCCAGCCGGCGCCGGTGCGCTCGCTGTTCCCGGGCCAGAGCAACGGGCGCTTCGTCAAGCTGCAGGACCTGCGCTACGGCGAGAACGCGCACCAGCAGGCGGCGCTGTACCGCGACCTGCATCCGGCGCCGGGCTCGCTGGTCACGGCGAAGCAGCTGCAAGGCAAGGAGCTGTCGTACAACAACATCGCCGATGCCGATGCGGCCTGGGAGTGCGTGAAGAGCTTCGACGCGCCGGCCTGCGTGATCGTCAAGCACGCCAACCCCTGCGGCGTGGCGGTGGGCAAGGACGCGCTCGAGGCGTACAGCAAGGCCTTCAAGACCGACCCGACCTCGGCCTTCGGCGGCATCATCGCCTTCAACCGGCCGGTGGACCTGGCCGCGGCGCAGGAGATCAACAAGCAGTTCGTCGAGGTGCTGATGGCCCCCGGCTACAGCCCCGAGGCGCTGGCCGTGTTCCAGGCCACCAAGGCCAAGCAGAACGTGCGCATCCTGCAGATCGACCTGCCCAAGGGCGGCGCGACGGATTGGGACAACGGCCGCAACCTGATGGACGTGAAGCGTGTGGGCTCGGGCCTGCTGATCCAGACCGCCGACAACCATGTGCTCACGCCGGATCAGCTCAAGGTGGTGACGAAGAAGCAGCCGACGCCGCAGCAGTTGGACGACCTGATGTTCGCCTGGAAGGTGGCGCAGTACGTCAAGAGCAACGCCATCGTGTTCTGCGCCGACGGCATGACCATGGGCGTGGGTGCGGGGCAGATGAGCCGCCTCGATTCGGCGCGCATCGCCAGCATCAAGGCCGAGCACGCCAAGCTGTCGCTGCAGGGCACGGCGGTGGCGAGCGATGCGTTCTTCCCGTTCCGCGACGGGCTCGATGTGGTGATCGACCACGGCGCGACCAGCGTCATCCAGCCGGGTGGGTCGATGCGCGATCAGGAAGTGATCGATGCGGCGGACGAGCGCGGCGTGGCCATGGTGTTCACCGCCGTCCGCCACTTCCGCCACTGACATTCGCCGCTCGGCTACTGCGCGGACGCATGGCGGCGTTGCGCGGTGCTCGGAATCCTCACGTACTGAAGTACGTTCCGGTTCCTGCGCTCCGTGCGCCTTGCCCTGCGCCCGCTCGCTACGCCGCTCGGCGAATGTCGCGCTGCGCCGGTTTTTATTAAAGAAAAATGGCTGCAGCGCCCGTGGGACGGGCGCGGGCAGCTATTGTTTTTGTAGCGTCTTGAAGATCTCGCGGGCGGCGGCGACGGTGGCGTCGATGTCGGCGTCGGTGTGGGCGCTGCTGACGAAGCCGGCTTCGTACAGGGCGGGGGCGATGTACACGCCCCGCTCGAGCAGGCCGTGGAAGAGGGCGTTGAAGCGCGCGTTGTCGCTCTTCATGACGGCCGTGTAGTTCTGCGGCAGCTCGGGAAGGAGGAAGAAGCCGAACATGCCGCCTTCGCAGTCGGCACTGAAGGGCACGCCTTCGGCGGCCGCGGCTGCGGTCAGGCCGTCGACCAGCATGCGCGTCTTCGTGGCCAGAGCCTCGTAGAAGCCGGGCTTGGCGATCTCCTTCAGCGTCGCGAGGCCGCAGGCCGTGGCGACGGGGTTGCCCGAGAGCGTGCCGGCCTGGTAGACCGGGCCCATCGGCGCGAGCTGTTCCATGATCGCGCGCGGCCCGCCGAAGGCCGCCAGCGGCATGCCGCCGCCGATGACCTTGCCCAGCACGGTGAGGTCGGGTTTGATGTCGAGGACGCCCTGCGCGCCGCGAAGGCCGACCCGAAAGCCCGTCATCACCTCGTCGAACACCAGCAGCGCGCCGTGCTGCGTGCACAGCTCGCGGCAGCGGGGTGCGAACTCGGGCGTGGCGCGCACGAAGTTCATGTTGCCGGCGATGGCCTCGATCATCAGGCAGGCGATGTCGGCGCCGTGCAGCGCAAAGGCCTCTTCGAGCTGCTGCAGGTTGTTGTACTCGAGCACGAGCGTGTGCTGCACCACCTCGGGCGGCACGCCGGCCGAGGTCGGGTTGCCGAAGGTGGCGAGGCCCGAGCCGGCCTTGACCAGCAGCGCGTCGGCATGGCCGTGGTAGCAGCCCTCGAACTTGACGATGTGCTTGCGACCGGTGGCGCCGCGCGCCAGGCGCAGCGCGCTCATCGCGGCTTCGGTGCCCGAGCTGACCAGGCGCACCATCTCCATCGAGGGCACGAGCGCGAGGATGGCCTCGGCCAGTTCGATCTCGCGCTCCGTCGGTGCGCCGAAGGACAGGCCCTCGGTCACGGCGCGCTGCACGGCGTCGATCACGGCCGGGTGGCCATGGCCCAGGATCATCGGCCCCCAGGAGCCGATGTAGTCGATGTAGCGCTGGCCGGCCGCGTCCCACATGTAGGCGCCCTGGGCGCGGGCGATGAAGCGCGGCGTGCCGCCCACGGCCTTGAAGGCGCGCACGGGCGAGTTCACGCCGCCGGGAATGACGGCGCGTGCGCGGTCGAAGAGCTGGAGGTTGGCGTCGGTGGGGGTCATCGGAAGCAGGAAGAAGAGGGCCGGCGGCGGTCGCCGGCAGCAGCGGTCAATGGCGGGTGTCGTGCGCGGGCAGGGCGAAGTCGGTGTCGGCCGGCCCTTCGTCGTCGCCCTCGTCCTCGGGCTGGGCCCAGAACAGGCGGTCGGGCAGCACGTGGCCCATGCCGGGGCGGAAGCCCGCGTCGAGGCACCGGTCCATGTAGGCGAGCGCTTCGGTCGTGGCGGCCGTGAGGTCGGCGCCGGTGGCCAGGAGGGCGGCCAATGCGGCCGACAACGTCTCGCCAGCGCCGGCGAAGACGGCCTCGAGCCGCTCGTACTTCTCGCTGGCCAGCACGGCCTGCGGTGACGCCAGCACGTTGTCGATGAAGGGGTCGGGCCGGACGATGCCGGTGACGAGCGTGTAGGGCACGCCCAGCTCGCCGGCTGCCTTGGCGATGTCGCGCGGCCCGGGCGGCTTGTCACCCGACCAGTCGGGCAGCAGCCAGCGCCACAGGGTGCTGTGGTTGCCCACCAGCACCGCGGTCTGCGGCAACACCAGCTCCTGGAAGGCGTCGAGGTAGCTCTCGATGTCCTGGTCGTTCCACCACGACAGATTGGGCATGTAGGCCACCACGGGCACCTCGGGGTAGTCGGAGGCGGTCTCGGCGATGCGGCTCAGGTTGTCGGGCGAGCCGGCGAAGCCGACCTTGATGACCTGGGCCGGCACGTCCTCCAGGATGGCACGCGCCTGTTCGGCGACATGCTCCTCGTCGAAGGCGAAGTGATCGAAGACTTCGGCAGTGTCGCGGGCGTAGGCCCCCGTCACCACGCCCAGCATGTGGGCGCCCACTGATGAGATCGCCAGGGCATCGGCCCCCAGCCCGCCAGCGCCGCTCGGGTCGCTGGCGTTGAACACCAGCACACAGGGCGGGCGGCCGTCGTCCTCGGTGTCGGACGTGGGGTCGTCGTCCGGCGCCCCGTTAACATCGGCCGCCTCCGGCGGGTCCTCGGGCGGTAGTAAGTGCGTATTCATTCGGCCCGGATGAACCCCGGATGGTGGCGTTTCTGAGACGACTTCGGCAGGATTGCTTGAGACGTCTGGATACAATCGTTGCATTCTATGTACAAGGCTCGTAAGCTGCGATGAACACGAAAACCTGGATGTGCCTGATTTGCGGGTGGATCTACGACGAAGCGGCAGGCGTGCCGGAGGATGGTATTGCGCCCGGAACCCCTTGGGATCAGGTGCCCATGAACTGGACCTGTCCCGAGTGCGGCGCGCGCAAGGAAGACTTCGAGATGGTCGAGATCTGACAGCATGGCACAAGGCCGGGCCTCGCGCGCCGTGGTGGCGCGACGGTCCGCCAGGTGGTGATCGATGAGGAGTTGGTGCCATGAGCACGAACGGGTCAGGTTTCAAGGTGCTGGTCATCGACGACAGCAACACCATCCGGCGCAGTGCCGAGATCTTCCTGAAGCAGGGCGGTCACGAGGTGCTGCTGGCCGAGGACGGCTACGACGCGCTTTCCAAGGTCAATGACCACAAGCCGCATCTGATCTTCTGCGACATCCTGATGCCGCGACTCGATGGCTACCAGACCTGCGCCATCATCAAGCGCAACGCGCATTTCACCCACGTCCCCGTCGTCATGCTGTCGTCCAAGGACGGCGTGTTCGACAAGGCCCGCGGCCGCATGGTCGGCTCGCAGGACTACCTCACCAAACCCTTCACCAAAGAACAGCTGCTGCAGGCCGTGCAGCAGTTCGGCGCCGTCCAACAGGAAGCCTAAATGACCATCCGCAAAGTGCTCGTCGTCGACGACTCGAAGACGGAACTGATGTTCCTCACCGATCTGCTACAGAAGAACGGCTTCGCCGTGCAGACGGCCGAAAACGCGGACGACGCCATGCGCCGGCTCGAGGCCGACCGGCCCGACCTCATCCTGATGGACGTGGTGATGCCCGGCCAGAACGGCTTTCAGCTCACGCGTGCGCTGGCACGCAGCCCCGAGTTCGCGCAGGTGCCGATCATCCTGTGCACCAGCAAGAACCAGGAAACCGACCGCGTCTGGGGCATGCGCCAGGGCGCGCGCGACTACATCGTCAAGCCCGTGCAGCCGGCCGAGCTGCTGGCCAAGATCCAGGCGCTGAACTGAGCGCCCGCGCGACACCTCCATGGCCACCCGCGAAGCCCTCCGTGAGTTCCAGTCCCGGCTCGCGGGCCGTCTGCAGGCCGCGCGCACTTCGGGCGTGTCGGCCTCCTGGCTCGCCGTCGAGGCCGGCGAGGCGAAATACCTGTTCCCGCTGGGCCAGGCCGGGGAGATCTTCCCCTGGACCGCACCGCAGCCCGTGCCCTACACCCTGCCGTGGTTCCTCGGTGTGGCCAACCTGCGCGGCGGGCTCTATGGCGTGGTGCAGTTGTCGGCCTTTGCCGGCGGCGAGCGCCCGGCGCCGGCCAGCACCGAATCGGCGCGCGCCCAGTCGCGGCTGGTCGCGCTGAACGAAGCGCTGGACGTCAACTGCGCGCTGTTGATCGACCGGCTGGTCGGCTTGCGCGGCATCGAGGCCTTCAAGAGCTCGCAGGCGCCTGCGGCCGATGCCCCCGCATGGCTGGGCCACACCTACATCGACGCCGCAGGCCAGCGCTGGCAGGAGATCAACCTCCAGTCGCTGTCCCAACAACCCGAATTCCTGAGCATCGGCGCCTGAGCCGGCGCCCCGCATACATCCCGAAGGACCGACCGTGAACTCGATCGCCGACAAGTTCAAGAAGCTGCTGCCCGCCCGCGATGACAGCGTGACCGTGCGGGCCGACAGCACCGCTTCGCTGGTGCTCGACAACGCCGAGACCGTGCAGCCGCCCGAGGAGCGAACCGTCTACATCCCGCGTGAAACGCCGCCTGCCGTCGAGCCCGCCGCCAGCGCCTTTGAGGTACCGCCGGATTTCGTGCCCAGCCGGCATGTCGACGAGCCTGCCGAGGTGCCGCCGGCGGAGCCCACGGCCGGCGCGGCCGTCGCAGCTTCGGCCGCGGCCGAGCCAGCACCCGCCGACAAGCGCGCCACGCCGGCCCGCCAGCAGCGCCTGCTCGCGGTGCTGCTGGCCGTGACCGTGCTGCTGCTGCTGCTGGTGGCCGGTTCCGCCATCCTCCGGTCCGAGCGTCTCGCCCAGCAGGTGGCCGCCACCGGCCAGTCGCTGATGCAGTCGCAACGCCTGGCCAAGTCGATCTCGCAGGCGCTGGTGGGCAGCGCCCCGGCCTTCGACGAAGTGAAGGACAGCGCGGACGACCTGACACGCCGGGTCAACGGTCTGGCCAACGGTGACGACTCCCTGCAGCTCGAGCGTGTGGGCGCGCAGTACGACGCCGAACTCGAGAAGATCCAGCCGCTGGTCAAGCGCGCGGATGCCAGCGCCAAGGTCGTGCTGGCGCAGAAGCAGATCCTTACGCAGGTCGGCACGGCGCTGCGCACCATCAACCGCCAGTCGTCCGAACTGCTCGAGATGACCGAGACGATCGCCTCGCTGAAGATGCAGCAGAACGCCTCGGTGCCCGAGATCTCCGCGGCTGGGCAGCTCGTGATGCTGACGCAGCGCATCGGCAAGTCCGCCAACGAGTTCCTCACCGTCGAAGGCGTGAGCCCCGACGCCGTGTTCCTGCTCGGCAAGGACCTCAACAGCTTCCAGGAAATCGCCAAGGGCCTGCTGGACGGCAACGCGCAGCAACGCCTGCCCGGCACGCGCGATGCCCAGACCCGCGAGCAGCTCGACGCGATCCTCAAGACCTACGAACAGACGCGCACGCAGGCCGGCGCCATCCTGGGCAACCTGCAGGGCCTGGTGGCAGCGCGCGAAGCGCAGGCCACCATCCTGGCCGACAGCGAGCCGCTGCGCCTGGCGCTCGGCACCTTGCAGACCCAGCTGTCCGAGCGCACCGGCCTGGGCGCCGGCACGCTGGCCCTGCTGGTGCTGCTGTCGGTTGCCGCGCTGGGCCTGGCCGCCGCCATCGGCTTCGTGCAGGTGCGCGAAGGGCGTGTGCGCGCGGCTGCCGCCGAGCAGGAGCGGCTCGAAGCCGAGCGCGCCAGCGAGGAAGCGAACCGCATCAACACCGCCAACCAGGCCGCCATTCTTCGCCTGATGAACGAGCTGCAGACGGTGGCCGAAGGCGACCTGACGCACGAAGCGACGGTGACGGAAGACATCACCGGCGCCATCGCCGACTCGGTGAACTACACGGTGGAAGAGCTGCGCCTGCTGGTGGGCAACGTGCAGAACACGGCCACCCGTGTGGCCCACACCACGTCGCAGGTGGAAAGCACCTCGACCGAACTGCTGGCCGCCTCGACCGAACAGCTGCGCGAGATCCGCGAGACCGGTCAGTCGGTGCTGACGATGGCCGAGCGCATCAACGGCGTGTCCTCGCAGGCGCAGGAGTCGGCCTCGGTGGCGCGCCAGTCGCTGCAGGCGGCCGAGTCGGGCCTGCACGCGGTGCAGAACGCCATCGGCGGCATGAACTCGATCCGCGACCAGATCCAGGAAACCTCCAAGCGGATCAAGCGCCTGGGCGAGTCCTCGCAGGAGATCGGCGAAATCACCGAACTGATCTCGGACATCACGGAGCAGACCAACGTGCTGGCACTGAACGCCGCCATCCAGGCCGCCTCCGCCGGTGAGGCCGGCCGCGGCTTCTCGGTGGTGGCGGAAGAAGTGCAGCGCCTTGCCGAGCGCTCGGCAGACGCCACGCGCCAGATCTCGGCCCTGGTGAAGGCGATTCAGACCGACACGCAGGACGCGGTGGGCGCCATGGAACGCTCCACGCAGGGTGTGGTCGAGGGGGCCAAGCTGTCCGACAACGCCGGCACGGCGCTGTCGGAGATCGATCGCGTGTCGCGCCGTCTGGCCGACCTGATCGAGCAGATTTCGCAATCGGCATCGCGCGAGGCCGAGTCGGCCAACGTGGTGGCGGCCAACATCCAGCACATCTTCGCCGTGACCGAGCAGACCGGCGAGGGCACGCGCGCCACGGCCAAACAGGTGCGCGAGCTGTCGCACATGGCCGAGGAATTGCGCCAGTCCGTGTCGCGGTTCAAGATCGCCTAAGAACGTCCGCCGAGTTCCAACGTGTCGATCCGCCCCCCTGTCACCGCCCCGGTCGCGGGCAATGCGCCCGCCTCGGAAGACCTCGGGCCGCTGGCCTGGGTCATCGGCGAGATCCAGAAGTCGCTCGAAGGCGCGAGCAAATCCCTGCGCCGATATGCCCGCGAGCATGGCCAGGCGCCCGAGCTGGATACGGGCCTGCTGCGCATGGCGCGCCAGCAGTTGCACCAGGCCGTGGGGGCCTTGCAACTGGTGGGCCACCCGGCGCCGGCCATGGTGCTCGGCGCGATGGAATTCGCGGCGCAGAGCTTCATCGACGAGCCCTCGCGCTGCACCGAGGCCGTGGTGCAGAAGATCGAGCACGCCGGCTTCGCCGTCACCGACTTCCTGCAGGCGGTGCTGGCGGGCAAGTCGGTGTCGCCGGTCGCGCTGTTCCCGCAATACCGTGACGTGCTCGAACTGGTGGGCAACGAGCGCGTGCATCCGGCGGACCTGTGGGTCTACCCCTGGGTGTGGGCCGAGGTGCCGCGGCCTGGCGCGTACCGCACCATGGTCTACGACCCAGCGGTGCGGGCACATCTCGACCGCGACGTGCTCAAGGTGGTCAAAAGTGGTGACGACCAGGCGGCACGTCGCCTGTGCGCGCTGTGCGTGGGCCTGGGCCTGGGCGTGCCCCAGCCCAAGGTGGCCAGTTTCTGGATGCTGGCGGCCGGCTTCTTCGAGGCGCTGGCACTTTCGCTGCTGCCGCCCGATGTGTATGTGAAACGCGCCGCGTCACGCGTGCTGCTGCAATACACCACGCTCGCGCGTGGCGATGCGACGGTATCCGACCGGCTCGGCCAGGATCTGCTCTTCTTCTGCGCACAGGCCGTGCCCACCCCGCGCGAAGAGGCGCCCCTGCTGCGCGCCGTGCGCGTGGCCTGGGGCGTGTCCAACCTCGAGCACGTGGACTATGCGACGCCGCAGTTCGGCCGCTTCGATCCGGTCGTGCTGGCGCAGGCGCGCAAGCGCATCGAGACCGCCAAGGAAATGTGGTCGGCGCTGTCCGGCGGCGACATCACGCGTGTGCGCCAGGTGGCCGATACCTTCGCCCAACTTGGCGAATCGCTCGGCAGGCTGCATCCGGCCAGCGGGCCCATGGTGCAGGCCCTCAACCACGCCGTCGACGCGTCGGTGCGCTCGGGCCGCGCGCCATCGACCGAACTCGCGATGGAAGTCGCCACCTCGGTGCTGTACCTGGAGGCAGCCTTCGAGGACCTCGACCCCCAGGACCGGCAGCTCACCGCGCGCACGGTCCAGCTCGCCGGCCGCATCGAACGCGCCCGCGAAGGCGGCAAGTCGGAGCCGCTCGAGCCCTGGATGGAGGAGCTCTACCGCCGGGTGAGCGACCGCCAGACCATGGGCACCGTGGTCGACGAGCTGCGCGCGCACCTGTCCGAGCTCGAGAAATCGCTCGACCAGTTCTTCCGCCGGCCGAATGAAAAGGGCCTGCTGCGCGCCGTGCCCGGGCAACTGCTGCAGATGCGCGGCGTGTTCTCCGTGCTGGGCCTGGAGCAGGCGGCGCAGACCGTGCAGCGCATGCGCGAGAACGTCGACCACCTCACGGCCAACGACAGCGCCGACGAGAGCCGCGACTTCGATTCGCTGGGCAACAACCTGGGCGCGCTGGGTTTCCTGATCGACATGCTGGGCTACCAGCCGGCACTGGCCAAGCGGCTGTTCGTGTTCGATGCCGAGGCTGGCGAACTCAAGCCGCTGATGGGCCGGCAGGTCGACGACAGCACGCCGATCCACGGCCTCGGCGCCGACGGCGTGGCCGCGGCCTCGTCGGGACCGGTCCCGCTCACCGACACCGTGCTCAGTGTCGAGGCGGTGGACGCCCAGATCGCCGCCAAGCTGGCGGCCCTCGCCGCGCCCGCGAAATCCGCCAAGCCGGCCTCGCCGCTGGAGGAGTTCAGCCGCGCCGCCGACAGCTGGACGCGCAAGATCACCGGGCCGGCACCGCTGGAAGCGCTGCCCGACACCGAGGTCACCGAGCTGGAGGAAGACGACCTCCAGAACATCTTCCTGGACGAAGCGCGCGAGGTGCTGCACAACGGCCTGGCGGCCGTGTCGGCCCTGGGCGTGCAGCCCGACGACGTGGGTGAGCTCACCGTGCTGCGGCGTGCCTTCCACACCCTCAAGGGCAGTTCGCGCATGGTGGGGCTGATGGACTTCGGCGAGGCCGCCTGGTCCTTCGAGCAGGTGCTCAACACCTGGCTGGCCGACCAGCAACCGGCCACGCCGGCGCTGCTCGCCGCCACCGGCAAGGCGCTGCGCGACTTCGCCCAGTGGGTCGAGGCGATCGCCGCCGGCACGCCGCACGCCTGGCAGGCCGGCCCCTTCCGCGCCGCGGCCGAGGCCGTGCGCGATGGCGAGGCGGCACCTGCGCCCGTGGCCGTGCCCGACGCGGCGGCGTTGGCGGTGGCGGCGCGGCAGATCGCTGCGGAGCCGCCCGTCGTGCCCACGCTGCCCGACCTGGATCTCGACCTCGACCTGAGTCTTGCGCCCGCGCCGGCCGAGCAGACCGCGGCGCCGGATGCCGCGGCGACAGTTGAGGTCGAGGCGCCGCTGCACGGTGACGACTTCGCCAGCACCGACATCCTGCCCAAGTTCATGGACGAGGGCGAGGCCGTGCCGGCGCCGACGGTCCTCGATGGCGGCGACGCGATCGATTTCTTCGCCGTCAACGACGCGCCGAAGCCGGCCCCGCTGGCCGAGACCGACCTGGCACCGCTGGACTTCGCGCTGCCGGCCGACTGGAAGGCCGATCGCTCGCACGAGGACGCCTACGCCGAGACCGCGCTTGCGTCCTTCGAACTGGCCACGCCCGTGGCAACGCCCGAGCCAGAGCCCGTCGAGGCAGAGGGCGAAGCCGCGAAGCCTGTCGAGGCGGAGAGCACGGAAACGCCGGCATCTGCCGCCGAGGCGCGCGGCGACGCCGTGGACGTCTCGCTGCCACCCGGCGAGACGCCTTCCGTGCCGGCCGAGCCCGAATCCGAGCCCGAGCCGTCCGCGATCGACGAGCAGCCTGAGGCCGTGCCCGACGTGGCGCATGCGCCCGCGGAGGCCGCACGGCAGCCCGAACCGCTGCCAGATGCAGTCGCGAACGTCACCCCCCTGAGCCCCGTCAGCGCCGAGGACCAGGTCAAGGTCATCGGCCCCCTGCGCATCGGCCTGGCGCTCTACAACGTCTACCTCAACGAGGCCGACGAATGGTCACGCCAGTTGGCGAACGATGTCGGCGAATGGGCCCTGCAGCCGCACGAGCGCATCCCCGACGCCACCATTGGCCTGGCCCATTCGCTGGCCGGCAGTTCGGCCACGGTGGGCTTCCATGGGTTGTCCGGCATGGCGCGCCTGCTCGAAGCCGCGATGCAGCACCTGCACAACCTGGGGCCGGGCACCGCCGCCCAGGGCGCGGCGCTGGTGAGTGCTGCCGACGAGCTGCGCCGTCTGTTGCACCAATTCGCGGCCGGCTTCCTCAAGGAGCCGAGCGCCGACGTCCTCGAGTCGCTGCGTGCGCTCGCGTCGGCACAGCCCCAGCCGCCTGCCGCCGCGGTGCCCGAGCCGGTCCGTGCCGTGGAGTCGCCCCTGGCCTCCGCCGCCGACGTGGTGCTGGAGGATTCCGAAGACGCGATCGACCTGTCCGATGCGGTCGATCCCGACCTCTTCCCCGTGTTCGAGGAAGAAGCCGCGGAACTGCTGCCCCAGCTCGGGGGCGCCCTGCGCGCCTGGGCCCAGCGGCCGGAGGACGCTGCCCAGCGCACCTCGGCGCTGCGCACGCTGCACACGCTCAAGGGCAGTGCGCGCCTGGCCGGCGCCATGCGCCTGGGCGAACGCGCACACCGCATGGAGTCGGCGATCGAGGCGATCG
Source organism: Pseudomonadota bacterium (assembly GCA_018241185.1). Taxonomy (GTDB): domain Bacteria; phylum Pseudomonadota; class Gammaproteobacteria; order Burkholderiales; family Burkholderiaceae_C; genus Xenophilus. The sequence goes on along the minus strand of JAFEEH010000130.1, from coordinate 20,089 downwards.
CCGTCGATGCCGGCGAGCGCCCGGCCATCGAAGCGCTGATCGGCCGCTTCGACACGATGCAGGCAACCTTCGATGCGCTGCGCGCGGCCGACAGTGCCGGTCAGGCCGAGCTGGCGCAGCGCGCCGCCGCCGCGGTGGCGGCCGCGCCCGCGGCGCCTGCCGTCGTCGTCGACGCCGTGGTGGCGCCCGTTGCCAGAGCCGCTGAGCCGGACGCCGAAGCGGGCACCGACATCGCGCCGGAACCTGCGGCCGACGCGCCGGTGGCGCCGCTCGCGCGGCCCGCGCCGGTGGTGCTGAGCCAGTCGCGCGCCGGTTCGGGCCAGACGGTGCGCATCCGCACCCACCTGCTCGACCGCCTCGTGGCGCAGGCCGGCGAGGTGATCATCACGCGCTCGCGGCTCGAGGCCGAGATCGGTCAGCTGCGCAGCTCGCTGGTGGATCTCACCGGCAACCTCGATCGCCTGCGCCAGCAGCTGCGCGACATCGAGGTGCAGGCCGAAAGCCAGATGCAGTCGCGCCTGGCCCAGGCCAAGGACACGCAGCAGAGCTTCGACCCGCTGGAGTTCGACCGCTTCACACGTGTGCAGGAACTCACCCGCATGATGGCCGAGTCGGTGAACGACGTGGCCACCGTGCAGCGCACGCTGCAGAAGACGGTGCAGGCGACGGAAGACGACCTGTCCGCACAGGCGCGCCAGACGCGCGAACTGCAGCGCGGCCTCCTGCGCACGCGCATGGTGGAGTTCGAGGGCATCTCGGAACGCCTGTACCGCGTCGTGCGCCAGGCCTCCAAGGACACCGGCAAGCAGGTGCGCCTGGACATCACCGGCGGCACGATCGAGATGGATCGCGGCGTGCTCGACCGCATGACGCCCGCCTTCGAGCACCTGCTGCGCAACTGCGTGGCCCACGGCATCGAGGACGCCGCCGCGCGCGAGCGCGCCGGCAAGGACGCGGCCGGCCTGATCACCATCGACCTGCGGCACGAAGGCAACGACGTGTCGGTGAGCTTCCGCGACGACGGCGCAGGCCTGCAGCGCGATCGCATCCTCCAGCGCGCCCGCGCCCTGGGTTTGGTCGAGGCGGGCCAGACGCTCTCCGACGAGGAAACCGCCGAGCTGATCTTCAAGCCCGGCTTCTCGACCGCCGCGCAGGTCTCCGAGCTGGCGGGTCGCGGCATCGGCATGGATGTGGTGCGTTCCGAAGTGGCGGCGTTGGGCGGCCGCATCGAGACGCACAGCGCACCGGGGCAGGGCACCGAGTTCCGCCTGGTGCTGCCGCTGACCACTGCCGTGACCCACGTGGTGATGCTGCGTGCCGGCGAGACCTCCATCGGCGTGCCGTCGAATCTGGTCGAACTGGTGCAGCGCACCTCGGCCACCGATCTGGAGAAGGCCTACCTCGAGCAGCACCACGCCTTCGGCGGCGAGCAGGTGCCGTTCTACTGGGCCGGCGCGCTGCTGCAGGCCTCGTCGCGCAGCACCCGCGCGCCGGGCAGGACCAACACCGTCGTCGTGGTGCGAAGCGCGGCGCAGCGCGTCGCCCTGCATGTGGACGAAGTGCTGGGCAATCAGGAAGTCGTGGTCAAGAACCTCGGGCCGCAACTGGCCCGGGTGCCAGGCATGGCCGGCATTTCGGTGCTGGCCTCGGGCGCGGTGGCGCTGATCTACAACCCGGTGGCGCTGGCCGCGCTGCATGGCGCGCAGGCGCTGCAGATGCAGGCGGCAGGCGGCGTGGTGACCCCTGCACCGGCGACGGCTGCGGGCGCACAGGCGGAGCCGGCGCAAGCCGCCGTGGCCACGCCCTCGCAGATTCCGCTGGTCCTGGTGGTCGACGACTCGATCACCGTGCGGCGCGTCACGCAGCGTCTGCTGCAGCGCGAGGGCTACCGCGTCGCGCTCGCCGCCGACGGCCTGCAGGCACTCGAGCGTCTTCAGCAGGAGCGGCCGGCGGTCGTGCTGTCCGACATCGAGATGCCGCGCATGGACGGCTTCGACCTGGCGCGCAACATCCGCGCCGACGCCTCGCTGGAAGGCTTGCCGATCGTGATGATCACCTCGCGCATTGCCGAGAAGCACCGCGAGCATGCCAAGCTGCTGGGCGTGGACCACTACCTGGGCAAGCCCTACTCCGAAGAAGAGTTGCTGCGTCTGGTGCGGCAGTTCACGGCCGCCGAGGCAGCGGTCGAAGCCTGATCGAAACTCGGAAACAAATCGGCTGCCAGCGCCCGTGGGACGGGCGCTGGCAGCTATGTTTTTTGTAGCGTCTTGCGTGCTGCTGGCTTGCCGACAGGGGCTGTACTGCGCACGACGGCGTAGCGTTGCAGCGTGCGCTCCCGCGCCTCGGCATGGTCCACCACCGGCCTGGGGTAGTGCTCGCCCAGCGTCACGCCCGCGGCCTCCAGTTCCAGCGGCGCAGCCAGCCAGGGCGCGTGGATCAGCTTGTCGGGCAGCTTCGCCAGCTCGGGCACGTAGCGTCGGATGAACTTGCCCTCGGGGTCGAAGCGTTCGCTTTGCGTCACCGGGTTGAAGATGCGGAAGTAGGGCTGCGCGTCGCAGCCGCTCGAGCTGGCCCATTGCCAGCCGCCGTTGTTGGACGAGAACTCGAAGTCGTTCAGGTGATTGGCGAAGTAGGCCTCGCCGCGTCGCCAGTCCAGGCCCAGGTCCTTGCACAGGAAGCTTGCGGCCACCATGCGCAGCCGGTTGTGCATGTAGCCCGTCTCGTTGATCTGCCGCATCGCCGCGTCGACCAGCGGGTAGCCGGTGCGCCCGGCGCACCAGGCGGCGAACAGGCCGTCGGCATGCTTGCCGTGGTGCCAGGTGATGCGGTCGTATTCGGGCCTGAAGCTCTTGCCCTCGGCCACGTCCGGCCGATGCGCGAGCACCTGGAAGTAGAAGTCGCGCCAGATCAGCTCGCTGAGCCAGGTGGCCGCGCCCTGGTTACCGCCGAGCGCAAGGCGGTGGGCCGTGCCGGCCAGCTCGCGGATCGACAGCGTGCCGAAGCGCAGGTGTACGCCGAGGTAGCTGGGGCCGCGCACCGCCGGGTAGTCGCGCGCGACGTGGTAGCGGTCGATGCGCTCGAAGAAGCCCTCGAACAGTCTGGCGCCGCCTTCGGTGCCAGGCGGCAGTTCCAGCTCGCCGAGGTTGGTGGGCGCGAAGCCCATGGCCTGCAGCGACGGGACTGCCCCCCGGAGGCCCTCGGGCGCCGGCGCCAGCGCGTCGGCATGGCGGTCGATGGGGTAGGCCCGCAGGTAGAAATCGTCGACCTTGGCGAGCCAGGCGCGCTTGTAGGGCGTGAACACGGTGTAGGGCGCGCCGGCCTGCGTCATGACCTCGTCGCGGTCGAAGATCGCCTGGTCCTTGAAGGTCTGGAAGCTCACGCCGGCATTGGCCAGGCCGCCAAACACCTGTGCGTCGCGTGCGAGCGCGGCCGGCTCGTCGTCGCGGTTGGCGAACACCGCCTGCACGTCCAGTGCGTGGGCCAGAGCGGGAATCTCGTCCTCGGCGCAGCCATGGCGCACGATCAGGCCGCCACCCATCGCCTCCAGCTTTTCGCGCAAGGCCAGCACCGATTCACGGATGAACTCCACGCGGCGGTCGGCGCGCAGGCCGTCGTCGCCCGACGGCGCGTCCTGGCCGGGCAGTGCATCGAGGATGGCCGTGTCGAACACAAACACGCACAGCACCTGCCGGCAGCTGCGCAGCGCGTGGTAGAGCGCCGCGTTGTCGTACGCCCGCAGGTCGCGGCGAAACCACATGAGGCCCTTGGGGTAGGTCTTGTCGACGGCCAGTAAAATCGGCGGCATGGCGTCCGATTCTGCCCCGATCAACCTCACGCATCATTTTCTGATCGCGATGCCGGGGCTGGAAGACCGCTCCTTCAGCCGCAGCGTGGTCTACCTGTGCGAGCACAGCGAGCGCGGCGCCCTCGGGCTCATCATCAACAAGCCCAGCGACATCAACCTCCGGGGCCTGTTCGAGAAGGTCGAGCTGCACCTGTCGCGGCCCGACCTCGGCGATGCGCCGGTGTTCCAGGGCGGCCCGGTGCAGACCGAGCGCGGCTTCGTGTTGCACGAGCCCGTGGTGGCCACCGGAGAGGGCGACGACGCCGGCACCGACCATGCCGTCTACGCATCGACCATGACCATCCCCGGCGGGCTGGAAATGACCACCTCCAAGGACGTGCTCGAGGCCATGGCCACCGGCTCCGGCCCGCGCAAGGTGCTGGTCACGCTGGGCTATGCCGCCTGGGAAGAAGGCCAGCTCGAATCCGAACTGGCCGAGAACAGCTGGCTCACCGTGGGCGCCGATCCGGCCGTCATCTTCGACACGCCGGTCGAGCAGCGCTACGACAAGGCCCTGGCGTTGCTGGGGCTGGAGGCGTGGAAACTCTCGCCCGAGGCGGGGCACGCATGAACGAAGCACCGAGCCGCTCCCCAGCGAGTTCGGCCCCCTGGGGGGGCAGCGACCCCACGCAGTGCGCGGCGTGGGGGCAGTCATGAGCGGTGTGGCGATGCCCGACACCGTTCCTTCTGCTGTCCCGTCCCATTTCCAGACTTTTCTCGCCTTCGACTTCGGCCAGAAGCGCACCGGCGTCGCCAGCGGCAACCGGCTGCTGAAGACGGCCACCCCGCAGGGCACGATCGCCGCACAGGGCGACGCCCGCTTCGCGCAGATCGAGGCCCGCGTGCGCGAGTGGCAGCCCGACGCCTTGGTGGTGGGCGTGCCCTATCACCCCGACGGCGCCGCGCACGACAACACGCGCGCCGCACAGCGCTTCGCGCGTCAACTGCACGGCCGCTTCAGGTTGCCGGTGTACGAGGTCGACGAGCGCTACAGCACCACCGAAGCCCTGGCCGCCGGCGCGCGCGATGCCGATGCCGCCAGCGCCTGCATCATCCTTGAACAATTCCTGAGGACCCTCCCGTGACGACGATGCCCGAAGCCGAAGCGCTCTACATCGAGCTGCTCGCTGGCGTGAAGAACCTGCTGCGCGCCGACACGAAGCTCGTCGGCATCACTTCCGGCGGCGCTTGGCTGGGCGAGCGCCTGCAAAAGGACCTGGGGCTGCCCGGCGCGGCGGGCGTGATCTCCTCGGCCATGCATCGCGACGATTTCGCCCAGCGTGGCATGACGGCCAGCGCCCAGACCACGCTGCCTTTCGAGATCGACGGCGCCGACGTGCTGCTGCTCGACGACGTGCTTTATACCGGCCGCACGATCCGCGCCGTGCTCAACGAGCTGTTCGACTTCGGCCGGCCGGCGTGCGTGCGGCTGGCCGTGCTGGTGGACCGGGGCGGGCGGGAGCTGCCCATCGCCGCGGACTTCGCTGCGGCGCACATCGACGACATTCCCGGTTCGCAGTCCGTCGCTCTCGTCCGCGCCGAGAGCGGGGTGCTCAGCCTGCAGGTCAAGGAAAGCGCCTGATGCTCTACAAGCGCAATCCCCAACTCAACAAGCACGGCGAGCTCATCCACCTGCTGTCGATCGAAGGGCTGCCCAGGGACATCCTGACGCACATCCTCGACACCGCCGCCAACTTCGTGAGCGTGAGCGACCGCGAGGTGAAGAAGGTGCCGCTCTTGCGTGGCAAGAGCGTGTTCAACCTGTTCTTCGAGAACAGCACGCGCACGCGCACCACCTTCGAGATCGCGGCCAAGCGCCTGTCGGCCGACGTCATCAACCTCGACATCGCACGCTCCTCGGCCAGCAAGGGCGAGTCGCTGCTCGACACCATCGCCAACCTGAGCGCGATGGCGGCCGACCTCTTCGTGGTGCGGCACAGCGAGTCGGGCGCGCCCTACCTGATCGCGCAGCACGTTGCGCCGCACGTGCATGTCATCAACGCCGGCGACGGACGGCATGCACACCCCACGCAGGGGCTGCTCGACATGTACACCATCCGCCACTACAAGAAGGACTTCAGCAACCTCACGGTGGCGATCGTGGGCGACGTGCTGCACTCGCGCGTGGCCCGCTCCGACATCCATGCGCTCACCACGCTCGGCGCCGCCGAGGTGCGCGTGGTCGGCCCGCGCACGCTGGTGCCCGGCGACCTGGCGCCCATGGGCGTCAAGGTCTTCCACTCGCTCGAAGAAGGCATTCGGGATTGCGACGTGGTCATCATGCTGCGCCTGCAGAACGAGCGCATGAGCGGTGCGCTGCTGCCCTCGAGCCAGGAGTACTTCAAGACCTACGGCCTCACGCCCGAGAAGCTGCAGCTGGCCAAGCCCGATGCGATCGTGATGCACCCCGGCCCGATCAACCGCGGCGTCGAGATCGCCTCGGAGGTGGTCGACGGCAAGCAGAGCGTGATCCTGCCGCAGGTGACCTTCGGCATCGCGTGCCGCATGGCGGTCATGTCAATCGTCGCAGGAAACGAAGCATGAAGTCGGGAACGCAAACCTTTGAACGCAGAGGGCGCAGAGGTTTCGCAGAAGACGCAAAAAAGACAGATGAAATCTTTTTGAGTTCCTTCTGCGCCCTTTGCGAAGCCTTTGCTTCCTCTGCGTTCGGCTGTCCGAATTAGGCATTTCATGAAGATCCTCATCACCAACGGCCGCGTCATCGACCCCGCTTCGGGTTTCGATGAAAAAGTGCCCGTAGCGCTCGCCAATGGGGCGGTGGCAGCTATCAAAACCATAGCAACCGACTTCCGAGCGGACCGCACCATCGACGCCACCGGCTGCCTGGTGCTGCCCGGCCTGGTCGACCTGGCGGCGCGCCTGCGCGAACCGGGCTACGAGCACGAAGGCATGCTCGAGAGCGAGATGGCCGCTGCGGTGGCCGGCGGCGTGACCAGCCTCGTGTGCCCGCCCGACACCGACCCCGTGCTCGACGAGCCGGGCCTGGTGGAGATGCTCAAGTTCCGCGCCGAGAAGCTGCAGCGCGCGCGCCTGTTCCCGCAGGGCGCCCTGACGCGCGGCCTGAAGGGCGAGGTGCTGACCGAGATGGCCGAGTTGTCGGAGGCCGGTTGCGTCGGCTTCGGCCAGGCCGAGGTGCCGCTGACCAACACGCAGGTGCTGCAGCGCGCCATGCAGTACGCCAGCACCTTCGGCTACACCGTGTGGCTGCGTCCCCAGGACCGCGACCTGGGCAAGGGCGTGGCCGCGAGCGGCGCGCTGGCCACGCGCCTGGGCCTGTCGGGCGTGCCGGTGGCGGCCGAGACCATCGCGCTCTTCACCATCTTCGAGCTCATGAAATCCACCGGTGCGCGCGTGCACCTGTGCCGCCTCTCGAGCGCGGCCGGCGTGCAGTTGGTGCGCGACGCCAAGGCGGCCGGCCTGCCGGTAAGCTGCGACGTCAGCATCAATTCGCTGCATCTGGCCGACACCGACATCGGCTATTTCGACAGCCGCGCCCGCCTGTCGCCTCCGCTGCGCCAGCAGCGCGACCGCGATGCGCTCTCGGCCGCACTGGCCGACGGCACCATCGACGCGCTGGTGTCCGACCACACGCCGGTCGAGGCCGATGCGAAGACCCTGCCTTTCGCCGAGAGCGAGCCCGGTGCCACCGGCCTGGAGCTCCTGCTGCCGCTGGCGCTGCAGTGGGGAGCGCAGAGCGGCGCGGGCTTGAAGCGTGCCATTGAGGTCGTGACGTCGGCACCTGCGAAGCTGCTGGCCGGTGCGGTGGCCGGTGTGCTCACGGTGGGCGCGCCCGCGGACATCGCCATCGTCGCGCCCGACGACGAATGGCAAGTCCTGCCCGAGGCCCTGCGAAGTCAGGGCAAGTACACGCCTTTCGCCGGCTACGCGATGCGTGGCCGCGTGCGCACCACGCTGGTGGGCGGGCAACTGGTGCACGAAGCGGGCTGAACGGGCCTGCACGCTTCTTCTTTCCCGAACCCATGCGATTCCTCCGCGCCCTGGGCAAGCTGCTGCGGGCCGTTGCGCACGCACTGCGCGGCTGGTGGATCATCCGCACGAAGTTCGAGATGCTCGACGACGCGCACCGCGCCGCGCATGTCGAGCGCTGGGCGAGGCGCATGCTCGAAGTGCTGGGCATCGAGCTCGTCGTGCAGGGCACGCCGCCCGCGGGTCCCGCGGGCGGGCCCGTGCTGCTGATCTGCAACCACATCTCCTGGCTTGACATCGTCACGCTGCATGCGGCGCGGCATGTACGCTTCGTCTCCAAGGCAGCGGTGAGGCACTGGCCCCTGATCGGCACGCTCTCCACCGGGTCGGGCACGCTCTACATCGAACGCGAGAAGCGCCGTGACGCGTTGCGCGTGGTGCACCACATGACCGAGGCGCTGCGCAACGGCGACCGCATCGCGGTCTTCCCCGAAGGCACGACGAGCGACGGCCGCGTGCTGTTGCCCTTCCATGCCAACCTGCTGCAGGCCGCCATCTCGGCCAACGTGCCCGTGCAGCCGGCGGCGCTGCGCTTCGTCGACAAGGCGAGCGGCCAGCCGAGCTACGCGCCACGCTACATCGACGACGACACGCTGCTCAGCTCGCTCTGGCGCACGCTGAGCGCGCCACCCCTGCAGGCCGTGGTGCGCTTCGGTGTGCCGCAGGACCCGCATGGCCGCGACCGCCGGCATTGGGCCCAGTCGCTCCATACCGACGTGCTGGCCTTGCGCGAAGGCGGTGGGGTGCTATCGAAAGAGTAGCTGCCTGCGCCCGCTGCGAGCGCCTTCAAGGCACTTCTGAATGCCAGATGCGCGGTAGGTTAAAGTCGCCGCGCCCGTCTCCGTAGTTCAATGGATAGAACGGCCCCCTCCTAAGGGGCAGATACAGGTTCGATTCCTGTCGGGGGCACCAGTAAGTGCTTGATTTCGCTCACACAACGCCCAACCTGAGACGAAGCCGGGACAAAAGGCGGCGTCCGGAGTCAGTTGAAGGAGTCTTCATGGCTAGCTGGTATCGATTGGATCTAGGTAACGGGCAAGATGCCTATGGTCCAACTCAGAGGGTGATGCAGGCGTTCATGGCAACGATGATCGGCGTTGGGCCTGGGTCTGGCCGAGCGGTTTTCTCCCGATACGATCTGCAGGCAGACAACGTCGAGTTGTTCTTCACTCCCGAAGCCATCGATCTCGCCAAGAGCATGGGTGCCGTAGCGTGTGAAAAGCCGGCGCCCACCAGGGACCGCTTAGGGCTTGTCGTGGGTGAGGACGGCGAGCTGGGGCGCCGCTTCCCTGCTCAGGCTCGCTATTAGCCGTCCCAGTGGCAACGTTGCCGCCACTGTCAGCCGCGGATGCTGCTCTACGCGATGCGGCAGTCGCTTGGGCCCGAAAGAACAAGAAGGCGTTCGCTCGGGCGCTGACCCAGCCAGAAAAATACCCGGGTGAAAACTCGCCGGTAAGCGTATTCATGGCGGGCTCACCCGGCGCGGGGAAGACTGAGGCCGCGAAGGCGCTGGCGAGCGAGGTCGGCCCGTTTCTTCGGATTGACCCAGACGAGTTCCGCGCCTCAGTGCCGGGATACACGGGTGCGAACTCCTGGCTCGTGCAAGATGCAGTTTCAATCCTTCTTGAGAAGGTACTGGACTTCGCCTTTGAGCAGAAACAGTCGTTCTTGCTTGATGGAACTATGTCCAGCTACGGCGTCGCCGAGCGCAACGTGGAGCGGAGCATCCGGAAGGGCCGGGCCGTTCAAGTTTTGTACGTCTACCAAGAGCCGGCGCTGGCCTGGAAATTTGTTCAAGATCGAGAGCTCACAGAGGGCAGGCGCATTCCGGGTGACCGATTTGTGCAACAGTTTTTCGAATCCCGAAATGTGGTTAATGCTTTGAAGGTAAAGTTCGGGAACGCCATAAAGGTTGATGTACTCTTGAAGGACATCGATGGCACGAACCGGCGGTACTTGGCGAACGTGTCTGACTTGAACCACGCCTCACCGCTCAGATATTCAGTCGCAGAAGTCGAAAGCATCGTTCGATCAACCCGCTGAGACCCTTCCATGCATTGGCCATTCCGTTCTCCTGAAATCGCGGTGGAAACCACGCCTCTTTCGCGCTTTGTACGTGAAGCTCCGTCTGAGGAGAAACGTAAGGTGTATGCGGCCGTCATCTCGAAGGCTGCGGCTGAGCAGCGCGAGTTGATGTCTTCCGCAGAGGCCATCCGTCGTGAAATGGCCCGGAGGCAGCGGGCCGCTTAGTCGGTGTGCTCCACGTCGTACAAGGCTGCCCATGGCAGCCTTTTTACATTGTGAGAAAGCGGTCCAGTTTTCTCCGCTCCGCCCCCTTGTCCGCGCCTTCGATCCACCGGCTGTAGACCCGGAAGAACATCTCCGGCGAGTGCCCCATCTGCCGGGCCACCCAGCCAGGCGTGATGCCTCCCATCAGGCAGATCGTCGCGAACGTGTGCCGCGTCTGCCGGGCATCCCGATACCTCAAGCCGCTGGCCGCAATGGCTGGCTTCCACCACGCGTCTAGCGGGCCGTCCGTGGTGGTGTAGGGCTTGCCATCCTCCCCCACGAAAACGTGCGTGCCTTCGCCGGTGATGGCACGCTGCCGCTCCAGCGCATCCGTCGCCCGTGACGTGAGCTCGACCAGCCTGGCCCGATAGTTTTTAACCTCCCCCTCCTGGCCGCGGGTCAGCGCCTTGTCCACGGACGCTGTCCCGTCCCCGATCCGGCTCCACCTGAGCGCGATCAGCTCCGACGGCCTCATGCCCGAGAAGAAGGCGAAGTCGAAGTAGTTGCGCCCGCGCTCGCTGGTGATCTTGGCCAGCACCTGGGCGATCTCTTCCCGCGTGAACGGATCTGGCCCCGGGGGCTGAGACTTCCGCATCTCCACGCTGTCGTGCAGGGGCTCGGCCACCAGCTTGGCGCGAAAGCCGTACTCCAGCATCTGCCGCCAGACCGTGGCGATGTTGTTGAAGGTCTTCGGGTTCTTCGGCAGCTTCGACAGGGCGTCCTGCAGTTGCCGGAACCCGAAGTTCCCGAGCAGCATCCCGTCCACCTCGGCGAAGTGCTTGCTGGTGATGGTCTGCTCGTAGTGGTGGGCCGTGCTGTGCTTCACCGTGGCCTTCTTCACCTTCAGCCACTCGCGCGCCAGGTCGCCCACGGTCAGGCTCGGCGCGTCCTTGCTTCTCCTGGGGCTGGAGGGGAAGTACTCGGCCAGTGCGAACGTGCCCCGCTCGATCTTCCCCAGGATCTCGTTCCGCAGCCGCTGGGCATAGGCGATGTTGGCCGGCGTCGGAGCGAGGTCTAGCCGCTCCTTGCCGAAGCCGTAGGTACGAAGGTCGATCTGCAGGTGAGCGTCGCGGACGATTACGCCGGTTGGCTTTGCTGGGCGCCTTGCCATTTCGGCTTCCGGCCTCTCTTGCTGGCGATGCTCGGGCGCTGGTCGATCAACTCGTACAGCGCCTCCAGGTCGATGAGCTTGCGCCCGTCGAACCACTTCCAGACTTTACCCTCAGGCCAGGTGCCGGAGACTCCTGTGCGCTCGTGGAAGAAGGTGGCAGGAAGGCCCGTCTCCTGCTCGGCCTTGTCGATGGTGATCCAGCGGGTCATCGCAGTTTCTCCAGGCGGCTATTTTCGGCATACTTCCCATCACACCCCCTCGGAGAGCCGCGATGGAGCCGGAGTACATCAACCTTGAAGACCACGGCGAATGGTTCAACTTTCGCATGGAAGGTCCTACTGGTCAGACGTTTCCTGTGAAGGTCAGCCGCGAAGTCATGGAAGATTTCTACGGCGCCTCGGGAGGATCGTTGGTGCAGGCCTTTGTCCAACACGAGCAGGCGATTCGCGCGAAGGTGCTGTCGAAGTTCGATCCCGATGCGGTCTATACGAGGTTGAATCCGCTTGAGCTCAGGACCACCGATTTCTGACGTCATGCGGCCACCCCCATGCGCGCGGCCTCGGCCAGCGCGTCAGCCCGGACGTTGCCCAAAATGCCGGCGTGCCCCTTCACCCACACGACCCGGTGCTGCGCCATCCGGGCGACCATCAGTACCTCCCAGAGGTCGGCGTTCAGGACCGGCACCATCTGCTTGGTGACCTTGTCCTTGCGCATCCAGCCGTTGCGCATCCACTTCCGGGCCCAGGAGTTGAGGCCGTAGACGACGAGCTGGCTGTCCGTGTGGAGGGTGGCGTGGCGGTCGCCGAGCCACATCAGGGCGCGCAGCATTGCCGTCATCTCCATCCGGTTGTTGGAGGTGAAGCCCTCGGCCTTGCCCGAACGCGCAGCAACCTCGCGCCCCTGGTCATAGACGACGAACGACCACCCGCCTTCGGTGCCGGGGTTGGGCCAGCAACTGCCATCGGTGTAGATGTTCAGCATGGCATCGCGCTCACTGCGGCGTCGAGTCGATCGATAGCCAGTCCAAGCAGAGTTTCCGCCGAGTGCAGGACCAGATTGCCGGTCGTGTCGTCGTTCACCTTCTTGAGCACTGCCAAAGACACGCCCATGGAACACGTCAGGTCGGACATGGCGTCCCGGGTGGGCGGCGTATGGGCATCCACCATCAGCGCGTCGGCCTGCTCCTTGTCCTGCTGAACCAAGCGGCGGCACCCATAGAAAGCATCCGAGCTGTACGACTCCTGATCCAGCAGCGCTTCGACTTGCTGAAGCAGGCACTGAACGTTCTCGGCGGCTGCGATCGCATTCTCATCGGGAGTTGGGGGTGCGTCTTCGGACTCGGCATGCGGCAGGTGCTGCATAAGTACGCTGTCGAGCGAGCTGTTAGCGATGTCGGCCTGTCGCACCACCGCGGCCAGCGCGCCATTCGTTTGGGCGTCACAAGCAACGGCGCCGCGCAGAACGGCCAGCGGAAGCAGCATGCCTTCGTAGACAGCCTCAGCGTCCTCCTGGGTGGTGCCGACGTTCAGGGCGCGCAGGGGCAGCGCTTCCAGCAGAGCGACAGCGTGCAGGACCAAGGCGTGCTGGTCGGAACCCGGCTCCATGCCACTTGCCAGCCCTTTGGCGTTGGAGATGGCTTCGCAGATCTCGGTCATCGCGATGCGCGCCAATGCTTGGCACTCCTCGGCGTTGCGGACGTGCTGGCGCATCTCCCCGACGACCTTGGCGGCCATGGTCGGTGGCGCCCAGTGGTTGTCCAGTCGAGGGCGGGCGGCGAGCGGCTTGAACATGGACTCGCTTTTGTCGTCGACCAGAGAGCGCAGAATCGGTTCGCACTGCTCCAGCAACTCGGCGCGTTTCTTGGACTCACCGTCGCCAGGGACCAGCCGCGACGCGCGGACCAGGGCCGCAATGTCGTAAGCGAAGTTTTCGGCACTCTCTTCGTGATCGCGGTCGCCGATCACGAACTTACGGGCTAAGGTCGCGCCCATTCGGAGCAGCCGCTCCGATTCGCCGCTGTAGACCTCGGGGCCTTCCTCGGCGGCGGCCTGGTCCAACAACTCGGCGACCTCCGCATACGCGATCTCGGCGGCGTGGTCCTCGACGGGCGCGGGCGCCGCAACGGGTGTAGCGGAAGAGGTGACAGGTGTAGCGGTCTTTGCTACCGTTGTTGCGCCCTTACGTGGGCGCGTGCTAACCTCGGTCATGATTCGGGTTCCTTGCTAGGGTTCTTGGGTCACAGAAGCCCCGTCGGTTGCCGCCGTCGGGGCTTCGCCTTTTGTGGTTCAGGAGTTCGTTGCCGTGGCCAGCACCTCCTGCAGAACGCTCTCGTGATAGCTGTGCACGGTGCCGAAGCGCGCATCGCGCACGTCGCCGATGATCAGGCCCTTCTCGCGCGACAGGGCGGCGCACTTGCGGCCGAGGTTGGCCGCCGTGCGAGCGTCGACGGGCCGCCCGATCAGGTTGGAATAGCCGAGCACCGTAAAGTGCTTGTTCTCGGGCTGCGTGCGCGCCTCGATGACCGCGACGTTCTCCTGCAGCCTGGCCAGCTCGGTGGCTTGGCGGGCCTGCTCCTGTTCGAGCGCGTCTTGACGGACGAGCGCATCGATCAGGGCGGCGGTGCGCGGATCCTTCACCGCGGGCACGGCCGCCTTGGCCCGGCGCTCGCACTCCAAGAAGTACTCCCGAACCTCCGCGCCGCGCGCTGTTCCGCTCATCATGGCGATGTGCTTCGATGCCTCGATGGTGAGGTGGTAGTCGTGGCGCACTTGGCCGGTAGCGGAAAGCTCCCCCTTCTGGGGGACCTTCACGTAGTCGCGATCCTCCACGAGCATGGCGCGCTTGATCTGCGCCTTGATCCAGTCGGTGAAGTCCTTCTTCACGCCGAGTTCGGCGTGGAGGTCTCGGCCGTTGACGGTGGGCGTCAGGTCGTCGCCGATCTGGCGCGACGCGATGGTGATGTTGACGGTCATTTGCTAGGGTTCCCGGGTTAGTTGCTGGGTTGCTGGGCCGCGAGTTGCCGCTCGCGGGACTGCTGAAGGCGCCGCACGATCTCGCGGTTCAGATTCCCGCCTTCCCGGTCGACTGCTTCGTGTTGCAGCCACACTTTGAGCTCAGGCGGCAGCCGCACGGGCGTCGGGTTAATTTGCTTCGTCGTGTTCATGCTGTGGATGAAATTTAGATTCTCAGTCCGTGGATGTCAATTAGATTCTTTGATGAGATTCTGTTTGATGTCCACAATCTGGCTATGGCGACAGACCGACACCAAGCACCAAGCTACCCTTTGAGGATGCCGGACGAGTTGAAGGCAAGAGTGCAGGAGGCTGCGGCGGCAAGCGGTCGCAGCCTTCACGCGGAACTGCTCTATCGCCTGCAGGGATCCTTCGACTCGGAAGACGAGGCGTCCACCAGTGAACAACGCATCGGTGTGTCCATTGGGCTTTCGGATCCGCGCGATAGGGCGGCCATCCTCAAGGCGATGCTGCTCGATGAACTGATGCTGCTCCGACGGCGCGTCGAGGATCTCGGGGGTCGGGAAGCGGTGATCAGCGCGTCGAAGGCCGAACTCGCTAAAGGCATCAGTGGCCCTCGAATTCAAGGGACAGAGGAAGAGCGGCAAAGCTATTTCAGTCGAATCGTAGAGACGCTGCCGCTGACCTCGGTGCTGACGACGACGGAAATTGAGACCTTGGCAAAACGCGTTGTGCAGTTGCACAACTTGCAAAAGCCCCATCCCTGGGCTTCGGCCAAGTCGCTTCGCCGGTCCCACGCCGGCGGCGAATAGCGCCGTCACAGCCGACCCTCCGGTTGCCGCTCAATGGGGCGAGGATCGCGGCTGTACGCCAGCCGGAGTTGATGGATAAGCTCGCCGTTGAAAGTTCGCTCATTCTCTCGCGCCGATTCGTGCACTTCGCGATGCAAGTCCGGCGGTAGCCGAAGCGCTGTTCTCACAAAATTTATCTGAGTCGCGGCTCTCATATTGAGTCCCCATCATGGAGGCATGAAGGCATCATAGAGCCATGTCTCCACAATGGAGGCAATTCCGACAGGACAGTGGGGACTATGATGGAGGCATGGCTACATCCATCGATCAGAGCAATTTCATCAAGACTGCCCTGAGGTTGCCGCCGGAACTGCACGCCAAAGTGCATGAATCGGCGAAAGCGAGTGGACGCAGCTACAACGCTGAGTTGATTTCGCTGCTGGAAAAGGCCTTGGTAGTGCCTGACGGGTACATTCCGGCACCGCGCATAGTGCGGAGCTTTGATGCAACTGGAGAGATGACGGAGCGCACGCCGAAAGAGCTGTTCAGTGAACTTGCTCAGAGCCTGCAACACGCGTTCGTCCTTGCTCAACTTTTCCGGCAGTACGAGGACGGAGAGCCGACGAGTGACATTTCCGGTGGGCCACCCGCTTGGCACGATCGGCCCGGGACGGTTGGCGGCGAGGCTGCGGCCCCCATGAAACGAGTCGCTAAAAAAAAGAAGCGCTGACATCGCACCCACGGCACTGGACTCGAACTCCTTGTTGACCGATGCGCACAGCATCTTCATGCCGCGCATCGTCGCGGCCTCTTCGAAATATTGGAAGCCCGCGACTGTCTGCTTTTCGTCTGACGTTTTCCGACGCGTGTGCATGCCCTCAACGGTAGGGCTGCGACGGGACGAAAGCGAGGGATTCATCGGCGACTTTTGAGTAACTGGAAAGTCGCTGAGACGAGCGACTGTCCGTACTTTCGTCGCTCAGGGTCGTGTGTGAAAGCGGCTTGCCGGCCGCCCGTCCGGTGTGCCTGCAGAGCCTACGGTTTGCCGGCAGACCGTAGCTTTTTCCAGGCGCCGATCCAATCGCGCGCGGTGCGAAAGGTCACGGGCACCAACGTCCCAGCGATTGCCTGTGCAGCGGCATCCATACTGCGGAACGCGGCCATGTTGTCGTCGCACCATTGAATGACCAGCGCCTTCATCGCGCGATTCTCTGCGTGCGCGGCGTCTGCACCGCGCCGCGCCAGCTCGCTGGCAGCGGTGCCCCGACCAACACCAGAGTGAAACCCCTGCAGGATGCCGAGCCATCTAGACGCATCGATGGCATAGGTCCATGCGGCCGAGGAATTCTTCGGAGCCTTCATGGCTTGTACCGCAAACGCGCATGCCGCCATGAGTAAGGCGATCTTGACGAACGCGTCGCGCTCGGCGGCGGTGATTGGGGCGCCGTTCCAGTCCTTCAGTTCTTCGATCTCCCGAATCTGGTCGACCTGGTCGCTTCCTGAGGTCTTCTCATCGTCCCACATGGGCTTGAAAAATTTCTGCAGGAAGTCTTGCTCTGGAAACCATTCGCTCCAGAGTTCGATGAGGGCGCCGAGAACTGAGCCTGCCTCGGCGATGGGGTTGGAGGTGCCGCGCCGCGCCTCGACGTCGGGTAGTTCTTCAGGCATGCCGTGCAGTCGTGCAAGCGGTGGTACAAGCGGGTCCATGGATGCGAACAAGCCGCCTAAGTCCCATGGTCACGAATACCGTGGGCACTTCATCTTCCCAAGGATTGAAGGAGTCCAAGGAAAGCTCAAAGCACTGGGTTTCAGCGTGAGGGACAAAGCTGGGAAGGCTGTCCATGAAGGCCCACGGATTGGAGAAGTCTTTTCCACGCCCGATGAGGCTTACGCGGCGGTCATCGCGGCCGGGAAAGCTTGGATCGATGCTGAACAGAGTCGGTTAGACCCAAGCGACCCTTCGCCTTAGCCGTGAGCTTGCAAGCTGCCCCCTACGGAAAAACCCCACGCGCGGCTGGCTTCCGGACGTAGGGGTGACCAGGCTACCAGCCGTGCGTCCGGTAGTGCTCGGCACTCTTTTTGTAGTCCTCACGCACCCCGTCGACATAGCACAGCCACACGCTGTAGATCATCAAGAGCAACGCCAGTGCTGCGGTCAGTGCGAAAGGCCAAGGGGATACGCCCGCATCGGCCCCCGCAGGATTCATGGACTGTACGACGGCGAGGATCTCAGTGGCTGCCCAGCCGATCACCATGAACACCAGGCCCGCAGCGAAGTAGGGCACCCAGCGCCACTTCCCGAACCTGTATGCGACCCATCCCGTATCCAGCAGCTTGAGCATCTCAACCTCCAGTGATCCACAGCATACCTGCGGCGCCAGGCGCAAAAAAGCCCGCGCATGGCGGGCTAGTCTGTGCAGCCGAGATGGGCTCTGGTAGCGTACATCGCTGCTGCCTGGCGCTTGGTGGTATCAGGCGCTTGTGCGGCACATCGCAAGGCGGGGCAAAGAAGTTGCGTGGGCAGCGCCGTGATGTAAGTGAGGAGACCAGCCGCCTGCTTGTTTACGAAGTAGTTCGGGTCAAGGTCGTCCTCCTCCCTTAGGTCGAGCCAACTGTCTTTCGTAAGTGGGCCGCCCAACACGCCAAGGTAGAACCCCGGGTAAGGGTCACCGTGAAAGCAGGGGGGAAAGTGCGGGCGTCCATAGCGCCTACTCGTCAGGAGACGGTAGACGATATCCCCGCCGTGCATGCCAAGAACGAGAAGAAATTTGCTTCTCCAAGCCCCGGTGTCATTGTCGAAATAGTACCGACTGTGGAGCCAAACCTCGCCCGCGAGCGGCATCGTCAGTAGCCGACGTACTGCACTGCAGCAAGGTGGTCCCGGTCCGCTTTCGAACGATTCAAGATGGCTTCCCGGTTTGGGTCATCATCTGCGACGGCAAGCTCATATGGGATGTGCTGGTTACGCCCCGTTCCGCCCCGCCACACCTTCGCCCAAGCTCCGTTCTCAGCGTGGGTCACATCGATCATCTCCGGAGCCCGGCTGTCTCGATGTTCTGCCGAAAGCCTCTCGAGTAGTGCAAGTTGTCGGGGTGTGAATTCTTTGTCGTCGAAGTGGACCTTTGGTCGAACGGTCTCCCGAACGAAATCGATCACCTTTTCCGGCACGATTTCAAGTGCCGCATCAAAGTCCTCTTCGGGATGCTCCCATTCCTCATTCATCTGATCGGGAACAGGGCCAAACTTCCACGCAGAGTAGTCCGCGCCGGTCACACTGCGACCCGTAGCCTTGAAGTGCTCGAAGTCCAGCAGATAAAGCAGTTTGAAGAGCTTTATCTTGCCGCAGTACTTGGTGTTCGAAGAGAAGAACACCGCCGCGTTGAGAAGGCGATTGCGATTGAGTTCCAAGTGAGGGGTGCCTCGGTAGCCGTTGATTTTCCTTGATTAGTGTTGGCCAATCAACGGAAAGTTCCGATGGGCACGAATTGTGCTTGGCGCGCCTCACTTCTGCGCGACGCCGCCTGCCGGCCTCGTCCAGTTGACGCCGTGGCTACCGCCGGTCGTCCGATTCCCGGACATCCAGCCCCAAATGCCCGGCCGCGATCAGCACCGCCGTCTCCAGTTCTGCGAGCCGAGCAGGGGAGAGCGCCTTCACCTTGGCGTAGTCGATTCGGCGGAATGGCCACGATTCCACCGGTGCCGCCGAACCGACCGCATGCGCCTGCTCCGGCCCTTCCCCCGTCAGCAGCCAATGGGCTGAACACCCGTAGACCGCCTCGGCGCGTAGTGCGCCTTCCTTCGACATCCCGCGCGTCTTCCAGTTAGACATGGTTGCCGCCGATACCCCCAGGGCGGACAGCATCTGCTGGGTGCTTGGCGGCATGCCTGACGCCGTGTACACGAACTTGATGAGGCGCTCGATCGTGGGGTGCATGACGCCATTGTGCCTCACTTAAACGCCGCGTGAAAACACCATGTTGAAATATTAAACACAGTGTGTAAAATGGCGTTCCTATGACCGATTCGGAACTCATCCAGGCACACGGCGGCCCTACCAAACTTGCCGCGAAGCTGGGCTTCAGCGTCCACCGCGTGGGCAACTGGTGCAAGCGCGGCATCCCCGCAGCGGTGAAGCTCGAATTCCCCAAGCTGTTCTTGCGGAAGCCGCCCAAGCGGGCCGCCCGGGGCTGACATGAGCTATCCGCGATGCCGCGGCGGGCGCGACTTGCTGCTGCGCGGCGTCACGTCGATGTCCCGTCCTGTGAACCGCACGGCCACCTCGCCATCCAGCCACCGCATTTCCATGCGCGTCATGCGCAGCACGACTTGCGCCGGCTTGATGCCCACCGGGTCGCGGTTGGTGCTCAGGTGCGTGCGGGTGCTCGTGTGGATGAGGTCTGGATCTGCCGAAGCGGTAGGGCGGTGAGTCATGAAAGAGTTACTCCCCAACGCATTTCGTATGCAAAAGAACGCAGCGGCTCGACGCGGGATCGAGTGGCATTTGACGTTCGAGCAGTGGCTCGCGATCTGGCAAGCGTCGGGAAAATTGGATCAGCGTGGAATCGGAAAAGACCGCTTCGTGATGGCGCGCCACGGTGATGTCGGTCCCTATGCACTTGGGAACGTCGAGATCATCACGCACAGCCAAGACGCGAAAGACTCTCGGGCCAACCATCCTAGGGAAACGTCGCTCGCTGGCGTGATGAACGCTGGCACCGGTCGCGGCTGGACGTTCGTTCGACGCCGGCGGCGCCCCTACCAGGTCTACCTCTCGAAGAAGTACATCGGCTGCTTTGCTACGGCAGAAGAGGCTGAGTCGGCTTACGCCTTGGCTGCTGTTCGACATCTTGAAGCTCACGGAGTTGTTTGATGTCTGCAGTCTCCCCAACACCTGCTGAAACCGCCAGAAAGGGCGCAGTGCTCGCCGCCCGGGCCCTTTCAGAGCCTGGTTGTTGATTTCCATGGAATCCTGACCCGGCATTTCCATCGAATATTGACCCACCCTCTTTGCGAGCCTGGCGGCTCACGGTGTGGATAAGTTCTTGGTCTTCTCCTTCTTTCTAGATTGGTCTGC
>JAFEEH010000012.1 GCA_018241185.1 Pseudomonadota bacterium | reverse complement strand
GGCCAATGAATGGGGCGGCCACCTGGCCGCCATGGCCAGCGAGGAGATGGACAGCATCCACCTGGTGCCCAGCCGCTACCCGCAGGGCGAGTACCTGCTGCTGTTCGACCCGCTCGACGGCTCCAGCAACATCGACGTGAACGTGAGCATCGGCACCATCTTCAGCGTGCTGAAGAAGCCCGACGACCACCCCGGGGTGCAGGAGGCCGATTTCCTCCAGGCGGGCGCCAAGCAGGTGGCGGCCGGTTACTGCGTCTATGGCCCCTCGACCACGCTGGTGCTCACCGTGGGCGACGGCGTGGCGATGTTCACGCTCGACCGCGAGCAGGGCAGCTTCGTGCTCACGCAGGAGAACGTGCAGATCCCGGCCGACACCAAGGAATTCGCCATCAACATGAGCAACATGCGGCACTGGGACGCCCCGGTGAAGCGCTATGTGGACGAGTGCCTCGCCGGCAAGGACGGCCCGCGCGGCAAGGACTTCAACATGCGCTGGATCGCCAGCATGGTGGCCGATGTGCACCGCATCCTCACCCGCGGCGGCATCTTCATGTACCCCTGGGACAAGCGCGAGCCCGAGAAGGCCGGCAAGCTGCGCCTGATGTACGAAGCCAACCCCATGGCCTGGCTGGTCGAGCAGGCCGGCGGCGCGGCGACCAACGGCAAGCAGCGCATCCTGGACCTGCAGCCCGCCAAGCTGCACGAACGCGTGGCCGTGTTCCTGGGCTCCAAAAACGAGGTCGAGCGCGTGACCGGCTACCACACCGGCGCCTGACGGATACGCTATAATCGCAGGCTTCGCCGGTGTAGCTCAGTCGGTAGAGCAGCTCATTCGTAATGAGAAGGTCGGGTGTTCGATTCATCTCTCCGGCACCAGTCAAAAAGTCCGCAGGCATTTCGGTGCTTGCGGACTTTTTCTTTGGCGATGCGGGAGGACCGGTCGCGGCCCGGCATCGATGGTCAGCGCGCTGGCGCGTTCACCTCGATGTGTGCGATGAAATGGATCGTCTGGCCGTTCGGGAAACGGACGTCGTAGCGCACGTGGTCGCTGCCGCGAAAGCCGGGCTGCGGCGCATAGAACACGCCAACTCCCTCCATGCGCATGCCGGCGCACGATGTGCTCCCGACGAGGTTTCCCTGCACGGTCTTGCTGGCCGGACGGGTGCTGATCTCGCCCGACGAGGGAGGCGCGACGACCGTCACCATGGGCGTGCCTTGCCGCTGGCACTGGTGGTCCCAGCTGACCTCGGTGCTCAGCCGCACCTCACGGCCTTCGGTCGTCCGGCGATCCACCTCGACGGTACTGCCCGCCTGGGCGCCCGCGAACCCGACGTGCAGCAGCACGCCCGCAGACAGGCACCCCAGAAATCTCCTCATCCGCATGTCGATGCCCCTTTCGAAGGACTGCACGGCTCCCTGAATGGCTGGCCCGCGCCAGGTTCGGAAGGCGCTTGGCCGCAAGCCGCATCGGTGCTGCGACGAGCCTACCCGGAATTTGCACGTCGCGGCCTGACGGGCACACTACCGGGCCGCGACCGCATCGCCGCCGCGGCGCGCTTCAACGCAGGACAACAATGACCGGCACCCCGCCCCTTCCCACCAGCCCCGCCTCCGAGCGCAACAAGGCGCCCATCCTCGCTCAGTTGCAGCGGAGCCTGCCCGCGACCGGCCAGGCCCTCGAAGTGGCGGCCGGCACGGGCCAGCACGCGGCGCATTTCGCCGCCGCCCTGCCCGGCTGGCGGTGGCAACCCACCGAGCCCGACCGGTCGATGCACGCGGTGATCGCCGAACGCTGCGCCGGCCTGCCGAATGTGGCCGCACCGGTGGCGCTGGACGTGCGCGAGGCCGACTGGCGCCTGCCGCCGGCATCGCTGGACCTGGTCTATGCCGCGAACATGGTCCACATCTCGCCCTGGGACGCAACCGAGGGGCTGATGCGCGGCGCCGGGCAGGTGCTGCGGCCCGGCGGCCGGCTGGTGGTGTACGGCCCATTCGTCGTCGAAGACGAAGTGCTGGCGCCCAGCAACGCGGCCTTCGATGCCGACCTGCGCCGGCGCAACGCGGCGTGGGGCCTGCGCACGCTGGGCGCCGTGTCGGCCTGCGCCGACGCGGCCGGCCTCTCACTGGCCGAGCGCATCGCGATGCCGGCCAACAACCTGCTGCTGGTGTTCACGCGGCGCTAGCGCCGCGCGTCGCGCTCAGGCGGCGCGAGGCGCCACCTTGTCGAGCGCCGTGGCGAGGTGGCCGACGGTGCGGTCGACGTTGTGCCACTTCTCGAGCCCGAAGAGCCCAATGCGGAAGCTCATGAAGTCCGGCCCCTCGTCACATTGCAGCGGCACACCGGAAGCGGTCTGCAGGCCGGCCTCGATGAACTTCTTGGCGCTCTGGATGCCGGGGTCGGTGGTGTAGCTCACCACCACGCCGGGCGCCTTGTAGCCTTCGGCCGCCACGCTGGGGAAGCCGCGCGACTCGAGCAGCGCGCGCACCTTCTGGCCCAGTTCCACCTGCGCGGCCTTCACCGGCGCGAAGCCCCATTCGCGCGTCTCGCGCATCACGTCGCGCAGGCGCACGAGTGCGTCGGTCGGCATGGTGGTGTGATACGCGTGCTGGCCCTTTTCGTAGCCCTCGGCGATCTGCATCCACTTCTTGAGGTCGCACGAGAAACTGCTGCTGGTCGTGCCCTCGATGGCCTGTCGTGCGCGTTCGCTGAGCATGACCATGGCGCAGCAGGGCGAGCCGCTCCAGCCCTTCTGCGGCGCGCTGATGAGCACGTCCACGCCGGTGGCCTCCATGTCGACCCACATCGCGCCGGACGCCACGCAGTCGAGCACGAAGAGCGCACCCACCTCGTGCGCCGCGGCGCTCACGGTGCGCAGGTAGTCGTCGGGCAGCAGGATGCCGCTGGCCGTTTCCACGTGCGGTGCGAAGACGACCTTGGGCTTTTCGGCGCGGATGGCGGCCGCGACTTCCCCCGCCGGGCACGGCGCCCAGGGCGCCTGCGGGCCGTCGCCCTGCTTGCGCGCCTTGCACACGATGGCGCCGCCGCCCAGGCCACCGGCATCGAAGATCTGGCTCCAACGGTAGCTGAACCAGCCGTTGCGGATGATGAGCACCTTTTCCTTGTTGGCGAACTGGCGTGCGACGGCTTCCATGCCGAAGGTGCCGCTGCCCGGCACGAGGACCGCGGTGTGGGCGTGATAGACCTCCTTGAGCATGGCCAGGATGTCCTGCATGACGCCGGTGAAGCGCTTGGACATATGGTTGAGCGCGCGGTCGGTGTAGACGACCGAGAACTCGAGCAGGCCATCGGGATCGATGTCGGGAAGCAGGCCGGGCATGGGGGTGTCTCCGTACAAGGGGGTTGCAGCCGGCATGAAGAGAAACGGGCTGCAACCGGGGCTGAAGGGGCGCTCTGCGCCGCGATACTCCGGGGCCGCGACGCGCTCGCCTGCGAGTGACCGTCGCG
>JAFEEH010000129.1 GCA_018241185.1 Pseudomonadota bacterium | reverse complement strand
GAAATCCCTTCTTCATCCCATGGCCTGCTCCAAGAAACAGGCCTCGCCACGCTTCAGGCGGCTGCAGGCTCTGTGGCCGACTTGGCCGCCCCCGCCTTCTTTCGGCCCGGCGCGATCATCATGATCATCTGGCGACCCTCGAGCTTGGGGAACTGCTCGACCACGATCGCATCGCCCAGTTCGTCGCGGATGCGTTGCAGAAGCGCCAGACCCAGCTCCTGGTGCGTGATCTCTCGCCCGCGAAAGCGCAAGGTGATCTTGCACTTGTCGCCTTCGTCCAGGAAGCGCCGGATGTTGCGCATCTTGATGTTGTAGTCGCCGTCGTCGGTCCCGGGGCGGAACTTGATTTCCTTGACCTCGATGACCTTCTGCTTCGACTTCGCTTCGGCGGCCTTCTTCTGCTCGAGAAACTTGAACTTGCCGTATTCGATCAGCCGACAGACCGGCGGATTGGCCGCGGCCACCGTCTCGACCAGGTCCACGTCGTGTTCACCCGCGAGGCGCAAGGCCTCCTGCAGGCTGACAACGCCCAGCGCTTCGTTGTCGGGGCCGAAAAGGCGGACTTCCGGGGCCATGATTTCCCGGTTCAGGCGGTGTTGGCGTTCCTCGCGCTGGCGGCGGTCGCGAAATGCAGTAGCGATGGCTTCAATCCTTGGGTCTGTTTGCTACAAAAAACGTAGCGGATGCCGTAGCATGCACGCGCACAAACGGCGATTCGGAACCCAGGCCGAGGCCCGGGTCGTCTCCGGTCAACGCTTGTGAGAGATGTCGTCAGCGATCTTTTGGGAGAACGCCTCCACCGACATTGCACCGAGGTCGATATTGCCCCGGGCGCGCACTGCGACGGCGCCGGCTTCCTTTTCCTTGTCGCCTATGACAACGATGTAAGGGAGCTTTTGCAACGAATGCTTGCGTATTTTATACGTGATCTTCTCGTTGTGCAGGTCCAGCGCCACCCTAAACCCTTGATTCCGCAGCGTTTTCGCCACTTCCTCAGCGTAGTCGGCCTGTCCTTCGCTGATGTTGAGCACCGCGACCTGCACCGGGGCCAGCCAGGCGGGCAAGGCGCCCGCATGGTGCTCGACCAGCATGCCGATGAAGCGCTCGAGGCTGCCAACGATGGCTCGGTGGAGCATCACGGGGTGCGCTCGGCCGCTCGATTCCGTCACGTAGTCGGCGCCGAGGCGCTCCGCCGTGTTGAAGTCCACCTGCATCGTGCCGCACTGCCACTGGCGGCCGATCGCATCGCGTAGCGTGTACTCGATCTTGGGGCCGTAGAAGGCGCCGTCGCCTGGCGCGATGACGAAGTCCACGCCCGAACGGCGCAGCGCTTCCATCACCGCATGCTCGGCCTTGTCCCACAACTCGTCGGAGCCGACACGGTTGTCCGGCCGCGTCGCGACCTTGTAAAGGATGTCGGTGAAGCCGAAGTCCGCATACACCTTCTGCAGCTGGGCCGTGTACGCCACGCACTCATCGAGGATCTGGTCCTCCGTGCAGAAGATGTGGCCGTCGTCCTGCGTGAAGCCCCGCACGCGCATGATCCCGTGCAGAGCGCCGCTGGGCTCGTTGCGGTGGCATTGGCCGAATTCGCCGTAGCGGATCGGCAGGTCGCGGTAGCTGCGCAGGTCGCTCTTGAAGATGATCACGTGGCCCGGGCAGTTCATCGGCTTGAGCGCATAGTCGCGCTTCTCCGACTCCGTCGTGAACATGTTCTCGCGGTAGTTCTGCCAGTGGCCCGTCTTCTCCCACAGGCTCTTATCCAGGATCTGCGGGCCCTTCACTTCCTGATAGCCCGTGTCGCGGTACACCTGCCGCATGTACTGCTCCACCGCCTGCCACAACGCCCAACCCTTGGGATGCCAGAACACCAGGCCTGGCGCCACTTCGTCGATGTGGTACAGGTCCAGCTCCTTGCCCAGCCTGCGATGGTCGCGCTTCTCGGCTTCCTCGATGCGCTGGATGTACGCGTCCAGCTGCTTCTTGTCGGCCCAGGCCGTCCCGTAGATCCGCTGCAGCTGCTCGTTCTTGGCGTCGCCGCGCCAGTAGGCCCCTGCCAGCTTCGTGAGCTTGAACACCTTCAGGAAGCGCGTGTTCGGCACGTGCGGGCCACGGCACATGTCCACGTATTCTTGGTGGTAATACAGGCCCATCGCCTGCTCGTCGGGCATGTCCTCCACCAGACGCAGCTTGTAGTCCTCACCACGCGCCTTGAAGACCTCGATCACCTCGGCCCGCGGCGTGACCTTCTTGATGACGTCGTAGTCCTGCGCGATGAGTTCCTTCATGCGCTGCTCGATGGCCGCCATGTCCTCGGGCGTGAAGGGCCGCTCGTAGGCGATGTCGTAGTAGAAGCCCTCGTCGATCACCGGGCCGATCACCATCTTGGCCGTGGGATAGAGCTGCTTCACCGCATGCCCGACCAAGTGGGCCGTGGAGTGGCGAATGATCTCCAGGCCCTCGTCGTCCCTGGGCGTGATGATCTGCAGCCTCGCATCGTGGTCGATGATGTCGCTGGCATCTACGAGCCGGCCGTCCACCTTGCCGGCGACCGTCATCTTGGCGAGCCCGGGGCCGATGGACTGGGCCACGTCGGCCACCGTGACGGGGCCGGGGAACTCGCGACGCGAGTTGTCGGGAAGCGTGATCTGGATCATGTGAAAACCTGGTTCGGAAAAACAAAAAGCGCGGCCGGGAGCCGCGCTTAGCTGTGGTTCATGGCTGGTACGTACCAGCGTGCGCGGGCTACCGGCCCATTCCCTTCGGAAAGAGGCCGCTCGATGCGGTGCCGGTAGTTCGCGGTGTCATAACCAGAGTGCCTTTCTCGCCCTTGTTGGTGGGATGACGGTCGGAGCCTTGCATTCTAACGCGCACCCTCGGTGCGTCGCAGGCTCGGCAACAGCGGCTGGAACATGAAAAAGCCCGGCCAGGGCCGGGCTCTCTGATCACAGGCCGGATCGCCGGCCGTGTGACTCAGTGGAACTGCTCTTCCTCGGTCGAGCCGGTCAGCGCCTTCACGCTCGACGAACCACCCTGGATCACGGTAGTCACGTCGTCGAAGTAGCCCGCACCGACTTCCTGCTGGTGCGACACGAAGGTGTAGCCCTGCTCGCGCGCGGCGAACTCGGGTTCCTGCACCATCTCGACGTAGTGCTTCATGCCTTCGCCGTTGGCATAGGCATGGGCGAACTTGAAGGTGTTGTACCAGTTGACGTGGATGCCGGCCAGCGTGATGAACTGGTACTTGTAGCCCAGCGCCGAGAGCTCTTCCTGGAAACGGGCGATGGTCTTGTCGTCCAGGTTCTTCCTCCAGTTGAACGAGGGCGAGCAGTTGTACGACAGCAGCTTGCCGGGCGATGCGGCGTGCACGGCCTGCGCGAACTCACGGGCGAAGCCCAGGTCGGGCGTGCCGGTCTCGCACCACACCAGGTCCGCGTAAGGCGCGTAGGCAACGCCGCGGCTGATGGCTTGTTCCAGGCCGTTCTTCACGCGGTAGAAGCCTTCCTGCGTGCGCTCACCGGTCAGGAACGGCTTGTCGTTCGCATCATGGTCGGAGGTGATCAGGTTGGCCGCTTCCGCGTCGGTGCGGGCCAGCACGATGGTCGAGACGCCCATCACATCGGCCGCGAAGCGTGCGGAGATCAGCTTCTCGCAAGCTTCCTGCGTCGGCACGAGCACCTTGCCGCCCATGTGGCCGCACTTCTTCACCGCCGCGAGCTGGTCCTCGAAGTGCACCCCGGCAGCACCCGAGGCGATCATGTTTTTCATCAGCTCGAAGGCATTCAACACGCCGCCGAAGCCGGCTTCGGCATCGGCCACGATCGGCAGGAAGTAGTCGATGAATTCCTTGTCACCGGGGTTCACGCCACGCGACCACTGGATCTCGTCGGCGCGCTTGAAGGTGTTGTTGATGCGGCGGACCATCGTCGGCACCGAGTCGTACGCGTACAGCGACTGGTCAGGGTACATGGTCTCGGAGGTGTTGCCGTCGGCGGCCACCTGCCAGCCCGACAGGTACACGGCTTCCAGGCCTGCCTTGGCCTGCTGCATGGCCTGGCCGGCGGTGATGGCGCCGAAGGCGTTGACGTAACCCTTCTTGGCGCCGCCGTTGATCTTCTCCCACAGTTTCTCGGCACCGCGCTTGGCCAGCGTGTGCTCGATGGGCAGCGAGCCGCGCAGACGCACGACGTCGGCGGCGCTGTAGCCACGCTTGATGCCCTTCCAGCGGGGGTTGGTCGCCCAATCCTTCTCGAGGGCGGCAATTTGCTGTTCACGGCTGAGTTGTTCGGTGATGGTCTGAGGCATGTTCACTCCAGGGTGCGGTTATGAAAAACGGGGCGGTGCGAAACCGTTGCACTCACTGTAGCTCAGTCGCCTACTCTTATGTCTTATATAAGACATATTTTTTTCCCTTAAAAATCAACTACTTAAGCGTTTTATTTCCCGATGTGAAAATTAATTTCTTGCATTGAGAAAATATGCGGCAGCGCAGCACGCTTGCTTCTCACCATGAGAAAAGTGATCCTTGTGGATGAAAGGTGAGCCTGGCGACGCGATCACGCCTGCGGCGCCCGATGCTCCAACCAGTCGCCCGAAGCAATCACCGGCGCCGCGCGCACCCGGTCCGGGTGGATCTCGTAAACAAGGCAATCCACGTCACCAATGCCGGCGACAGGCACGCGCACCCTGCGGCGACGGTACTCGCCGGAGCCGTCGTCACGCACTTCCTCCAGGCGGTCCAGTGCCGCCTCGACGTCGTCGCAGACGGTGTAGACCTCACCGATCACCCGCCCCTCGCCGCCGAGGGTGATGCCCGGATAAGCGCCGAGGTCGTAGAGCGTGCCGGCAACGGCGCCTTGACCCACCCATTGCGGCGGGGGCCGGTATCGGCGGATGTCGTTGGTACCGCCCGCACGCAGCGTGCCGTAAACGAAGACGTGGCGCGGGGTCAAGGGTTCGGGGTCGGGCATGATCCGGCGCCTGTGTCGTTGCAAATGCCCGCAGTCTATTGACCTCCGCCGCCCCACCCCGCCTCCTCGCCTACGGCTGCCTCGCATTGAGCATGTCGCTCGTGGGCAGCTATGTCGCCCTCTCCAAGCCGCTCGCGGCGGCCTTCCCCGTGCTGCTGCTGGCCTGGCTGCGCTTCGGCATCGCCGCTCTGGCCATGCCTCACTGGCTGCGGCGCCCCGCCGACGAACCCCCGATGACCCGCAAGACCCGCGGCTTGGTGTTCCTCGAGTCCTTCCTCGGCAACTTCCTGTTCTCGATCTGCATGCTGTTCGGGGTGAGCCTGACCAGCGCGGTCTCGGCGGGAGTGATCATGGCGTCGATCCCCGCGGTGGTAGCCATTGCAAGCTGGCTGTTCCTGCACGAGCGCATCACGCGCCGCATTGCCGCCGCCATTGCCTGCGCAGCGCTCGGCATCGGCCTGCTGGCGATCACGCCGCACAACGGCGCGACCGGCGGCCGTGCGGCGGGGACGTCGGCCCCATGGCTGGGCAACCTTCTGGTCTTCTGCGCCGTGCTGTGCGAGGCCTCGTACGCCGTCATCGGCAAGTCGTTGACCGGCCGGCTCGGCCCCAAGCGGATTTCTTCGCTCATCAACCTCTGGGGCTTCGCACTGTCGACGCCCTTCGGCGTGTGGTTCGCGTTGCGCTTCGATTTCGGTGGCGTCCCGGCAGGCCTGTGGCTTCTGCTGGTGCTCTACGCCATGGCGGCCAGCATCTGGACCGTCTGGCTGTGGATGACGGGCCTGCGAAGCGTGCCTGCAGCGCAGGCAGGCGTGTTCACCGTGATGCTTCCCGTGAGCGCTGCGCTGGTCGGCGTGCTCATCCTCGGCGAAGCCCTCTCCGCGACACAGATTGCAGCCTTCGCAATCGCCCTGATCGGGGTGGTGCTCGCCACTTGGCCATCACGCAGAGCGCCACCGCCGGCGCTGCCGTGAAGCAAGTCGGTGGGCGGGTCGTTTTCAGAGGGAAAACACCCTCGGAAAAAACAACAGCTCCCAATGAAAAATTGCCTTTCTCCCTTGGAAACGCGTTTTTTCTCCTTTAGCATCCGCAATGCCAGTGGAGACGCTGTTTTTCATTGGTAGAACGTTCTATCCAAATCACAAGGAAATCAACCATGGCAACTGCAAAGAAAGCACCGGCGAAGAAAGCGCCGGCCAAGAAGGCGGCCCCGGCCAAGAAGGCTGCAGCACCGGCGAAGAAGGCCGCACCGGCCAAGAAGGCGGCTCCTGCGAAGAAGGCCGCACCGGCCAAGAAGGCAGCTCCCGCCAAGAAGGCTGCTGCGAAGAAGGCCCCCGCCAAGAAGCGCACGCCCAACGCCGCCTTCATGAAGGCCCTGACCCCCAGCCCCGCGCTGGCCGCCGTGGTGGGCTCGACCCCGCTGCCGCGCACCGCCATCGTGTCCAAGCTGTGGGACTACATCAAGAAGAACGGCCTGCAGGACAAGGCGAACAAGCGCAACATCAACGCCGATGCCAAGCTGAAGGAAATCTTCGGCAAGGCCCAGGTCTCGATGTTCGAGCTGGCCTCCCTGATCGGCAAGCACGTCAAGTAAGACGGCCCAGCCCCATGAAAAAAGCCGGCGCAAGCCGGCTTTTTCTTTGTCCGTGCGGCGCTCCCGCCGCATCGCGCGCTCAGCGCTTCTCCAAACCAGCCCGCGTGATGGCGCTCAAAGTCCCGCGCGTCGTGATGACCTCCGGATCCAGCGGAATCTCGATCAGCGTGCCGCGGTCGTGCGCCAGGGCCCGCAGCAGCGCGGCCTCGAAGCCGGCCGTCTCCGTCACCCGCTCGGCCGCATAGCCGTAGGCACGGGCCAGCGCACAGAAGTCGGGGTTGTGCAGTGCCGTGCCGCTCACCCGCACGGGGTATTCACGCTCCTGGTGCATGCGGATCGTGCCGTACATGCCGTTGTTGAGCAGCACGATGATGCTCTTGCCGCCATGCTGCACGGCCGTGGCGAGTTCCTGCCCGTTCATCAGGAAGTCGCCATCGCCGGCGATGGTGAAGGCCACCCGCCCGGTCGTGATGCTGGCGGCAATGCCGGCCGGCACACCGTAGCCCATGGCGCCGCTGGTGGGCGCCAGTTGCGTCTTGAAGCCCTTGGCCAGCCCGTGGTGGCGGAAGAAGCGGTGCAGCCAACTCGCGAAATTGCCCGCCCCGTTGGTCAATACCGCATCCGCCGGCAGGTGTTTCTGCAGGCACTGAACGATGGCCGGCATGTCGATCGGTCCGGGCAGCGCTTGCGGAACCAGGTTGCCCTCGTAGTCAGCATGCACCGCCTGCGTCCAGTCGCACCAGGGCAGCTCGGGCGGCGCCGTGAGCACTTCCAGGGCCCTCGCCGCCGCGTTCATCGTCGTGTTGAACACCAGATCGGCCTGGTACACCCGATGCAGCTCTTCCGCGCTGGCATGGAAATGCACCAGCTTCTGAACCGGACGAGGCGCCTCCAGCAGGGTATACCCGCCGGTGGTCATCTCGCCCAGGCGCGGCCCGATCGCGATCACCAGGTCGGCTTCCCGCACCCGTGCAGCGAGCTTCGGATTGATGCCGATGCCCACATCGCCCGCGTACAGGGGATGGTGGTTGTCGAAGGTGTCCTGGAAACGGAAGGCATTGCCCACGGGCAGCTGCCAGTTCTCCGCAAAGCGCTGCAGCGCCTGGGCCGCCTGCGGCGTCCACCCGCCCCCGCCGGCGATCACCAGCGGCTGCCGGGCCGCCAGCAGCAGTTGCCGCAACTCGCGCAGGCCACCCGGATCGGCCCAGGCCAGCGCCGGCTCGACGCGCGGCAGCGGTGTGGCGTCGACCGCAGCGCGCAGCATGTCCTCGGGCAGCACCAGCACCACGGGCCCGGGCCGCCCGTTCATGGCGGTGGCGAATGCGCGTGCCACGTACTCGGGCAG
>JAFEEH010000128.1 GCA_018241185.1 Pseudomonadota bacterium | reverse complement strand
GGTCGATGAGCAGGAAGGTCGGGAACACCGGCATGAAGAACAGCACGGCC
Source organism: Pseudomonadota bacterium (assembly GCA_018241185.1). Classification (GTDB taxonomy): domain Bacteria; phylum Pseudomonadota; class Gammaproteobacteria; order Burkholderiales; family Burkholderiaceae_C; genus Xenophilus. The sequence goes on along the minus strand of JAFEEH010000128.1, from coordinate 14,317 downwards.
ACCACCAGCGCGCCCATGATGAAAAACGCCATCTCCCAGCGCAGGCGCCTGCGGCTCACGGCCGGGCGCGGCGGCAGGCCGGCCGGGTCGAAGTCGGCGCGCTCGCGCGCGGGCGAGCCATGCCAGATCTTGCGCGCGGGCACCGACTGCCCGGCCGACAGCGCCGACTGGCCTTCCAGGTGCCCCCAGTCGCCGATGGTGGTGTCGCCCTCGATGACCACGTACGAGCCGACGCCGGCCTGGGCGCCGATGTCGATGCGGCCCAAGTGCAACAGGCCGCCCTCGACGCGGGCGTTCTCGAGCATCACGGCGTTGCCGATGCTGCTGCCCTCGCCGATGCGCACGAGTTCCGGCACCCGCACCGTGACCGAGCCGAGGTTGACCTCGTCGCCGACGCGCGCGCCCAGCGCCCGCAGCCACCAGGCGTAGAGCGGCGAGCCGTTGATCATGTAGGTCGGCACGGCCTCGACCAGCCGGTCGGCCAGCCACCAGCGAAAGTACACCCAGCCCCACAGCGGATAGCTGCCCGGTGCCAGGCGGCCGGCCACCAGCCACTTGCCCGCCCAGGCCACCGCGAACTCGGCCAGCGTGGTAAGAACGAACACCGCCACCGAGGCCGCGATGGCGAAGGCCACGCTGTCGCCCTCCTCGCCGGTGTTGAAGTGGTAGGCGAAGAAAGGCGCCAGCCACTGCGCCATCTTCAACAAGACCAGGAACGGGATGAGCGCCGCCTGCGCCAAGCCGCAGCGCCAGCGTCGCCAGCCGGAATGGATCACGAAGGGCCGCTGCGGCGCGGCCGCAGCCGCGGCGTCGACCATGCCACGTTGCAGTGCCTCGGCGATCGCGCCGACCTGCCGGCCCACGTACACGTCGCCGACCGTGGCCTGGGCGAAGCGGGGGTCCTGCCGCAGCTGCGACACCAGGCGCGCGGCCAGCAGCGAATGCCCGCCCAGGTCGGCGAAGAAGTCCTGGGCGCGCCGGATCGGCTGGCCGGGGAAAAGCCGCGCCAGCGCCGCGAACAACAGCTCCTCGGCCGGAGTGTCAGGCGCGTCGCCGCCTTCGGCCTGTGAGGCGGCGGCCAGCGGCAGCCCGCGCAGCACCTTGCGGTCGATCTTGCCGCTGGGCAGCCGGGGCATGGCATCCAGGGGCTCGAAGCGCGCCGGGACCATGTACGGCGGCAGCCGCCCGGCCAGGGCCGAGCGCAGCGCGGACGCGGCGGGTGCTTCGCCGGCCGGCACATAGAAGGCGATCAGCTGGTCGATGCCGCCCTCGGGCCGCAGCACGACGGCCGTGGTGCCCACGCCCGGCTGCTGCGCCAGCACCGCCTCGATCTCGCCGAGCTCGACACGGAAACCCCGCACCTTGACCTGGTCGTCGGCCCGGCCGAGGCATTGCATCTGCGGCGTACCGTCGGCCCGCACCTCGACGCGGGCCAGGTCGCCGGTGCGGTACAGGCGGGCTTCGCCCGCGTTGCGTGCCCAGGGGTTGGCGACGAACTTCTCGGCCGTGAGTTCCGGCCGCCCGAGGTAGCCGGCCGCCACGCCCGGGCCGGTGATGCACAGCTCGCCGGTCTCGCCCAGCGGCAGCAGCTTCAGCGGCGGCAGCCGCCCATCGACGATGGATTCGGGCTCGATGACCTCGATCACCAGCAGGCCGTAGTTGGGCAGCGCCTCGCCGATGGTCACGGGCTCGCCGGTGTGCAGTTCGGCCAGCGAGGCCGACACCGTCGCCTCGGTCGGCCCGTAGGTGTTGAAGATGCGGCGCGTGGGGGCGGCCCACTTGTCGACCAGCGCCTGCGGGCACATCTCGCCGCCGAGGTTGATGATGCGCAGGTTCGGCACGTCCTGCGCGAACAGCGCCAGCAGCGTGGGCACCGCATGCAGCACGGTGATGTCCTGCTCGATCAGCGCCCGCGGCAGCGCCTCGGGGTCGCCGGCCAGCGTGCGCGGCGCGATCCAGAGCGAGGCGCCGACCAGGTAGCTGATCCAGATCTCCTCGAAGCTCATGTCGAAGGCGACCGAGAAGCCCTGGTACACCCGGTCGCCCTCTTCCACACCCAGGCGCGCGTTCTCGCTGCGCAGGAAGTGGCAGATGCTGCCGTGCGTGATGGCGATGCCCTTGGGCTTGCCGGTGGAGCCGCTGGTGTAGATGACGTAGGCGGTGTGCGCGGGCATTGCGCCCTCGCGCCGGCGCGGCACCGTGCCGGGCGGCAGCGGCGCCAGGAGGTCCACAGCGCGGATCACCTGCGTGCCGGCGGGCGGCTCGGCCAGCGCGGCGCCGGTGTCGGCATCGACGAGCAGCACGCGTGCCGCGGCGTCGTCGAGGCAGACCGCAATGCGCTCGACCGGCACCTCGGCGTCGAAGGGCAGCCAGGCGGCGCCGGTCTTGGCGATGCCCAACTGCAGCACCAGCAACTCGATGCCGCGCGTGAGCCACAGGCCCACCATCTCGCCGGGCCGCACGCCGGCCTCGATCAGGCGATGCGCGACGCGGTCAGCCGCCTGGTCGAGTTCGCCGTAGCTCAGCGCGACGGTGCCGAAGCGCAACGCGGTTTTCGCGGGCAGGCGGGCGGCCGTGGCCTCGAACAGATCGGCCAGCACCTCGTGGCGCAGCAGGTCGGGCCGGTCGGGTCCGTGCAGGAGGGAATCGTTCGGCAGGGCGCGGGGATGCATGGCAACGGAAAAACGCGTTCGGGCGCCGGAGCCGCCAGGCTGCGGCGCGTGGGTCAGTACACCTTGGGTTCGCCCGGCGGGCGCGACTTGAAGCGGCGGTGCACCCAGTAGTACTGCTCGGGCATGGCGTCGATGTAGCCGGCCAGGCGCTGGTTCATCAGGGCCGTGTCGGCCACGGCGTCGTCGCTGGGGAAGTCGGTCCAGGCGGGGAGCACCTCGATCTCGTAGCCGCCGGGCACGAGTTTCGAGATCACGGGCACCACCTTGGCCCGCCCCAGCCGCGCGAAGCGCGACAGCGAAGGCACGGTGGCCGCCATGACGCCGTAGAAGGGCACGAAGACCGACTGCGAGGGGCCGAAGTCCATGTCGGGCAGCAGGTAGAGCACGCCGCCCTTGCGCAGGCCACCCACGATCTCCTTCACGCCATCGACGCGATGCAGCACCGTGACGTTGCCGAAGCGCGTGCGGCCCTGGCGGGTCCACTCGTCGACCATGGGGTCGCGCTGCGTGGTGTAGATGGTGGTCGAGGGCTTGGGGTTGTGCTTGGTGAGCGCCGTCGCCGCCGCATCGAGGCCGTAGAAGTGCGGCGCGAACAGGATCGTCGGGTCGTTCCCCTCGTCGATTTCCTGAATGGCACCGGTGACGCGGATGCGGCGGTCGACGACCTCGGGCGGTGCATGCCACAACCAGCTGCGGTCCAGCCAGGCCTGCGCCACGTAGACGAAGGTCTGGCGCGCGATGCGGCGGCGTTCCTCGGGCGACTTGTCGGGGAAGCACAGCGCCAGGTTCACATCCACCACATGGCGGCGCGGCTTGGCGACCGCGTGCAGGAGGCGGCCGAGCGCCGCGCCCAGGGCGCGTGTGGCCGGCAGCGGCACATGCGCCAGCGCCTTCATGAAGCCGATGCCCAGGCGGGCGGAGAGGCTCATGCCGGCCCTCTCATTGCGCCACCTCCATCGGCTCGCCCTTGGGCTGCTTGTAGCGCGCGTAGTCCCACACGTACTGACCCGGCAGGCTGCGCACGAGCTGCGCGATGCCTTCGTTCATGGCCGCAGCAGCGGCCTCGGGCGTGGCGTCGCGGTCGGTGAGCGCGGTGCCGGTGAAGGGGATGAAGCGGATCACGTAGCGCCCGCCCCGCAGCCGCTCGCACACGCCGAGGAAGACCTTGGCACCGGTGGTCTGCGCCAGCCGCGGCAGCAGGGTCATGGTGTAGGCCGGCCGGCCCAGGAAGGGCGCCCACACGCCCTGCCCCAGGGGAGGCACCTGGTCGGGCAGGATGCCGGTGTAGCCGCCTTCCTTGAGCGTGCGCATCAGGCCGCGCACGCCCTTGACGGTGGTGGGCAGCGTCTGCAGGCCCGGCCGGTCGCGGGAGCCTTCGACCAGGCCGGCGATCCATTTCTTGCGCGAGGGCCGGAACAGCGCGGTGATGGGCCCGTGGTCCTTCACGAAGCGCTCGCCCACGGCCTGGCCGTACATCTCCCAACTGCCCAGGTGCGGCACGACCATGATCACGCCCTTGCGTTCGGCCAGGGCCGCCTCGAAGACCTCTGCGCCTTCCCAGCGCACGATCCTGGGCAGCACGCTCTCGCCGGCCGGGCGGGCCCACAGCCAGGGCAGCTCGGCGACCATCTCGCCGGCCGAGCCGACGGCCGGACGCCACTGGGCGGGCGTGAAGCCGGCGGCCTCGGCGTTTTCACGGAAGCGCCGACGGTAGTCGGGTGCCAGCCACCACACGAGCCAGCCGAAGGCCCGGCCCAGCGCGTGCATCAGCGGCAGCGGCACACGGGCGAGCAGACGGAACAGCGCGGTCATTCAGGGGCGGAAACAACAGGGGTGGTATGGACAGACGCGCGGGCAAGGCGAGGCTTGCGCGGCTTGAATAGAATGCAAATTGTCGCCGAGTTATGGAACTACTTGCGGGGCGACGTTAAACAACTCCGCTAAAGCGTTCGCCAAGACTCCCAAGCCTGGCAACGCGCCAATGGACTTGCACAAGGAGCTTTCTTTCATGGCGAACGACTTCCTCTTCACTTCCGAATCGGTCTCCGAAGGCCACCCCGACAAGGTCGCGGACCAGATCTCGGACGCGATCCTCGACGCGATCTTCGAGCAGGACCCGCGCAGCCGCGTGGCCGCCGAGACGCTGACCAACACCGGCCTGGTGGTGCTCGCGGGCGAGATCACGACCAACGCGCACGTCGACTACATCCAGGTCGCGCGCGACACCATCAAGCGCATCGGCTACGACAACACCGACTACGGCATCGACTACAAGGGCTGCGCCGTGATGGTCTGCTACGACAAGCAGTCCAACGACATCGCGCAGGGCGTGGACCACGCGAGCGACGACCACCTCAACACCGGCGCCGGCGACCAGGGCCTCATGTTCGGCTACGGCTGCGACGAGACGCCCGAGCTGATGCCCGCGCCGATCTACTACGCGCACCGCCTCGTGGAACGCCAGGCGCAGCTGCGCAAGGACGGCCGCCTGCCCTTCCTGCGCCCCGATGCCAAGAGCCAGGTCACGATGCGCTACGTCGACGGCAAGCCGCACAGCATCGACACCGTCGTGCTGTCGACCCAGCACCATCCCGACCAGAGCGAGACGGCCACCAAGATGAAGGCCAGCTTCACCGAAGCCGTCATCGAGGAGATCATCAAGCCCGTCCTGCCCAAGGAATGGCTCCAGGACACCAAGTACCTGATCAACCCGACCGGCCGCTTCGTCATCGGCGGCCCGCAGGGCGACTGCGGCCTCACGGGCCGCAAGATCATCGTCGACACCTACGGCGGCGCCTGCCCGCACGGCGGCGGCGCCTTCTCGGGCAAGGACCCGTCGAAGGTCGACCGCTCGGCGGCGTATGCGGCGCGCTACGTGGCCAAGAACATCGTGGCGGCCGGTTTGGCGCGCCAGTGCCAGATCCAGGTGGCCTACGCGATCGGCGTGGCGCGGCCGATGAACGTGACGGTCTACACCGAAGGCACGGGCGTGATTTCCGACGAGAAGATCGCCGCGCTGGTGCAGGAGCACTTCGACCTGCGGCCCAAGGGCATCATCCAGATGCTGGACCTGCTGCGCCCGATCTACGCCAAGACCGCCGCCTACGGCCACTTCGGCCGCGAAGAGCCCGAATTCACATGGGAGCGCACGGACAAAGCGGCGGCACTGCGTGCCGCCGCCGGGCTGTAAGCCCGCTGCGCGCAGCGCAGTGTCCGTATGCGGGCTGCACTCCTATCGCGCAGCGATGTGGGTGCGGACCAAAGAACCGACAAGGCAGCCGCGCTGCGCGCGGCCGCGGGCCGGGCATCCTTCACAATCGCCCCATGACCCGGTTCCTGACCCTCTGCCTCCTTGCCGTGCCGCTCGTCCTGACGGCCTGCGGCACGCCCTACGAAGTCGTCCGCATGCCTGGCGGCAAGCTGCGCGCCAGCACGGCCAGCGAGGCCGGCGCCTACTGCGCCAACGAAGGCGGCCGCGCCCGCATGCTGGGCATGGCGCCCGGCAACATCGAAGTGATGTTCGAGTGCGTCAAGAACTGAGCTTCGGACTCCATCCGGCGCTCATTTTTTGATAGCTGCTTGCGCAGCAGCCACGGGCGTTCCAGGCCAATTTGGCCCTGAATCCCGGTCTCAGAACCGGTAGGCCCCGCCCACGCCCACGGTCCAGTTGCGGCCCGGCGCCGGCTCGAAGTAGCGTGCATTCCCTTCGTTGACGATGACCGAACCGGCGTACTTGCGGTCGGCCGCGTTCTCGACGCGTGCGAAGGCATTGAATTCCCACCGCTCCCAGCGCTGCACATAGCCCGCATAGAGCGCCGCCACGGCATAGCCCGGCGCGCTGGCCGTGTTGCGGTCGTTGGCCTGGACTCGGCTGAGCGCGCGCAGCTCCACGCCCGCGCGGAAGCCTTGCGGCGGCACGTAGCCGAAGGACGCGAACAGCGACTGCCGCGCGATGCCCGGGATGAGGTTGCCCCCGGCGACATAGCTTGCACCGGTGCACGGCGCGGGCGAGCAGAAGGCGTCCTGGTAGCGCGCGTCGAGCCAGGTGTAGGCAAGCTGCGTGCGCCAGTGGCCCGCCGTCTCGTGCTGCCAGCCCAGTTCGGCGCCCTGCCGCCGCGTGCGGCCGGCATTCTGGAAGGTGGCACGGCCGCCGACGTTGGTGGCAGTCACGATCTCGTCCTGCGTGCGGGTCTCGAAGAGCGCCGCGGTGAGCAGGCCGCCCCCCACGCGCGCCTTTGCGCCCAGTTCGACGCTGTCATTGACCGACGGGCGCAGGCCGAAGTTGAGGCCACCGGTGCCGTCGGGCCGGTACGAGAGTTCGTTCAGCGTTGGTGTCTCGAAGCCGCGCCCGGCCGACAGGTACAGCGCCAGGTCGCGCGTGGGTTGCCAGCGCAACGACGCGACGGGGAGCGTGCGGGCATAGCGGGCACTGCCGCTGTCGTCCCGGTTGCGGCCCAGCACGTAGCGGTCCTGCGAATCGAAGTGCACGCTGCTGCGGCGCACGCCCGCCTCCAGCGTCCAGGCGTCGGCGAAGCGCCAGGTGGCCTGGGCATAGGGGTCGAGGTTCCAGACTTCGTTGCGCTCGTTGCGGCGCAGGCGGCCGCGCACGCCCAGCCAGGGGCGTGACGCCGAGCCGAGGTAGTTCTCGTAGCCGGTGCGCCATTCGCGCATGCGGTCGTAGCCCAGGCCTGCGACCAGATCGAGCGGCCGGCCGGCCAGGGCGAACTCGCCGGTCCAGCGCACATCCAGCCCGCTGTAGTTGCGCGCCAGGCCGATCACGCCGCCGGCCTGCAGCGGGTTCTGCTGGGCCGAGGGCGGGATGGCCTGGAACTGCGTGGTCCCGCGCTCGCCGCCGTAGAGCATCAGCCGCAGCTGGTTGCGGCTGTCGAGCCGGCGCTCGTAGAGCAGGCCGGCCTGGCTCTGCGAGACCGTCTTGCGCGTGTCGTACTGCGTGGCCAGCGGCGCGCTGCGCGGGGCCAGCGCGAACTGCTCGGCCGTGAGGCCCAGCGGGTCCTGTGCGTCGATGCGCACGCGGTTGACCACCAGCGTGAGCCGGTCGCCGTTGTCGAGCGTGAGGCCGAGCTTGCCGTTGGCCAGGTCCCGCCGCGCGGCGCTGTGCTCGCGCCAGCCCTCGGTGTCGAAACGGCTGGCGCTGAAGAGGTAGTCGATGGCCGCGCCGCCGGGGCCGCCCAGCGCCTGCGCGCCGCTGAGCTGCAGGCCCTGCCGCCAGGTGCCGAAACTGCCGCCGGCGGCCGAATACTGCAGCCGCGGCCGGCCTTCGCCCGCAGCGGTGAAGGCCTGCAGCACGCCGCCGGAGGAGTTGCCGTACAGCGCCGAGAAGGGCCCGCGCAGCACCTCGATGTGGTCGAGCGAGGCGATGTCGATGTTGGAGGTCTGGCCCTGCCCGTCCGGCAGCGTGGCCGGGATGCCGTCGACGTAGATGCGCACGCCGCGCACGCCGAAGGTGGAGCGGGCGCCGAAGCCGCGGATGGACAGTTGCAGGTCCTGCGCGAAGTTGTAGCGGTTCTGCAGCTGCAGGCCCGGCACGCCGGCCAGGCTTTCGGTGAGCTGGGCCTGCAGCCGGCTGTCGCGTGCCTCCTCGCCCTCGACCCGGTCGACCGAGCCCGCGACGTCGAAGGGCGAGACCTGCCCGCGCGGGACGCTGACCGTCACCGCGTCGAGCATCGGCGTGGCCGCCTGGGCGGGATCAGCAGCGCTCGTCTGCGCGGCGGCCACGCAAGGCATGGCGCAGGCCAGCCAGGCGACGGTGGGATGGAGCGTCTTCGGCGTCATGCGACGCATTGTGGGCGAGCCGCACTAGGCGCGGCCTCCACGTATTCGCTATGAAACTCATAGCTGCCCGCGCCCGCCCAGTGGGCGTTTCAGGCCGATTTGGCTTGAAACCGGCGCTTCAGCAGCGCCGCCGCAACCAGCCGAACCAGAGGCAGGCCGCCACGGGGACGCCCAGCGTGACCCACGCCAGCATGTCGCCGAAGCCGCCGTCGCTGAACAGCGCCGACACCAGCCCGATGGCGGTGAGCACGCCCATCGCGATCGGCCAGCCCCACATCGCCGTGAAGGAGCGCGAGGACTTCACGGCGCGCCTTCCAGTTGCGTGGAAGCGCGCGTGGCGGCCGCCGGCGACAGTGGCGGTGCGTGCGCAGGCTCTGCGACACCGGCCGCGAGCGGCTTCGGCTTGTGCTCGTGCGTGGGCTGCCCCTTGCGCAGCCACAGGTACAACCCGCTCCCCAGCACGATGATGGTGGCGATGTCCAGCAGCGCCCACAGGATCTGCATCGGCATGCCGCCGTAGTCGCCGAAGTGCAGCGGCTGCGACACCAGCAGCGCCGTGAGGTACCACGGCAGCCTGGGCGCCGCGGTGACCTCGGCCGTCTTCGCATCCACCAGCACCGGCTGCAGCAGCTTCGAGGTGAAGGGCTCGTTGCCCTTGAGGAAGAAGGTGGTGTGGTGCGGGCTCGAGAACGCCGTGCCCGGGAAGGCGATGAACGACAGCTTGGTGTGCGGCGCCTGCGCCTGCGCGGCCTCCAGCGAGCGCTGCACCGAGCCGCGTTCGGCCACTGGTACCAGCGGCTGGCCCTGGTAGGGCACCAGCAAGGCACTGAGCTGGTCGTGCTGCCAGTACTTGATGACGAGGTCGGCCCAGGTGTTGATCATGCCGGTGGCACCCACCACGAAGACCCACACCAGCGTGACGATGCCCAGCAGGTTGTGCAGGTCCAGCCACTTCAGGCGCGTGCGCCGGTCGCGCCGTACGGTGCCGAAGTCCAGCTTGCGCATGAAGGGCGAGTACAGCACCACGCCGCTGACGACGGCCACCAGCAGCAGCAGCCCCATGAGGCCCAGGAAGAGCTTGCCCGGCAGCCCCGCGAACAGGTCGACGTGCAGCTTGAACATCACGTACATGAAGCCCTGGTCGAAGCGCGGCTGCGCCAGCACCTGCGCCGTGCGCGCGTCGATGGCCACGGAGCGGAAATCGTCGGTGGGCGCCGGCGTGGGCGTCATGGTGACGAACCAGAGGTTGTCGTCGTCCTCGGCCTTGGAAGCGAACTGCACGACCCGGTCGGGATGCTGGGTGCGCGCCACGTCCAGGATGCGGTCCAGGCTCTGGTGCGGCGTGCCGGCCGCCATCTTCGGCGCTTCCACCTCGGTGCCCAGCAGGTGCCCGATCTCGTGGTGGAAGATCAGCGGCAGCCCCGTGATGCACAGCAGCAGCATGAAGGCGGTGCAGACGATGCTGCTCCACTTGTGCACCCAGGCCCAGGTCTTGATCGATTGGCTCTTCATCGTGATTCGGAGTGTGCAGGACGCCGGACGTCAGAACCGGTAGGTGGCACTGGCCACCACATTGCGGCGCGCGCCCCACCAGCAATCGCCGCGGGCCAGGCAAGTGCTGAAGTAGTTCTTGTCGGTCGCGTTGTTGACGTTGAGCGCGTAGCGCCAGCGCTCGGTGTCGTAGGCGAAGACCAGGTCGAGCAGCGCCGCGCTCGGCACGCGCGGGCCGTAGCCGCCATACGACGTGTCGCGGAAGGCGCCCATGTAGCGCACGCCGGCGCCGGCCGAGAAGCCGTTGACGCCCGCGATGGCGAAGCGGTATTTGGCCCAGACGCTGGCCTGGTGGCGCGGCAGGCCTTCGAGCTGCGGATCGAGGTCGGTGTAGTTGTAGTGGGCGATCAGGTCGAGGTCGCGGCCCACCGTGCCGCGGGCCTCGAGTTCGACCCCGCGGGTGCGCGTGCGCCCGAGCTGGTCGTAGGTGTAGGGCCCGGTCTGCTGCACCTGGTTCTTTTCCTTCAGGTCGTACACCGCGGCGCTGAATGCCAGGCTGCGGCCCGCCGGTTCGTACTTGACGCCCGCCTCCCACTGCTCGCCGCGCAGGGGCTTGAAGATCTGGCCGTTGACCGACGACTGCGGGGTGAAGGACTCCGCATAGCTGATGTAGGGCGACCAGCCCGAGTCGAACGCGTACATGAGCCCCAGGCGCTTGGTGGTGGCCGAGGCCTTGTCGGACTCGCTGCCTTCGGCGCTCGACACCGCGCGGTCGTGCCGCAGGCCCGCCACGACGATCCACGGGCCGAGCTTCATCTGGTCCTGCAGGTAGAAGCCGGACTGGCGCTGGCGGGTCTTGGGGTTGGGCGTGCGCACGCCCGCGGCCACGTTGCCGTAGGCCGGGAAGTAGGCGTCGATCGTGCTGTAGCCCGAATAGTCGGTCCAGGTGCGTTCGCGCGAGCGCGTGAAGTCGGCGCCGACGAGCAGCGTGTGCTGGAGCGCTCCGGTGCTGAAGCGGCCCTCGACGTGGTTGTCGAGGTTGGTGATCTGCTGCTCGGTGCGTGAGTTCGAGGTGTAGCGGCCGAGCGTGCGCTTGAAGATCGGGTCGGCGCCCCAGCCGCCCGGGCCCGCATCGACGCCGTTGCCGTAGAAGTCGCCCCAGTGGTAGAGGCTGTCGTTCACGTTGCGCGCGACGCGGAAGTTCTGGCGCACCGCCCACTGGTCGTTGAACCTGTGTTCGAACAGCCAGCCGAAGGACTTGCGCTGGCTGTCGTAGTAGTCGCCCGGCTCGCCGATGAAGCGGTTGCGCGGCAGCTGGCCATTGGGATTGGGCAGCAGCGTGCCCTCCCAGGGAAAGAACTGGGAGGAGCTGCCGCTCTTGTCCTTCTGGTAGAGCCCCTGCAGGGTGAGCGAGGTCATGGCCGTCGGCCGCCAGGTGAGCGAAGGCGCCAGCAGCACGCGGTCGTCGGGCACGTGGTCGACCTGCGTGCCCGACTTGCGGCCCAGCGCGATGAGCCGGTAGGCCAGCGTGCCCTCGGCATCCAGCGGGCCGGTCAGGTCGACCTGCAGCTGGCGGCGGTTGAAGCTGCCGTACTGCACGCCGATCTCGCGCTGCGTCTCGAACAGCGGCCGCTTGCTCACCATGTTGACCACGCCGGCCGCCGTGCCGGCGCCGAAGAGCATGCCCGAGGGGCCGCGCAGCACTTCGAGCCGCTCGAGCGTGAACGGGTCGGTGCGCGTCGTGCTGGTGTAGTAGCCGTAGGCCTGCCGCAGGCCGTCCAGGAACACGGTCGGTTCCGTGCCGCGGATGCGCACCGAATCGGCGCGCGAGTCCAGACCGTAGGCATCGGAGCGCACGCCGGCCGCGTAGGTCAGCGCGTCCTGCAGGTTGGTCGCGCCCTGGTCCACGATCTGGTCGCGCGTGACCACGGTCACCGACTGCGGCGTCTCCGCCAGCGGGGTGTCGGTCTTGGTGGCGGTGGCGGCGTTCTTCGCACGGTAGCCGATGAGGGGCGAGGTGGCGGTCTCGCGTTCGGCGTTGGCGTCCACCTGGACGGCCGGCAAGGTGGGCGCGGCCGTGCCCGCCTCCTGCGGCCCGGACGGCTGGGCCAGGACCGGCTTGGCGACGGCCAGGCCGACCGTCGCCAGGGCCAGCCAACGTGTAACGGGCACCGAACGGGCGGTGGTCAGGCAGCGAAGGAACATGGCTTCATATCAAATGCGATTGATTCGCATTGTATTTATGAAGCGAATGTGAACAAGCCGATCCGGGGCGACGTAGGGACATTGCGCGCGGCCGGCCATCCGCGCGCCGCGTTTGATCAACCGCCTCCACCCATGTAGCGCTTGGCCTTGGGGTTGCAGGCATCGAAGTTGGGTGCCGCACCGGGCCCGGCTCCGCCCTTGCCGCCGCTGGCACCATCGGCAAGAACCCATTCGTTCATCAACGGGTACGCGACGCCTCCCAGCTCCGAAGCGGAAATTGCCTTGTAGCTGGGTCGCGAGCCCAGGGGCGTGTGGAAGACCTGCACCTTGACCACGGTCCCGGCGCTTCCCGGCAGGTTCACCACGTAGCGCACGAAGCTGTTGGCCGACAGCGGGTCCGATGCGGCCTGCGTCAGAGTCCCATCGCTGTTGCGATGCCCCACCGGCAACAGCACGCGCTGGATGGCGCCACTTTCGTACTGCACCGCCATCGTGTAGTCGCAACCCTGTTCCGAGCAGTAGCTGTTCGACGCGCTCAACACATAGCCAGCCTTGAGCTGATCCATGTCCTCCTGCCGGGTCGGATCGAACAGGCGTGGCATGTTGCCCACTCCCGGCTTTCCGACAAAGATCCGGCTCGACTGTGGACTGACATTGAAGTGGGACAGCGTGCCCGCGATGGTGGTGACCGGCTGGGCGACCTTCATCACATCTCGCAACAGACCAATGATCGAGACGCCGGCCACGGACTCGAAGGCGCCTTTCGCTTCGTTCCACACCTTCACATGGTCCATCCGGTCGGGGTGCGTGCGCTTGAAATTAGCGTCGTACTGGGGCAACGATTCGATGTAGGCCTGCATGCGCGCGACGTTGTAGTCGGCAAACATGCCCCATTTGTACGAGTTGTCCCCGTTCAACTGCCCGCCCGCCATGGGATCTTTCTTGTAGCGCACGCCTGTCGCCGAATCGAGCCGCCCCTCGGCATACTTGGAGGTGGGCATTACCGTCGACAGCAATTGGTTGCGGTCCGCGTCGTAGCCCCAGGCCGAGCCTTGCAGGCCACCCTGGAAATAGGGATAGGTCCCGGCGTCGTACTCGGTGGCGGCGTGGCTTAGAGAGAAGCCGTGACCCAGTTCGTGCAGGAAGGTGGCGCCGTACTCGTCCTGGTCGCCCGTGCCTCTGCGACTTCCGCCCAGGCCGCCCCCCCATTCAGCCGACTGCTTGCCATTGCCGGCACTCTGCTCCAACGGCATCCAGTACGCCGCGGCAAGGTCGCGATCGTTGTTGCCGGTGTATTGCTTACCCACCGCAGTGGCCCACAGCAAGGTCTGCCCCATCGTGAAAAACCCATCGTGGCCGGACTGGGACAGCTGACTTTCCGAACTGTAGGCAAACGCGGGATGGCAGAAATTCGCATCATTGACCGGCGGCGCGATGCCGACCGCCATTTCGATCGGGCCCATCGTATGGGGCAGCAGACGCGAGAAAGGCATCCGCTGCACATAGCTCCTGTCCCATGTGATGCCCGAGTTGCCCTTGGACGACGCCTCGATCGCGATCGAACGAGGCGAGGCGGATGCCTTGGCGCCGTAGTAGAAGAAGGGCCAGGTCCAAAGCGTGACGTCCACCGACGGACCGACTGACAAGGGCACATCCACCGAGCCCGCCGCGCCTGAACGGCTCACCTGCAGTTTGGTGCCGGGCTGTATCCACTCCTTCGGCAGCAGGATGCTGTGCTTCACGGTCGAGTACGCAGCGTATTGGCTGTCGGTGCGCGGCAAGCGCTCCGGCGGATCGAGCAGGAGCGGACCGAGCGCCTGGCCGTCGGCCCGTTGCGCGCGCACCTGCACGGTGCCGCTGCCGCCGCGCGGCTCGACCATCAACAATGCAGCTCGGTCACCGATGAGCCGGAGCCTCTTGCTGGTCTTGTTGGCAACGTCGACGCGAGAGCGGTAGGTGCTCCCTTCCGGCTTGATAACGTGGGTCTGCGCCACCTCGACGCTGGCCAGCGCAAACGGCGGGAGCGCTGGCGGCGGACCGACTCCCGATCCTGGTCCGCCAGGAGATGGTGGGGCTGGTGGAACCGCAGGGGATGGCGGAGCCGGCGGGACCGCAGGGGATGGCGGAGCCGGCGGGACCGCAGGGGATGGCGGAGC
>JAFEEH010000127.1 GCA_018241185.1 Pseudomonadota bacterium | reverse complement strand
GGCCGCAGCGTCAGGCAGGGCTCGGGGTCCACCTGGGTGACGGTGCCCAACAGGCGGACCACGCCTTCCTCGAGCGCGGTGCGTATCCCGAGCTGCAGCGGCTCCTGCCCCTTGCTGCCGATGTCGACGTCGAACAGGTCGCTGCCGAAGAACCGGAAGACGTTCAGGCCGATCTCGTAGCCGTGGAACTGCTTGGTCAGGCTGACGGTCTTGCGCACCACCAGCGAACGGGTGTCGACGATGCGCAGGTCCACGCCGACGGAGGCGGTGAAGGTCCGCGCCTTGGCACCGACCTGGTTCTTTGAAATGTCGAAGCCGCCGGAATTGATGTTGTAGTTCAGCTCCGTGATGCCGCCCACGATGTAGTAGTCCGACTTGTGGATGCTGCCGCCGAAGTACGGCATCCAGGGCACGACCTGCGCGTTGCCGTTGTTGCCCAGGCGATGCGTCATGCCGTCGCCCAGCTGCCGCCGGTCCGCGTAGCCGAGTTCGCGCTCGGCAATCACCGGGTCGAAGCGCTCGGCCACGCCCACGGCGCCCGTGAGCTTTCCCAGCGCCGAATACACCATGAGCGCGCCGCCCTGCGTGATGGCGTTGCCCTCGTTGATGCTGTACTTGCCGGTGTAGTCCTTCACGTCACCCACGCTGACGACGACGGGCGTCCGTTCCGAGGCGGCGACGTGGTCGGCGAAGCACGCGAGCACGCCCTCCATGGGCGTGACGTTGTCGCGCACCGAGGGCCCGAGCGGAATCGGCACTTCGCCGGGCGCGACGCGTTGCTGGGGGATATAGGTGCAACCCGAGGCCAGGGCCACGGCGGCGGCGCACAGGCCGAGGCGCCAGGCGCGTGCGGTACGGTGGGTCTTGTTCTGCATGACTTTGTTTTCCTCGCGCCCTCAGTTCAGTGCACCGTAGGCGCAAGCCGTGCTGCCCGTGACCGATGCGGACTGGTTGCCGCTGTTGGTCTGGTTGGAGTTCAGTGCCTGCCACGCCGTGCCATTGACGTAGCTGTTGGTGTTGCCGACCGCCGCGGCGCCCACCACGCCGGTGTTCGTCTGGGTGCTGCCGACCTGCGTCGCGCCGTAGGTGCCGACGTCGGCCTGGTTGGCGTTGCCGGTGGACTGCGAGGAGGCTCCGGCGCTGCTCGGGGAGTTGGCCACCGTGCTGTTGGTGCCCTGGCTGCCCGTGGCGTTGGCCGCGACGTCGCAGTTGTACTGGTGGTCGATGTGGGTGACGTAGCTGTTGTTCGTCACCGGTGCCGCGTAGTAGCCGGACTTCCTTTTCTGAACCATGTCCTGCACCACGGCGGCATTGACCTTGTCGGCCGCCGTCTGGAACTGCCACGCCGCGTTCTCGCCGGCGTTGTTGGCCAGCGCTGGCGCACCCGCCAGGGCGCACGCGGCTGCCAGCAGCGAGGCGCGTTGAAGGCTCGGCAGGGCGAACGCGGCCCTGACTCGAAAGTGAATCATGAGAATTTCCTTGAGGATGGGATGGCCTGGAAGGCTCGAACGAGGCGATTGCCTCGTCGCAGTGCGCCCGTTGTCGGGCGTCTTGGCGCTAACCGCTCATGGCTGCGACATGCTCTTCTGAGCGACAGAAAGGCTGGGAACGGCGCGCAAGTGGGGGATCACCGCCGTCCTGGGGAGGGCCGGTGGATCGTCGGAGTCCAGAAGAGGCGGCGCCTCAGAAGGGACGTCGCCGCCGTTCTCCACGATCGCGCGCTCCAGATCCCGGTACATCCGCTCGGACTGGCCCTGGAACTCCTGCTGGAACATGCCCAGCAGTTCGCTCGCACGGTGCTGCATCTGCGCGATCGATTCCTCGACGCGGTTGAGTTCCGCGCGCAGTTCCAGCACGAAGAGCTTGAGCCGCCGCTTGTCGTGTTGCTCGATGTGGGTCATCCTGCGAATCCCCAGGGGACCACGGCCGCAACACCGTGAAAAGCCGCTTCCGCGCGCGCACTTGGGCGTGCAGGCGCACCACGCGCGGGCGCAGGCGAGTCCGACGGGTTCCAGGCGTCCTCCGCCCTGCGCGCGGCGGCCTGCGCCGGATCGAAGGACGCGCCGTTGACGAATCCGCCGCACATCCAGCGGGCGCCGGCGCGCAGTGCGTTGGCGTAGTCATGCTCGCTCTCGACGCCGGCGACGACGATCTGCTCGGCCAGGTGGGCGCAGATGCGGATCATGTCGCGCAGCGCGCGGGCGGCATCCTGGTGGTGGCGGCTGCGAAGCACGAAGCTGTCGTCCAGCAGCAGGGTCTGGGGGCTGCATGCCTGGAGGCCTTCGAGGTTGACCGGCCCGCTTCCGAAGCCTGCCATGGCGATGCGTCCGCCGCGCTGGCGGATGGCATCGCAGAAGGTCCTTGCGTCTTCCAGCGAGGGAAGCGCGGTGCGGCCGGAGATCTCGAGCGTGAAACGGCTGGCGGCGCCGGGGTTTGCCTCGAGGAGCGCGAACAGATGCGACCAGTAGCTGTCGTGGCGCACGCTCATCGACGAGATCCTGCAGGCCAGGCGCAGAGAGGGATCGTCGAGCAGCCTGGCGAAGATGCGCATGACCTGCGCGCGGTCGACCAGCCGCGTGAGCGCCAGGCGCTCGAGCGACGGCATGAAGCCGTCGTGCGAGTTGATGCGCGCGTCGGCCGCCTGCCCGGCGAGGCGCGGCACACCGCGCCAGTAAAGGATGCTGAGGGGCGAGTACGGGCTGACGACGCCCTGCCACGCGCAGTCGACATTACCGGAGGCGTGCACGCGCGCGACGGCTGCGGCAACCTTCATGTCGGCCTGGAAGCGGTCCGCATGGCCCCTCCACATCCCGACGTGGAGCGCCGAGTACGACGCCGACGCATAGAGGACATAGCTGCACTCGTCGGCCGTCAGGCACCGTGGTGTGGCGGTCTGCAACTCCGTCCAGCCGGCGTGCAATGCCGGGAGAAGTTCGTGGCCCTCGACGCAGATGGGCTCGGTGCCGCCGAGCACCATGAGCTGCTCCAGCACGTCTTCCTGGGTGCCTTCTTCCTGAGGCAGCCACAACACCAGGCAATCGTCGCCGATCGCAATGACCTGGCGTTCTGGATCGCTGGTGATGGCGCCGAGCCGCTCTGCGATGCGGGCGCTGAATTCGCGAGCGATGCGCTGACCGTAGGCTTCGCGAACGCGAAGGATATTGCTCGCGTAAACGAAAGCACCGCGTAACGCAGTTTCAGCGGACACCGGCGGCGGGGAAATCCGGAACGCTGTTTCGATCTGTTGCATGAAATGGATACTAGAAATGCCATTTCGCTGCGGCAACGACTGCTTTTAGTTACTTGTCATATCCATAACAGAAGTAGAACGTCGTCATCTTCCGACGACGAAGGCGTTGTGGGAAACGAATCCAATAGTGTTCGTTGGCGCATGCTCACCACGTGCGATGCGGTGGGTTGACCGCGTTCACCGCGCCATCAAGCTGTAATCGGCGACGACCGACGCGGTCACTCATGCCTCGCCGCGGTCGAAGGCGCGTGCGCGTTGGCCGTCCACCGCTGCGGTCAAGCCGGCGTGCGTGCGGCCGCGAACAGGTCGACCATGGCTTTGTTGAACGCCGGCAGATCGTCGGGGTTCCTGCTGGTGATCAGCGCTCCGTCGGTCACTGCCTCTTCGTCGATCCATTGCGCGCCGGCATTCGTGAGGTCCGTGCGCAGCGACGGCCACGACGTCATGCGGCGTCCCTCCACACCGCCCGCGTCGATCAGTGTCCATGGGCCGTGGCAGATGGCGGCAATCGGTTTGCCCGATTCGACGAAAGCGCGGACGAAGGCAATGGCTTTGGGTTCGAGGCGCAGGGCATCGGGATTCACCACGCCGCCGGGCAGCAGCAGCGCGTCGTAGTCGGCGGCCTGTGCGCCGTCCAGCGGCACCTCGACGGCGAAGGTGTCGGCCTTGTCATGATGGTTCCAGCCCTGCACCTTGGCGCCGGCGGGCGAGACGATGTGCGTGGTCGCACCAGCGGCATCGAGCGCACGGCGCGGTTGGGTGAGTTCCACCTGTTCGAAGCCATCCGTGACGAGGATGGCGACCTTGAGATCTCGAAGCGCTGTCGATGGCATGACGTGTCCTTTGGAATGAAGAAAGGGAGTTGGAAAGCGAAAGGCGTAGAGCCTGGAACTGCAATGTCGATGCGTGCGCTGATGTGCAGCCCGATACAGGACTGTTTGCAGCTCAGCCCGGTACATC
>JAFEEH010000126.1 GCA_018241185.1 Pseudomonadota bacterium | reverse complement strand
GCTCAGGCGAAGCAGGCGATGCGCCTGCCGGTAGGGCGAGCCGAAGACACTGGCGAGGTCTGCCATGGCATGGTTGTCCGACGCTGATCACGTTCATGGACAACCGGGGCTTGGTCACGGACGCATGAAGTGCCCTGCCGCATCGTGTTGCCCTCCCTGGCGCCCGCTCTTGGGGCGCGGCGCCTTGAACGCCGGATGGTACCGCGATCGACCGACGTAACCCGCACCGCTACACTGCGCGCCGGCTGGAACATGCCCTCAGGCATTGGACGCTGCTTCCTGACAGTCCTCCCCGGGAAGAAAGCTTTTTAGTCTTCGTGCGGCTCCTTCGGGGGCCGTTTTTTTTAGCCGTCTGCAAGCCAAATGGACCTGCAGTGCCCACCGAACGGGCGCGAGCGGCTATCTTTTCGATAGCAACCTAGTCCCCCAGCAGCTCCCCGATCGGCTGCAGATCCTCGACCCTGTCGCACACCGCCTTCACGACCATCATGATCGGGATGCCCAGCAGCAGCCCCCACACGCCCCACAGCCAGCCCCAGAAGATCACGCCCACGAACACGGCCACCGGGTTCATGCGCGAGGTGCGGCTGGTGAGCCACGGCACCAGCAGGTTGCCCACCAGCGTGTGGATGAGCAGCGAACTGCCGCCCACCAGCAGCGCCATCTCGATGCTGCTGAACTGCAGGAAGGCCACCAGCCCGGCGGCCGCCAGCATGATGACCGAGCCCACGTAGGGGATGAGGTTGGTCACGGCGGCGAGGATGCCCCACACAGCGGCGTTCTGCAGGCCGATGGCCCAGAAGGTCAGGCCGGTCGCCAGGCCGACGATCGCACTCGACAGGATCTGCACCAGCAGGTAGCGCTGGATGTGGCCCGTGATGTCGTCCAGCACATGCACGGTGATGCGTTTCTTCTGCAGGCTGGGGCCGGCCATCTTCACCAGTTTGCGACGGAAGGTGTCGCCCGCGCACAGCGCGAAGAAGGTGAGGAAGGCCACCAGCGTGAGCTGGCTGGCAGCACCGAGCACGCCGACGGTGCCGGTCCACACGTAGTCGCGCACGTTGAAGGGCGGGCGCTCGACGATCACGCGCTGCACGCCGCGGCGCTGCACGGGCGCCGGCGCAGCGTTGTCCTGCGCGGCGCGCTCGAGCTGGACGGCGGCTTGCTGCACGGTGTCGAGCGGACCGGCCTTGGCGGTCTTCGTGCGCAGGGCAGCCCGCAGCTTCTGCGCCGCGACCGGGAGCGAGTCGATGAGCTGGGCGGCACTGTCCGACAGCGAATAGCCCGTCCAGCCCAATCCGCCGCCCAGGCCCAGCAGCAGGACCATGGCAGCCAGCCAGCGGGGGATGTGCATGCGCACCATCGCGTTCACGACGGGCGACAGGGCGTAGACGAGGATCAGGCTGAGCATCAGCGGCACGAACACGGCCGCGGCCCAGCGCAGGGTGAACACGCAGGCCAGCACCGCCAGCAGCACCAGCGAGGCGCTGCGCACGTCCACAGGCATGTGCAGCAGCACGCGCGGCTGTTCGGACGGGAGGGTGGCCACGGGTGCCTCGCCCGGCGGCCGCGCGGCGCGCTCGCGCTCCACCTGCGCGATCACCTCGTCCGCTTCGCGCTCGGCCTCGGGCGAGGCGAGCGGAGGCGCGGGCGGCTCGCTGGGGCTCATGGCACGGCCTTGAGCGCTTCGCGCACCGCGGTGAGCATGCGACGCGAGACGACGATGACCTCCGGCACGCCCGCGAGCTTGACGGCCCAACCCTCCACGTCCTCGCCGTCGTCGTAGCGCTCGAGCGAGCGGATGGCCGTGCGCGCCACCAGCGCATTGCGGTGCGCGCGCACGAAACGGTCGGGGTAGCGCTCCTCGAGCTCGCCCAGGGTGCCGTCCATGATCAGCGTGCGGGTGGCCGTGCGCACGGTGATGTACTTGAGCTCCGACTTGAAGTACACGACTTCCGTCAGCGGGATGCGCTCGGCCCGGCCGCGGTCCTGGATGAGCAGGCTTTCGACCGGCGCGTCGGCCTGTTCGGCGCGCCGCTCCTTCAGGTAGCGCTCGGCCTTGGCCAGCGCCTGCTGCAGCCGCTCGGCGCGAACGGGCTTGGTGAGGTAGTCGACCGCGTCGAGCTCGAAAGCCGTGACGGCGTGGTTGGCATGCGCGGTGACGAAGACCACCGCCAGCGGGTCGGCCCGCCCGCGCAGCACGCGCGCCAGCTCCACGCCATCGATGCCGGGCATGTGGATGTCCAGCAGCACCACGTCGAAGGGTTGGCTGTCGAGCAGACGCAGTGCCTCGCCGCCGTGTTCCGCCTCGGCGCTGACGAGCGCCGCCGGCGACTGGCAATCGCCCAGCAGGGTGCGCAGGCGTGAACGGGCGAGCTGCTCGTCGTCGACGATCAGGGTGCGCAGCGCTGGCGCGACTGGGCGGCGCTCGGGCGCCAGGGTCGGTGTCTCGAGAGCGTTCTTCGTCATGGTTCAGCGGGAATGTCGATGCGCACGCGGTAGTGGTCCTGGTCGACCCCGGCGCGAAAGCTGGCCTGCATGTCGTGCAGCAGGCGCAGCCGGTCTCGCACGTTCGCCAGCGCGATGCCGTGCCCGCGCGGCAGCGGCTGGTCGGCCCACAACAAAGGCGGCAGGCTGTTCACCACCTCGATGACCACCTTGCTGCCGCGCCGCTCCGTGCGGATGCGCAGCTTTGCGCCCTGGGGACTGGGCTCCACGCCGTGCTTCACGGCGTTCTCCACCAGCGGCTGCAGCAGCAGCTTGGGCAGGCGCGCGTCGTTGGCCGCCGGGTCGATGGCCCAACGCACGCGCAGGCGCTCGCCGAAGCGGGTCTGCTCGATGGCCAGGTAGCGCTGCGCCAGCGCGATCTCGTCGCCCAGCGTCACCGATTCGTCGGGGTCGGCCAGCGCCGAGCGGAACAGCTCGCTCAGGTCCTCGAGCATGGCCTCGGCCTTGGCGGGTTCCTCGCGCACCAGGGCGATGGCGCTGTTGAGCGTGTTGAAGAGGAAGTGCGGGCGGATGCGCTGCTGCAGTTCCTCCAGCCGCGCCGTGGTGGCGGCGGGCGTCTCGCCGCTGGCGCGCAGCACCATGGCCACCATCACCAGGGCTGCGAAGGTGGCGCCGGCCAGGCCGCTCGCCAGCCAGGGCGCGGTCGCCATCACGCCGGTGAGGCGCAGCAGGCCGCAACCGTACAGGCCGGCCAGCGCGCCGATGGTCGCGCCCGCCCCGTATTGCACCCGCAGCGGCCAGCGCGCCAGCAGTTTCTTCGCGGCGCAGATGAGCACCAGCCACAGCAGCGTGCCGGGCAAGGCGCCGCCGGTCACCGTGGCGGCCAGCGTCAGCCAGTCGGCCGGGCCCGCGGCGACGAAGAGCGTGGCCAGCGCCACGGCGGCCTCCATGGCCAGCACCGTGCGCAGGACCACGCCGATGCGGCAGGCGTCGAAACGCGGGTGGGCGCGCGCCGCCGATGGGGGCGCTCCCGTGCCCGCAGCGGCCGGCGGCTCCAGCGGCGCCGGCATCGTCGTGTCGCCCGGGCCCCAGGGCGTGGCATCGACGCCCACCGGCCCGGAGGCCGTGGCGCCGGGGGGCCGGGCACTTCTGTCCGAGCCAGGGGGCGTCGATAAAATCGATGGGTTGCGCATCGCTTGCGACACGTTGGAAGGGCAGCGGGCCATTATTGCTGCTGTTCCCGACCGCCCCGCCCCCGGCCCGCCCCACCTGCACACCCTGCCCATGACCCAGAACCAACTCGACAAGAAATCCGAAGCCTGGTCGGCCCTCTTCTCCGAACCGATGAGCGAACTGGTGCAGCGCTACACCTCGAGCGTGTTCTTCGACAAGCGTCTGTGGCAGGCCGACATCGAGGGTTCGCTGGCGCATGCCGGCATGCTGGCGGCGCAGAAGATCATCGGCGCGCAGGACCTGGCCGATATCCAGCGTGGGATGGCACAGATCAAGGCCGAAATCGAGGCCGGCAGCTTCGAATGGAAGCTGGCGCTGGAAGACGTGCACCTGAACATCGAGGCACGCCTCACGCAGCTGGTGGGCGACGCCGGCAAGCGCCTGCACACCGGCCGCAGCCGCAACGACCAGGTCGCCACCGACGTGCGCCTGTGGCTGCGTGGCGAGATCGACCTGATCGACGGCCTGCTGACCGACCTGCAGAAGGCGCTGCTGGCCATCGCCGAGGCCAACGTCGAGGTCATCCTGCCCGGTTTCACCCATCTGCAGGTGGCGCAGCCGGTGAGCTTCGGCCACCACATGCTGGCCTACGTCGAGATGTTCGCGCGCGACGCCGAACGCCTGGGCGACGTGCGCAAGCGCGTCAACCGCCTGCCGCTGGGCGCCGCCGCGCTGGCCGGCACCAGCTACCCGCTGGACCGCGAGATGGTCGCGAAGACGCTGGGCATGGAGGGCGTGTGCCAGAACAGCCTCGATGCCGTGAGCGACCGCGACTTCGCCATCGAGTTCACGGCCGCCGCCAGCCTGTGCATGGTGCACATCAGCCGCTTCAGCGAGGAACTCATCCTGTGGATGAGCCAGAACTTCGGCTTCATCCAGATCGCCGACCGCTTCACGACCGGCAGCTCGATCATGCCGCAGAAGAAGAACCCCGACGTGCCCGAACTGGCCCGCGGCAAGACGGGCCGCGTGGTCGGTCACCTGATGGGTCTCATCACCCTGATGAAGGGCCAGCCCCTGGCCTACAACAAGGACAACCAGGAAGACAAGGAACCGCTCTTCGACACCGTCGACACGCTCAAGGACACGCTGCGCATCTTCGCGGAGATGGTGGGCGGCATCACTGTGAAGAAGGAGGCCATGGAGGCCGCTGCGCTCAAGGGCTATGCCACCGCCACCGACCTGGCCGACTACCTCGTGAAGAAGGGCCTGCCCTTCCGCGACGCGCACGAGACCGTGGCGCATGCGGTGAAGGCCGCGATCTCACACAGCGTCGACCTGTCGGAGCTCCCGCTCACGGTGCTGCAGGGCTTCAACCCCGCCATCGAGAAGGACGTGTACGACGTGCTGAGCCTGCGCGGCTCGCTCAACGCCCGCCACACGCTCGGCGGCACGGCGCCGGCGCAGGTCAAGGCGCAGATCGCGCGGCATCGGGCACGGCTGGGCTGAGCGGCAAATCAATACGGACAGCCGAACGCAGAGGGCGCGGAGACTTCGCAGAGGGCGCAGAAAAGACATGAAAGGTTTTCTTCTGCGCCCTCTGCGAGACCTTTGCGCCCTCTGCGTCCGGCTGTCTGATTTTTCAAGCCAAATCGGCCCGCAACGCCCGCCCCGCCTGCGCGAGCGGCTACAAAAACAATAGCGTTCG